>NZ_CP136051.1:4466000-4785000 GCF_032999765.1 Imperialibacter roseus | reverse complement strand
TATTTTTGACCACGCTCCAGCAGCCGTGGTCTAACCCCCAGTGATCGTGGTCAAATAAAATGTCGGTTTTTTCAACAAGTTTTTTTGTTTCCTCTGCGAGTTCGGGGCTGCCAGGTGCTGCGTATTGAACGGCAAATAATTCCCTGGGAAATCCTCCAAAGTCATGAATGGTTTTTGGTTGTTCCATTGCCGTTACATAAGTACCCTTTGTTTCCCAGTGTGCTGAAATGCAAAGGATGGCGGCTGGCTTCGGTAGCTCATAACCCAACGAGTGCCAACCCTTTGTGTACGTATTTTCTTCAATAGCATTCATAGGGCTACCGTGTCCAACGAAAACTACTGGCATTTTTTCTGAAGCCTTCAGTGTTCCACTAAATTTTCTTAGGTCATTTAGGCAGTTCATGGCAGCGGAATTTGATAGTGATTCTTAATACTATTAAATGTATGTACATATAATTGTCTTAATTGGTTCCCGGCGTCTTCAACATAAATCACTGACCTGTAGCAGATTAATATTTCTTGTAACCATTGGCCTGAAATGAAGTCTTTACTAAATTAACAATGCATTGGGCAAAAACTCTTCTGTTGATTCATCAACAAGCTTTTTATTTATCAGGACTAATCAATCATGGTTAAAAATCTCATTATGGCTTCGTTTAGAAGCCTGCTGAAAAACCGTTTCTTTTCGGCACTCAACATCATTGGCCTTTCAATTGGTGTGGCGGTTTTCATGTTAATAGCTCAGTATGTACACTTTGAACGGAGCTACGAAAATTTTATTCCAGAGGCCGTTAATATTTACAGGGTCAAGCTTGACGTGTTCAGGAACGGTGAACGGGTAATTTCTAGTGCCGAGAACTATCCTGGTGCCGGGCCTGCATTTCTTCATGAATTTTCAGAGGTGACAAATTACGCCCGTCTCTACAATTTGGGCTATAAGAACAATGTGATTATCACCTATACGCCAGAGGCGGGCGAGCCGGTGGCTTTCAAGCAACGTAGGTTTCTTTATGCTGACTCCTCATTTCTGTCGTTGATGGGATATGAGATGGTGTCAGGCGACGCTGCCACGGCATTGGCTGAGCCCTTTAAGGCCGTGATTTCTGAAACACAGGCGAAAAAGTATTTTGGGAACGATAATCCTATCGGAAAGTTGATACGGATGCAGGATGATGATTTCAACAATGAGCTTTGTGAGGTGACTGGCGTTTTCAGAGACCTTCCTCCAAATACCCATCTAAAGTTTGATGTCCTTTTTTCCTATAAAACATTATATGCAAGAGGAGAATATGCTCCCGGGCGATATAATACCAGTTGGGCTAGAAAGGATATGTACACTTTTGTAAAGCTAAGGCCTGGAACCGATCTGGATGCATTTGAGGGAAAATTTCCTGCTGTTCTTGATAAGTATAAGCCGAAGGATCAAACCATAGCGGTAGAAGATAAACTAAGTCTCCAGGCACTGCAAGATATTCATCTCCATAGCAATTTAGCGGACGAGCCGGAGACGAACGGCGATGCCGATATTGTTTTATTTCTCGGCTTAATTGGCGTTTTCGTCATCATAATTGCATGGATTAATTACGTCAATCTGGCAACGGCCCGGGCGTTGGAAAGAGCCAGAGAAGTAGGCATCAGAAAAGTAATGGGGGCGTATAAAAATCAACTTATTGCTCAGTTTATGGTTGAGTCGGCCATGGTGAATCTGATTGCAATCGTTCTGGCGTTGATCATTTCGCTGGCTTGCCTGGGTATTTATAACAATGTGTCCGGCTTGTCACTTACAGCCTCTTATTTTGTGTATGGCTGGTTTGTTTTGATGGTGGCAGTTATCTGGCTCGTTGGTACTATTCTTTCTGGCTTTTACCCCGCTTTTGTTTTGTCGTCGTTTGCTCCGGTTGAAGTTTTACGAGGAAAGATGGCGACCAGCCAGCGAGGTGTCATGCTTAGGAAAGGGCTTGTTTTGCTCCAATTTGTTGCTTCTGTTTCACTCATTGCCGGTACTCTGATCGTGTTTAATCAGCTCAAGTATATGACGAGTCAGGACATTGGAGTCAATATTGATCAGGTACTTGTTGTTGAGAGGCCAGGGATAGCTCCAAGGGACAGGGAAGCATTCAATTCTTCCATCGACGTGTTCAGGAATGAAATAAAGCAAAGCCCTGCGCTGAATGCTGTAAGCACGACGGCGACGGTTCCGGGGAAGCAGAGAGATTACATAGTGGGAGTGAAAAAATACGGAACGTCGGACGACAACATTGTGCCACTGCGTTTCAATAGTATGGATTATGATTATCAGGATGTCTTTGAACCCTCTCTGATAGCAGGCAGGTACTTCGCAAGGGAATTCACCGCAGACCAAGACACTTCGGTTATTATTACTGAGTCGGCGGTGTCACTGCTTGGCTTCAGCTCTCCGGCCGATGCAGTAGGGAAGTTTGTTGACGTACCAGGGTTTCGTTGGGCACCCAAGATAGTAGGTGTGGTGAATGACTATCATCAGAAGTCATTCAAGAACGCCCTGGAGCCAAGTATTTTCTACTGCACATTATATGGCGGTGAATTTTATTCCGTACGGCTGGTAACGAATGACTTGCAGGGTGCAATCAAGGAGGTGCAAGCGGCATGGACAAGGGCATTTCCAGGTAATCCCTTTGACTATTTTTTTCTTGATGACTACTTCAATACACAGTATGAAAATGAGCGAAAGTTTGGCAAGCTTTTCACCACTTTTGCAGTGTTAGCCGTGCTGATAGGCTGCCTTGGCCTGCTTGGCCTGGCTACTTTTACTGCCCAGCAGCGCACCAAAGAAATTGCGATAAGAAAAGTGCTCGGTTCGAAAGTGGCGGGTATCTTCTTTTTACTACTAAAAGACTATCTCATCATCATTGGAATTGCCATTGTTGCATCTGCCCCAATTGTTTATTTTTTCATGCAGAACTGGATCAACGACTTTCCTTATCAAACGGAAATCGGCATAGATGTATTTGCACTGGCTGGTTTAGCTGTATTGGTGATTTCTGTACTCACAGTTAGTTTCCAAACGATGAAGGTAGCCACGGCCAACCCTGTAAGATCACTTAGGAATGAGTGAAGAAAAGCAGTTGCCTTTTTCTGCTGATGCAGCATCTTTTTAAGATCATTCGTATTTTGAGCTTCCACTAAAGGAAGCTCAAAAATTATGAAACGATTTCTACTGTCTCTCTTGTCTGTATTGGCCTTTGGTTGCTCTCAAAATGAAAGCAGCACGCAGGAAAGCAAGGAGGAAGTGCCGAAACCCAATATTCTTTTTATCATGTCCGATGACCACGCTATGAAGGCTATTAGTGCCTATAGCAAAGAACTTATCAGGACGCCAAATATTGATCGGATTGCTCAGGAAGGTGCGCTGATGCGAAATGCCTTTGTTACAAACTCCATCTGCGCTCCCAGTCGTGCGGCCATACTTACAGGGAAATACAGCCATCTTAATGGCTTGAGAGACAACCGGGATGAATTTGATGGCAGTCAGATGATATTTCCGAAGCTGCTTAAAACAGCTGGCTACCAAACCTATCTGATAGGGAAATGGCATTTGAAGTCGAAGCCACAGGGATTTGATTTTTGGAAGATACTTATCGACCAGGGGGAGTATTATAACCCGAGACTGGTTTCAGAAAATGACACCACCGTCGTGAATGGCTATACCACAGATGTGATTACTGATGAGGGGCTCTCGGTTCTGCAAAGCAGAGATAAGTCAAAGCCTTTTGTCATGTTGCTTCAACACAAGGCCCCACATAGAAACTGGCAGCCAAACATTAAACATTTTAGGCTTTTTGAGGAAGATCTGCCTATTCCTGCGACGCTGTATGATGACTACAAAGGCAGGCAAGCCCTGGCTGAACAAGATCAGCAAATCACCAATATGTGGCTGTCTAACGACCTTAAATTGACGCCAGATTATTATGAAGAAGAAACCGGCACGGGTGGCGCTGTTGGCCCTTCTGACCCAGAATCTTCCTATGCGGCGATGTTGAATCGAATGACTGAGGAGCAGAGAGTGCCCTGGGACGCTTACTACGACTCCGTTGGGTTGGCTTTCAAGTCGGCTAATCTTTCCGGAAAGGAGCTATGGAACTGGAAGTACCAGAGGTACATCAAAGACTACCTGAAGTGCATTGTGTCTGTGGACGAAAATGTTGGAAGAGTGCTGGACTACCTTGAGGCGGAAGGCCTGGCGGAGAACACCATTGTTGTGTACACGTCGGATCAAGGGTTTTATTTGGGCGAGCATGGAATGTACGACAAGCGGTTTATGTACGAGGAATCGTTCAGAACGCCTATGCTTATCAAATATCCGAAGGGGATCAGGTCAGGAACCTCTATTGAGGAGCTGGTGATGAATATTGATTTTGCACCGACTTTTCTTGATTACGCTGGTGTAGAGATACCAAAAGAAATGCAGGGCCTGTCAATGAGACCTTTGTTTGAGGCCAGGGGTGAAAGACCCGAATGGCGGGAGTCGGTATACTATCATTATTATGAGTATCCTCATGGCTGGCACAAAGTAAAAAGACACTATGGCATTAGAAACTACAGGTATAAGCTTATTCATTTTTACCATGATGTCGACACCTGGGAGCTGTATGATTTACAACAAGATCCTCAGGAGATGAATAACCTCATTGATGATCCAAAATATGGTGATGTAGTCGAAGAGTTGAAAGCCAAACTGATAGAAAAGCAGATTGAGCTGAACGAACAGCCCGAGATAATTGACTTAACACGGGGTGAGGAGTTCATAGGCGGTGATCGCTTATAATTCTGTCTGGTGCGTGAGCTAAACTGAATGGGTGGTAAGGCTGACTAGTTATTGTAAAGAACTTCCATAGCCCCCAGGAGGTAAACCAAAGGCGCGTTCCAGTTGATGGCGATTTCGTTGGATGCATAAGAACAATCATTATCGACAAACGACTCGTCAGGAATATTTGAAGGGTAGCCTTCACAGCCGTCCTGTTGTCCGGGGTTGGGACCGCCGGAAAGTAGGCCGGGAACAGGCTCGTCTATCCCATCGGCAACTGACGGTCGGTGGTGAGGATGTATTGGGCTCTTGTCGCCATGGCCCGTTACAAAGGAATACCCGCTTGCGTTTCTGCCAAGCAGATAATCCATGTTACTCAGGGCCCCTTCCAGATACTTTTTGTCGTTGGTCAATCGGTAGGTTTGAAGCAAAGCCACACCCTGGTTCGCAGCTACGGCACTGCTACCCCAGACAAAGTCTTTTTCCGAACCACCCATTACCGTTTGCCAGGCGGCTGACCCATTTATTAACCCGTCTGCAAAATTTATCAACTGAGCCCTTAAAGGGGTTATTTCTGAAAAGCTGGTGTGCGGAAGTTTATTGATAAAGCGGGCGAGCGAATAGTATCCCATTAGTCTCACATTTCCCCAAGAAGGTAAAGACAGATTCTCATCAGGAAATAGGTTGATGGCGGAATAGTAGGCCTCGTCACCTGTCGAAATATAAAGCTCACAAGCCGCCCAAATGAACTCGTCACCTACTGATTTGTCGCCGTAAGCTCCGGTAGTTATGTCCGGGTCGTGGGCCTTGTTCACTTCGTCTTGATTGTAAAGTACCTCCGGGTTTTGCTGTGCCCACTTCCACGCCTTTTTGGAGGCGGCCAGACAGCTGTCGGCAAGACCGGGCAGCTGAGATTCAAAGTTTGCAAAGACCCTGCTTGCTTGAGCGGTTACGGCAGCGAAATCCAGCGTGGCAGTGGTACTTTTTTGCACAACCCATCTTTTGTTGGTAGCGTTTTCAGGCATCACCATGCCCTCAAATTTGGCCGTGGTCAGTTTATGGTAAACTCCACCGTCGGTGTCTTGCATCCGCAGCATCCAGCGAAGATTCCAAAGTGTTTCGTCAAGAAGGTTCGGAATATCATTGTTGCTTTCGGGAATATTCAGATCAAGCTTGCTGTAATAGGCAGGGAAGTCTTCATAAGCGGACAGTAAAGTACCCATTGTAATGCCGCTGTTGACAATGTACTTATTATAGTCGCCGGCATCGTACCAGCCTTTGGGGGCTGACAGTTTGAAGTCGGCGGGCCTTTCGGATGTTGCCGCCGAGGGGTGTACAAAAACGGCAGTGTCGGGATGGCCACCTGCTCTGGTCCATTTGCCAGCATAGATTTCCGGCAGGTCAGTTGACATACGCTGGTAGTAAAAGCCTTTTATGGAAGCTTTGCTGACTTCATTCAGCACGTTCGGCTCTATTTCAAAGGGATAGGAGTCGGCCAGGCCAGTCGCCTGAATGACATAGCTACCCGGCCTGTCGAGTATGGTGAAATCGGCGGCACGAGTGGTGTAATTGCCAAATGACGATTGGTTCGGCTCACCTAGCTGTCCTTCAAAAACTGCCTTGTTTGAGTTAAGGTCAACGACAGTGAATTTCTCCGCCGCTGCACCTTTAATGATAGCGATTTTAGGAGCGCCAACGTAAAACCCAATTTGGTTAAGGTAAATGCCAGAGCCCTCGGCGGGCTCTGACTTATTTTGTTGCTGACAAGCGAAAGAAATGGCCAATAACAAAATAAGGCTAAGGACACTTCGGACGTATTTCATGTTGTTCCTGTTTTCAGGAGTGAAACTTTAAATCTTCTTGATCAACTCAATCGCCTCTTTCGTTTTCCTTTCTAGTCCGGCGTAGTCTTTTGCATCGAGCAGGTCTTTGCTAACCAGTTTACTACCCATACCCACGGCACACACGCCTGATTTGAACCAGCCTTTGAGGTTGCTTTCTTCAGCCTCTACACCCCCTGTTGGCATAAAAAGAAGATCGGAGAAAACTGCTTTGACTGCAGATACAAACTCGGGGCCCAGGAGGTTGCCAGGAAACAGTTTTACCAACTTAGCACCATTTAGCTCGGCGCCAGCAATTTCGGTTGGTGTCATGCAGCCAGGAATCCACTGCAAACCAGCCTTGTGTGTCACTTCTGCCACATCAGGGTTCATTGCCGGGCAGATGATGTAGTCGGCACCAATGCCGATAAAACTACGAGCCGCTCCCACATCTTTGATGGTTCCTATGCCGAGGAGTAGCCCGGGAAAATCCTTAGACGATTGCTTTTTCAGGTATTCGAAAACACCGAAAGCCTCCGCTCCCCTATTGGTGAATTCTATTGTACGAATTCCGGCTTTATAAAGGGCTTCAATGGCTCTGATGCTCACTTCTTTGTCGGAATGATAAAACAATGGAAGCATTCTTTGGGCCTTAATAGCGGCTATGGCGTCTGGTCTATTGGACATTTCTCTTTTTTGATATGGATTCGTAAAACAAGGAAATAAAATTGTGCCGCCGAAACGGCACATTCACTAACGGGCTACTCTACCGGAAGCGTCGCCTCCCATGAGTTTTTCCACCTCGCTTTTGGTAGCCAGGTTGGCATCACCAACGATGGTATGCTTCAGACACGAAGCGGCAACTGCGAAATCAAGCGCATGCTGATCGTTGTCAGGATACTGCAGCAACCCGTAGATCAAACCGCCCATGAAGGAATCGCCACCGCCGACACGATCAACAATGTGAGTGATCTGATATTGCTTCGATTCGAACATCTTTTTGCCGTCGTACAACACACCAGCCCACGAATTGTGTGATGCAGAGATAGAACCTCTCAACGTAGTAATTACTTTCTTAGCCTTTGGGAACTTCACCATCATTTGCTTACACACCGAAAGAAAGGCTTGCGCTGTTACTTCATGCCCCTGTGTGGTTACATTCAGTCCTTCTGGCTTGATGCCAAAGTGCATTTCAGCGTCTTCTTCATTGCCTAGGATAATATCGCAATAGGAAGTAAGCTCAGTCATGATGGGTTCAGAAGGTACACCATATTTCCAAAGTTTAGCTCTATAGTTGAGGTCAGTAGAAATAGTGATGCCCATATCGCTGGCCACCTTTACCGCTTCAAGGCAAGCGTCGGCTGAGCCCTGCGAAATGGCAGGCGTAATACCAGTCCAGTGGAACCAGCCAGCTCCTTCAAATACCTTTTTCCAATCGATCATGCCCGGCTTGATGTCGGCCATTGACGAGTGGGCTCTGTCGTAAACTACTTTGCTGCCACGACTCACTGCGCCGGTTTCCAGAAAGTAGATCCCCAGACGATCTCCGCCGAAAATGATGTTTTGCGTATTCACACCTCGCTTGCGCATCTCCATCAACGCACATTCGCCAAGATCGTTTTTGGGGAGCCTGGTCACAAAATCAACAGGTACACCGTAGTTAGCCAGGGAAACGGCCACGTTTGATTCGCCGCCTCCATAAACCACATCGAAGGAGTTGGCTTGTGAAAATCTAAGAAAACCCGGAGGTGACAACCTCAACATGATCTCGCCAAATGTTACTACTTTTTTCATTGTCGGAGTGAATTAATTCGGATGAAAGTTAAAACATTTTCTTTATTCTAATGCCCGGTATGGCCATTTGGTTATTAGACGAAATTAAAGGGAAACACCCCTCTTCCAGGGAATAAAATCTTCCTGGCCATTTCGATCAGCTGCACATTTTTCTTCGCCACTAGCCACTTTGATCAAGTAATCGAGGATGCGCCCGCCTGCTTGTTCGATAGTTTCGCTGCCTTCGATAATGGGGCCTGTATTGATATCAATGATGTCAGGCATTTTTTCATACAGCTTGGTATTACTCGACAGCTTGATGACCGGGGCTATCGGATTGCCTGTAGGCGTGCCCAGGCCAGTTGTGAAGAGGCAGATTGTTGCGCCGGAGCCAACCATGCCCGTTGTTGATTCCACATCATTCCCAGGTGTGCAAAGTAGCGTAAGGCCTTGCTTGCGCACCTTTTCGGGGTAGTCGAGCACATCCATTACCGGCGAAGTGCCACCTTTTTTCGCCGCTCCTGCCGATTTGATAGCATCAGTGATCAAGCCATCCTTGATATTGCCTGGCGAGGGGTTCATGTCGAAGCCGGAACCTGCCTCGTGGGCTCGTTGGTTGTAGCGAGTCATCAGGTCGACGAACCGATTGGCTGTGGCTTCGTCGACACAGCGGTCGCAAAGTTCTTGTTCTACTCCGCAAAGCTCAGGAAACTCCGAAAGGATGACGGAGCCACCCAGGGCTGATATGAGATCGGAAGTATAGCCGATAGCCGGATTGGCCGAGATGCCCGAGAATCCATCGGAACCGCCACATTCCAGCCCCACGCAAAGTTTGCTCAACGATGCGGGCTCTCTATGTGACTGGTTGGCGATGATCAGTCCTGTAAAGATCTGTTTCACAGCCTCACCGATAAGGTCTGCTTCACGGCCCATTTTCTGCTGTTCAAACACCTGAAAAGGCTTGTTGAACTTAGGGGAGCGCTTGTCAATTTCTTCTTTCAAAATGCTCGCTTGTGCATTTTGACAACCAAGGCTTAGCACCGTTGCACCAGCAACATTGGGGTTGGTGATATAGCCAGCCAACAAACCACAAAGTGCCTGCGCATCCTGCCGGGTGCCGCCACAGCCCATGGAGTGGGTGAGGAAGCGGATGCCGTCTACATTGGGGAAAAGTGGGTTGTTGCTAACACCAATGGTGGTTTCGTCAAAAGCCACTTCCTGTATGTCGGAAACACTCTGCCCCGACTGGTACATAGAAATCAGTCGTTTTGTGAACTGCTTGTATTTTTTTGGGCTAGAGAACCCAAGTTCTTCCAGAAGTGCCTCTTTCAACGAGTCAACGTTTTTGTTTTCACAAAAAACCATCGGCACCACTACCCAGTAGTTGGCAGTGCCGACAGATCCGTCCGACCGGTGATAACCCATGAACGTTTTGCTTTTCCACTTGCTAACATCGGGGGCGACCCAGTTGTTTTTTTTCTCTCTTGCATGAAGGTCGCCCACTGCATGCGTGGTGTTCTCAACGGAGATTCTCATGCCCTTTGCAATGGGATTTTTAGCAGTGCCTACCACCAGGCCGTACATTTTGATTTTATCGCCCTGAGCCATGTCATTCATGGTGAACTTATGCTTGGCGGCAATGGGTTCTTTGAGTGTGTAGCTGGCCCCGTCCAGGCTCACTGTGTCGCCCTGGGCAAGGTCGGTGAGGGCAACGATGACGTTGTCGGCTGGGTGTACTTTAAGGACTTTAGCGTTCATGGCAGAAATTTACAAAACAGTTTGCAGTGCAGCCCTCATTCCGCCGGAAGAAATAAGGGAGAGTTTTTCGGTGACATCTTTTTCGAAGCCGGGTAGCCTGGTGAGATCGGCGCTCCAAAGGCTTTCGTCCCTGAGTACAGCATTGGCTATTTTCTCAGCACCGTACTTTTTCCAAAGGTCGCTCAGGTAGCCAGCTTTGTCATCCTGGATCAGGTATTCTTTTCCATTGGCGGTTCCATAGTACTCAGACCCTTTTGCTTCTGATTTCATAAAACAAATGGACGCTGCAAAACCAAGGGCGAAAAGTGAGGGTACGTCGCTCTTTTGCTCGTAGTGCTTTAACAGAATCGGCAGGTCTCGCATCTTTATTTTGGAAGAATACTGCAAGGTGATGCTGAGCCATTTGTGTTGGATAAATGGATTGCGAAACCGGTCAAGAACGGTTTGTCCGTAGCTTCTGGCTTCGTCTACCGAAAGTGATGGCCCGCTGATGGCTGGGGCCAATTCCTGCATCATGAGGGTTTCAATGAAGCCAGACAGTGCATTGTCTTTCATGCCTTCTTTCACCGTTTCGATGCCAGCGAGCACTCCTATGCCACTTGAAAGGGTGTGCGTTCCGTTGAGCAGTCGCAGCTTCAGCTCCCGGTATTTTGTAATATCTGGTGCAATCACTACGCCTTTGTCTGCTTTGGCAAAAGAAAGCACCTCGTTTACTTTTGGATCAGACGCTTCGATGGCCCACAAACTATAGGGTTCAGAAAGAATGGCCAGGTCATCAGCGTAGTCGAAATTGCGGTCAGTATCGGGAAGTTTTCCCGGCACTATTCTGTCGACAAGAGAACTACAGAAGTGGTTGGCTTCGGAAATCCACTTGATCAAAGCTGTGTCCAGCTGGTTTTGTTTTGCCAAAGTAAGCACGATGTCTTTCAGCTTTTGTCCATTGTCGACAATAAGTTCTGTGGGCACGATGACAAATCCTGGTAGGCCGGCAGTGTAGCGAGCCTGTAATATGGCCAGCAGCTTACCAGGAAATGATGTTGGAGGCTTGGCCGTGATTTTATCTCCGTCAAGTAAAGCAATTCCCACTTCGGTGGTGTTGGAAACAATGACCTCTATGTCGGGATTGACCGCACATTTCATGATTTCTTCCCACTCGCTTTTAGCGGAAAGCACCCGGCTGATACTGCTGTTGACAATTGTTTGGTCAACAGTTTTTCCTTCTTGAATGCCTCTGACTACATGGGTATATAGCCCGTCCTGCTCCTGGAATTCGTCGGCGCCTCCCCGGTCTGTCGACTTAATAACGACAACTCTACCGTTGAAAACCCCTTGTCTGTTGGCTTTATCGATGAAGTAGTCGATAAGTCCACGAAGCAGGATGCCTGTGCCAAACTGCAGCACTTTTTCCGGGAGGTTAAAGACGTTGGAGGGAGGCACAGCGGTTCCTTTCGGGAATTCAATTTCTTGAAGGGTTTGTTTGGTAAGTTTCATTGAAATCGGTTGGGAGGTCGAAACGGCCCCTAGTTACATAATTTTAGAGAAAGCTGAAAAACGGGTTTTATATCTCTACCATCGCTTTGATGACGCCTGTTTTTGGATCGAGCCAGGAGTCGAAAGTTTTCTTTACTTTATCAAAGGCGACCCGGTGTGTGATATAGGTACCCGGGTCGATGAGTTTGCTTTTCATGCAGGCCAGCACATGTTCAAAGTCTTCCCGGGTGGCATTGCGGCTGCTCATCAGGGTGCCTTCCCGTTTGTGAAACTCCGGATGACTAAATGTGATGTCTCCTTTTTGCAGACCAACGAGTATGTACCGGGCGCTGTGAGCCATGTAGCTAAAAGCTTTATTGATGGCAAAAAGGCTGCCAGTGGCATCGAAAACCACTGTTGGCATGCTACCGCCTGTGATGTCCTTTATGGTTTCGGCGGGGTTTCCTTCTGAAGGATTAACTGTAAGGGCCACAATGTTTTTTTCTTTGCAAAAGGCTAGTCGCTGGTCGTTGATATCCATTGCTATGACTTTGGCACCGGCTATTCTGGCAAACTCCATAATGCCCAACCCAATAGGCCCGGCACCAATCACGAGCGCAAATTCGCCCTTTCTTATTTGCGCACGTCTTACTGCGTGGGCCCCTATCGCCAGCGGCTCCACAAGAGCCAGTTCTTCTAAGGTATGATCGTTGCCATGCACCAAAGAATAAGAAGGGACAGAAAGGTACTCAGCCATGCCGCCGTCGATGTGCACACCACTTACTTTAAGGGTTTCGCAGCAGTTGGGCCTGCCAGAAGTGCAGGCAATGCAGGTGCCGCAGTTGAAGTAGGGGATGAAGGTAACTTGCTCGCCTTTTGAGAAGCCTGGAGCGTCTGTTTCGGCTATCTCAGCTGCTAGTTCGTGCCCCAGGATTCTCGGGTAATTGAAGTAGGGCTGTGTGCCTTCGTAGGCATGAAGATCAGTACCGCAGATGCCTATCCTTTTGATTTTCAGGATGGTGTTGCCCTTGGAAAAGGACGGTTCTGGAAGATCCTGATAATCGAATTGGCCGGGTGTAGTGCAAATAAGAGATTTCATCAGGAGTTGTTCTATTTCAGTTTAGAAGAGTTCATAGGGTTGTCAAATAGATGACGAGATAGATGGCGTTGTCCCTTACTTGATTGCATATCCTCACGAATTAAAGTGCTCTGTCGAGGTGAACGTAGCCGCCATCGACATGGATAAGTTGTCCGGTGGTGTGGCTCGATCTGTCAGAAAGCAGAAACGCAACTGTGTTGGCGATTTCTTCCGGTGTTGTCATTCGGTTTTCCAGCGGAATCCGGTCTGTTACTTTTTTCAGGTACTCTTTTGGGTTGGGCTGCTGGGCCACAAACCATTCGTACATGGGCGTCCAGCACTCAGACACCACCACGCCATTGACACGAATACCGTATTTCAGCAGCTCCACTGCCCACTCCCGGGTGAGGGCATTGCGCCCGCCATTGGCCGCTGCGTAGGCAGATGTGCCACCCTGTCCGGTTTCGGCGGTTTTCGACACGATGTTCACGATGGCACCTTTATTCGCTTTGAGGTAGGGCAGGGCATAATGAGCAATCATATAGTAGTGCACCACGTTTTTATGGATGCTTGCCATAAACTTTTCGTAGCTGCCATGCTCCAGGTTCACACTGTCGTTAACGCCAGCATTATTCACTAAGCCGTCAATCCGCCCAGCTTTTTCAAAAGCAAATTGCACGGCTTTTTCGCATTCTTCCGGGCTGGTCAATTGCGTCGAGCGCTGGTAAGCTTTCCCTCCTGACTTCTCTATGTCGGCCACCACCTTCAGGTTGTCTTGCTCATCAAGACTTATGACGACGGGAATGGCACCTTCTTCCGCCAGGGTTTTGGAAATGGCTTCACCTATGCCTCTTCCGCCGCCGGTGACGATGATTACTTTGTCTTTTAGGTGTAGATTCATAATGCTTTACTCACTCCAAATTATAAAACCTCGCAGCATTTCCGCCCCAAAAAGCTGCTTGCTCGCTCTTTGAAAAGCTGGAAAAATAATCGTCGACGAGATCAACCACCTGCGTGTAGTCGGCTGCACAAAGGCAAACGGGCCAGTCGGAGCCGAACATGAGGCGGTCCATTCCAAAGCCTTCAACCACCACATCAAGATAAGGCGTAAAGTCAGCCTTTTGCCAGTTTTTCCACTCAGCTTCGGTGACCATGCCAGATACCTTGCACATAACGTTGTTGAACTGGGCCAGTGCACTAATGTCCTTTTTCCATTCCTCAATCTTGCCTGCCTTGATGTAGGGCTTGGCAAGATGATCCAACACAAACGGCTGATCGGGAAACTCTTTGACTAGCTGGCAGGCATTTTTCAGGTGCTTTGGGAAAATGAGGATGTCATATGTGAATCCAAATTTCCTGAGCTTCCCGATCCCATTTCGAAAGGCCGGCCGCAACATAAAAGCGTCGTCGGCCTCTCCCTGCAGGATGTGCCGAAACCCTTTCAATTTTTTATGCTTGCTAAGCGAGGCGAGCTGCTGCTCAATGTCTTCAGCTTGTAAATCCACCCAGCCCACTACGCCCTTGATAAAATCGTTGGCTTGTGCGTTCGCCAGCTGAAATTCATTTTCCTGCTGGTTTTGATCGACTTGTACGAGCACACAGCTATCGATGCCGTGCGCATGAAGCACCGGCTCCAGGTCATCGGGCATAAAATCCCGCTGTATCACCTTCATGGAGCCGTTGATCCAGCCATGTCGGGCCGAATCGTACTTCCAAAAGTGCTGATGAGCATCAATTTTTGGCATCTTTGCAGGCAGTCAGGCCCTCCACGCAACTACCTTCTGCTTCGACACGCCCATGCCGTCGATGCCCAGCTCCATTACGTCGCCAGGCTTCAGGTAAATCGGCGGATTGAAACCTAGTCCAACACCTTTTGGTGTTCCTGTGGAAATAACATCACCTGGAAGCAAGGTCATGAACTGGCTCAGGTAAGAGATGAGGAATGGCACCTTAAAGATCAGGTCTGAGGTGGAGCCGTCCTGCATCATTTTTCCGTTAACGGACAGCCAAAGACGCACATTGTTTATGTCTTTTATTTCATCGGGAGTGACCACATAGGGTCCGAGGGGGGCAAATGTGTCGCAGCCCTTGCCTTTGTCCCAGGTGCCACCACGCTCCAGCTGGAACTCACGCTCCGACACGTCGTTGTGCAAACAATAGCCGGCCACGTGTTTCATGGCATCTGCTTCTGAAACGTAGCTTGCCTTCGCTCCAATGATGACGGCCAGTTCCACCTCCCAGTCAGTTTTTACCGAGTTTTTCGGAATCATTACCTCATCATTTGGTCCTACAAGTGATGTTGTAGACTTCATGAAAAGGATTGGCTCTTCGGGAATTTTGGCGCCAGATTCTTTAGCATGATCGGCATAATTGAGGCCTATGCAGACAATTTTGGAAGGCCGGGCAATGGGGCTGCCGAGCCTGGCACCAGCAGGCACTTTGTCAAGAGAGGATTTATTTCTTTCAACAAAGCCTTTTAGCCTTTCCAGGCCACCAGTTCCGAAGAATTTTTCGTCATAGTCCTCACCGAGGGGTGATACGTCAAAGTGCTGGCCGTCGATGGCTACACCTGGTTTTTCTTTGCCCGCCGGGCCGAATCTTAGTAGTTGCATGTATCTAGGTATTAAGTTTTATAAATCCGCCGTCAATTGGGTAATCAGTTCCGGTGATAAAGGAAGCCTCATCGGAACACAAATACAAGACCAGGTGGCCAACTTCATCGGGTGTGCCCATTCGGCCTATCGGCTGTGTTTTTGAAAGTTTGTCGAACATTTCCTGCTCTTTGCCCGGGTAGTTCTTCGCCAAAAACCCATCTACAAAAGGCGTGTGCACTCTGCCGGGAGAAACGCTGTTGCACCGGATATTGTCGGCAAGGTAATCTTTGGCAACAGACAATGTCATGGCATAGATAGCCCCCTTGCTGGTGGAATAGGCAAAACGATCAGCGATACCCATTTGCGCAGCCACGCTGGCCATATTGAGAATTACACCGCCCCCAAGCTTTTTCATGATTGGTATAGCCTCATGAATACAATTGTAGACGCCTTTTACATTCACATCCATCACCCGTTGGAAGTCATCTTCGCTGGTTGTGTCGGCTCTGCCAATGTGGGCAATGCCGGCATTGTTCACCAGGATATGGATGTCGCCGATGGTTGTAAAAAGCTTCCGTACTTCCGTTTGTTTACTAATATCGCAGATGTGAGCAGGCGCAGTAAGCCCTTCAGATTTTAGATCGGCGAGGGTGGCGTCGACATTGGCTTGGTTCACGTCAATGATTTGCACGTTAGCACCGGCTCTTGCAAAGGCAAAGACAGTTGCTTTTCCAATACCGCTGGCACCTCCTGTAATGACGGCCGTCTTATTTTTAAGATTATACATTCTTATTCAGTTGTTCAGTCAAAGAAAATATTTTATCCATTAAAAGCCACTTTTCGCCAGGTTTAGCTGTGGGCAGTGCCTGCTGGTATCTCCACATCAATTTTTCCCATTCCTGTACTTTCGGGTTTGTGGCATCCATTGCAGCCTTCTTCTCGAAGCTAAAAGTACTATTCGCTTTCATCACCATAAAGAGCCGGTTGCCTGAGCGGTATATTTCCATCTGCTCTATTCCACTTTCTTTGATGCTGTCCAAAATTTCCGGCCACACTTGCTGGTGATGCCTTTCATAGTCAGCTATGAGTTGTGGATCATCTTTCAGGTCAAGTGTCAGATAAAAAGTCTGCATTTTCAGTCGTTTACGAAAGTGCTTTATTTCTTTTCATTACTCTCAGGCAATATATGCCTACTAAAAGGAGGCAGAATAACGGTAAGATAAAAGAAAAGTTGACCTCAGGAATGGAGCCAAACAATTGCAAGTCATTTAATCCGGTTCCTCCCCAATCGATGATGCCTCCCTGAAGAGGTGGCATCAAAGCACCACCCACTATGGCCAGTATCAGTCCGGCTGACCCTAGTTTTGCCTCATCGCCCATGCCCCTGAGGGCAATGCCATAGATCGTTGGAAACATCAGCGACATGGCAAAGGAAACGCCTACCAGGCAGTACAAGCCTACCATGCCGTTAATAAGTATGGCGCCAATACAAAGCACAGACCCAAGCATAGCAAAAATGAGCATCAGTCTGGCTGAGTTGATGTAGCGAAATAGAAATGTGCATATCCAGCGGGCAGTCAAAAACAAGATGGTGGAAGCTACCACGTAAACTGTTGCATTCAACTGATCATCCATCGGCCGTGACTCATTCAAATTTGTCACGTACTGATAAATAAACGTCCACACCATGATTTGGCAGGCTACGTAGAAAAACTGAGCCAAAACGCCTTCGTAGTAGTCCTTGTTAGCGAATAGTTTTTTGAATGTCGTTCTTAAATCGAGCTTGTCCACATGCCTGGCGGGATCGTCAATTTTCACCACCATAAACAAAATCATGATAGCGAGGACCACGAAACCAAGCACTATATAAGGAGTGCTTACAATGGAGAGGTCATGCTCAATGATTTGCTGTTTCTGTTCTAAAGACAGTAATTCCGTGGGGGCATCGGCGCCAATTTTTGTATCAAGCCTGTCGACGACATAAATCCGTGCAATCACCTGCCCCGTAAGTGCGCCGATAGGGTTGAAAGCCTGTGACAGGTTCAACCGCTGCGTGGCTGTCTCTGCTGGCCCCAGTTCCAGGATCATTGGGTTGGCTGTGGTTTCAAGGAATGCCAGGCCAAACGTGAGGATATAGAATGATACTAAAAACAAGTTGTAGCTCACAAGCAGCGCCGACGGATACATGAGCAACGATCCCAGCATAAAAAGAAAGAGCCCGAGAATAATGCTCGATTTATAGCTGTACTTTCTAATGAACAGTGCTGCTGGGATGGCCATGGTGCCGTAGCCTCCGTAGAAGGCGAGTTGGACATAAGAGGCTTTTACATTGGAAATGTTTAGCACATTTTTAAACACCTCAACCATTGGGTTGGTAAGGTCGTTGGGGAAGCCCCACAGAAAGAATAGGGAAGTCACTAAGACAAACCCCAGGGTGTAGTTTTGCTTGCTCGACATAAAATAGGTAGGTGTTATAAAAATGGCAGCTAACTGATCTGCCTCTCTAACATACTAAGAAAAGCGCCTCTTTCGAAGCGCTTTTCCTGTATAAGTTCATAAAACAGGGCCGATGGCTAATTATCCTGTAAAGCTGGTCATGATATAGACCACAATGGCCAGCACTACCAGCGAGAAAACAATATCCCAGGCGTTGTAGCTGGCCCTGTTTTCGGTTTTTTGTTCAGCGCTCAAAGTGCTAAACGTAAGCCCTTTTATTTGTTCGGCTGATGGTGCGGCAGAAGTCATACTGACGACCAGACAGACCAAAATGGAGAACAAAAAGAACCACGATGAAAACGTAAGGAAGTTCACGTTTCCGAAGGCATACAAGAAGCTGTTAGGATTAAGCGAATCGCTTGCCAACTCCAGTGAGAGTCTGATAAAAACCACGGCCATACCAACGATAAGTGTAGTTAATGCGCCCCTCGAATTGATTCTTTTATGGAAAATGCCCAATAAGAACACAGCCGCAATTGGTGGCGCAATGTACGACTGTACCGATTGCAGGTATTCATACAATACACCCGAAATGTTCTGCATGATAGGAATCCAAAGGATGCCCAACACAACGACGATGCCAGTGGCTATCCGGCCTACTTTCAGCAGCTTGTCGTCTGGGGTTTCGGGCCTTAGCTTTTTGTAAATATCAACCGTGAAAAGCGTGGAACACGAATTAAACACTGAGGCAAGTGAACTCATCAGGGCGGCCAGCAAGCCTGCTGCCACAAGCCCTTTGAGGCCCACTGGCATCTTGGCCATCAACAACGTGGCAAAGGCCTGGTCAGGTGTGTCCCACGAAAGCTCGCCACGGTTTTTCAAGGCTAGTGCAACCACGCCCGGAATAAGAAACAGAAACACTGGAAGCAACTTTAATAACCCGCCGAAAATGGTGCCCCGGCGTCCTTCTTTGATGTTTTTGGCAGATAGCACTCTTTGCACAATGTACTGGTCGGTGCACCAGTACCAAATGCCGACAATGGTGCTGGAGAAAACCAGACTTGGCCACGGAAAGTCAGGATCGCTTGGTGGGCGCCACATGTTGAGGTAGCCTGGCTCCAGCGCTGACCGCATGCCATCCCAACCGCCAACGGCATCGAGACCAATGAACGTAAGTGTGCCTGCGCCAATAACAAGCACAATAGTTTGTAGCGCTTCGGTGTATACCACGGCCTTCATACCACCCAATACCGTGTAAATTCCAGTAAGAATAACTGTCATTAAAGCGCCAAACCAAAAGTCGATTTGCAGTAAGGAGGCGATCACAATTCCACCGGCATACACCGTTACGGAGACTTTTGTTAACACATAGGCTATTAATGAAAAGACGCTCAGGAACCAGCGTGTTCCCGGGCTGAACCTTTTTTCGAGAAACTCGGGCATGGTGAAAACACCACTGCGGATGTAGAAGGGAAGAAATACCCAGCCAAGCATGAGCACAATCCAGGCATGCAGCTCATAAATAAGCATAGGTATTTTGTCGCCTGCTCCGGTGCCGGCCAAACCGACCACATGCTCCGAACCGATGTTGGAAGCAAAAATGGAGGCGCCAACCACAAACCATCCAATGTTGCGGCCTGCAAGGAAGTAGTCTTCAGTAGTTTTTTGTTTTCGGGAAATGACCCAGGCGGCGAGGCCACCGATTACCACAAAATAGCCGACAATGACTATCCAGTCTAGCGTTTCAAAACTGTTCATAAGTAGGTTTAAGTAGAGTGTAACTGTTAAAATGCATTTTTTAATTATAAGTAGTGAGCGAAAGTAAAATTAAATGCTTAAAATGTGTATTGGAAAGCACTTTCCGATCAAAAGTTGGGGCCAGACTGGCTCTGATGCAACACCCTTGAGCATGTGAAACAACAAATAGTCAATGTTATGTCTTTGTTTAATTTTCTCAAGTATACTTTATCTAATAAGAATTATAACTAATTTGAGTTTTACTCCAACAACCAGTTTACAATTTAGTATATGGCGCTAACACCGTTATCGGGAACGCTGGGCAAGAAAAGGGCTGCACACCTACTGAGAAGGGCCTGTTTTGGTGCTACACTGACGCAGGTGGATGAATTTGCCAGTCTCACTGCGCAGGAAGCGATTGGCAGGTTATTTATGACTGATATTCCAGAGCCTCCTTTGCCGGTAGACCCTTTGACAGGGCAGGAGTGGGTGGTGTCAGGCACTACCGATGCCAATAGCGAAGGATTCGAACTTGAGCAGTACTTTTTAAGATGGCATATAGGCCAAATGCTTAGCGCAGGTATATCCAATGAGCAATCATTGGCCTATGCTTTCAGGGAACGATTGGTGGTTTTTATGCACACTCATTTTACCACAAAGAAATCGGTGGTGAATAGCAGTCGGGCACTTTATTTCCAGAATGCACTCTTTAGGTTTTACGCTTTTGACAAAGAAGATAGACTGGTGCCGGGCGACCCGGAGCTGGTTATTCCAGATCGGATATTGGTTAAAAGTTTCAAAGGACTTACGAAAAAGATTTGCCTTGATAATGCCATGCTGGTGTTTCTGGATGGCAGACTGAACGTAAAGGGCAGCCCTAATGAGAACTATGCCAGGGAATTGATGGAGCTGTACTCCATTGGGCGAGGCCTGGAGGGAACATTGCCAGAAGCGGAATTTCAGGGTGATTACATTAACTACACCGAGGAAGATGTGCAGCAGGCGGCAAGAGTGCTTTCTGGCTTTAACACCGACGACAGCTTTTTATCTGTCGATGTGGACACAAATTTGCCGAGAGGTGTAATAAAAGGCGGCGGCGGTAGCCATGACAACGGCATTAAGACTTTTAGTACCAGAATGGGGGGAGCCACCATTCAGCCCGACATAACTCTTCAGCCAAACGGGCAACCCAACGAGGAAAGCATGATCGACGAGGTAGACCAGCTGATTGAAATGATCTATGCCCAGCCGGAGACGGCAAGAAATATCGCCAGGAAGATTTATCGGTTCTTTATTTACCACGAAATAAACGCCGGGATTCAGAGCGGGGTCATTCAGGACATCGCCGATGTTTTTACGGCCAATGACTTTAAGCTACAGCCAACACTGGAGACACTTTTAACAAGCAGGGAGTTTTATGAAGCCGGCGATGGTGTTGACGACGACAGCTTTGGTGGTATCATCAAGTCACCTTTAGACATGGTGGTGGGTTTCATGCGCTCATTTGGTGTGCAAGCTCCTGACTATACAACTGACCTGGAAGGGTTTTACTCATTTACAGGATCTCTTTTAGGTAGCGTGGATGTGCAGGGAATGGACTACTACGAGCCGTTCGAGGTGGCTGGCTACTCTGCGTATCATCAGTTTCCTTTGTTCAACCGGGCTTGGATTACTACTAACTATCTGACCAATAGGTACAACTTTATCAGGCAACACCTTACCATGGAAACCCCCATGGAGCTTGGTGAGGTCAATGCACTTGAATTTGTGCAGACCCATATACCAAATGCTACAGCAGCCAATGCCAGGGCTTTGGTCATTGCGCTGGCTGGGTACTTTCTGCCGATGTCCGAAAACCTAACTTTTGATGCCAACGCAACCAATGAAATAACTGTAGAGCGCCTCAATTTCTTTATGAATGCTTTTCTTTTTAGCCCGCAGATCGACCCCGACCCCGAAGCCTCCTGGACTTTCAGGTGGCAAAATGGAGTGGATACGGAAGTGATTTCAAACCAGCTCACCAATCTGTTGAATGCCATGTTGCAGTCACCGGAGTATCAATTGATGTAATTATGAGGAGGAGAAATTTTATCAGGAAACTAGGTTTTGCAGCTGGAATGCCCATCGCATTTCAGGGTGTACCTATCAAATTGCTTGCTTCCTACGAACCTCTTCAAAGGCTGGCAGCGCAGAGCGACAACGACAGGGTGTTGATTATTTTGCAAATGAACGGCGGCAACGACGGGCTCAACACTTTTATACCCATAGAGCAATACGACCAATACTACAGCCGGAGAGCCAATATTGCTATACCTAACAAAGTTGGCAACCGTACGCTTATTCCTCTCGACAGCACGCTACTGTCTGCAGACCAGGTGGGGCTCCATCCAGACATGCTGGACTTTAAGTATATGTACGATGTTGGGAAGGCTGCCATGTTTCAGGGGGTGTCCTACAAAAATAACAACGGGTCTCACTTCCGTGGCACCGACATCTGGATGATGGGTGGCACATCCGACGATTACTTTAATTCAGGTTGGGCAGGACGTTATCTCACCAGCCTGTATGCCCCGCAGAAGTATCCGGAGGATTTCCCGAATGCAGCAATGCCAGACCCTTTGGCGCTTGAAATGGGCAATGATGTATCCTTGCTTTTTCACCAGGACGGCAACATTCCAACATCCATTGGTCTAGGAGGAAGTCCTACCGGATTAGCAAACCTTGTAGATCAACTTTCAGGCTTTGAGGATCAGGGAATAGACCCAAGGGGTATTCCTCCTGAGTTCCTGAGAACTTCGCCCTACGGAAAGGAAATGGATTGGATACTCAGCCTTGAAGATAAATCAGAAACCTATATTAAGCGACTGCTGCAGATTTACGAGAGTGCATCGGCAACAAGCGTTACCTACCCGGAAAGGTATCCCTTCAATGCACCTGGCGGCAGCAAGAGAAACCCGTTGAGCGGGCAATTTCAGCTCATAGCCAGGCTACTTGGTGGTGGGTTGAAAACAAAGGTGTTTCTCGTGAAAATTGGTGGCTTTGACAGCCATGCCAATCAGGTGGAGGACTATGACTCGACCATGGGAGTGCACGGAGCCTTGCTTTACCATATTACCTCAGCCATCAGGGCTTTTCAGCGAGACCTGCTTTCCCGGGGCATTGAGGATAAAGTACTGACAGTAACACTTTCAGAGTTTGGCAGGAGGATAGGCTCAAATGGCAGTTACGGAACCGACCATGGTACAGGCGGGCCGGTAATGATGTTTGGCAGCGGGGTGAAACCGGGTGTTTATGGTACAAACCCGGATCTGACAAAGAGCAATGTGGAAATGCAGCATGACTTCAGGCAGATTTATGCCAATATCCTGCATGAATGGATGGGTGTTGACAAGAGTGTTGTAGCAAACGATATCTTTTTTGAAGACCTAATAGAAGGGCCAAAGGAAACAGGTGGAAATTACGAGCCGATGGACCTTATCAAAGACGTGATTCTTGGCACGCAACAGAATCTTTCTGTTAACTTTAAAATTGAGAGTGTTTATCCCAATCCGGCATCTGATGTAGTGAACCTGAAAGTGAAAGTGAACGATGTGCAGGAGGCGGCTTTCAAAGTTATCGATGAAACTGGTGCCACAGTGCTGGCTTTCACGCAGCGTTTGGTACCAGGGTCTCAGGAAATAGAAGTGCAATTGCCCAAGCTGTCGCCCGGTGTGTATCTTATAAAAGTTAATTCTGAAAAATTGAATGATGCAAAAAGACTCATTATCAATTAGGCGGCTGTTGTTGCCTGGGCTGCTACTGTTTGTTATGGCAGTGGCCGAGGCACAACCCGTGAAAAAGCCGAAGCCTAATAAACCCAAGTATGGGTTTCTTGATACACAGTTCTGGCTGGGTGTTAAGTTTGGAACCAACTTTGCCAATCCCATGGCGCAGTCGCAGCTTTCTGGTTTTAGCCCGATCGACTACCCGTCGGATAGGCTGACGAAGACTTATGAAAGCTACGCATTACCAGGTGGCCAGGCAGGCATTGAGATGACTTTTTATCACCGGGGCTTTTCTGTTGGGCTTCATCCTATGTATCAAAGAAGCCGGTACAGGTATACGAATAGTCTTGAATGGAATGGAGAGCAGGAGTCAGAAAGATTTGCCACTATCTATGAGTCGGAGCAAAGGGTCGATGTGATCAACGTGCCGATTTTTGTTAAGTATGACCTGATCCAGAATGGAAAGCTACGGCCGTTCGTGCTTGGTGGAGGCTTCTACTCGTTCCTTGTAGGTGCTGAGCGTCAGGTAAAGATTACGCAGACAGACTATTCGTTCGGGGCACCGCAAACTATCGATGGTGGTACGCTTAATCTAGGAGTGAAAGATGCTTTTCAAAACTACTACGGCTGGGTGGCTGGTGGTGGTGCCAGCTTTGACTACTGGAACATTCGCACAGTGATCGAGATCACCTACAACCAATCGCTTAATAGCGTGACCCGGGAGGGTACCAGCCAAAATGAGCTGTCGTCACTGGGCGACCAGAATGATGATGTCCATTTGAGTCATATTGTAGGCAGCGTGAGCTTTGTATTCCCGCTCCGCTTTATCGACAAACAATTCCAGGCCCTTTGATTATGAAGAAACTATACTACTTAATTGCCCTGCTGGTATTGCTTGGTTGCAAAAAGGATGATGAGGTTCCGGTTACTTCTTTTACCCGGATTTACGATCATAGCAACTATAATGTTGACTACAGGCCGCTTGACGTGGAAGAGGGCACGGACAGCTATGTGATCCTTGCTACCACAACGCTGGACCGAACTCAGTTTCCAGGCATTCAGCTGGTGCAGGTTGACAAAGAAGGGGAGTTTGAGAGCAGCTACGAGTTTTCAGAAAACACCATTGCTCCCACTTCCGACCTGATGAAGGTCGATACTTTCTTCTATTTCTTCGCCATGGATCCGGTAAGCCTTCAGGCCAGTCTGGTTTCCTTTACTCCGGGTTTCGGAAACATTACCGCTACACCATTGAATGGTTTGCTTTATCCGCTGGCGGGCTCATTAACATCCGACAATCAGTTTTTGCTGTTGAGCTACAATCCTGATGATAAGCTATCGGTAATTTCAAAAGTCGACAGAACCGGAAGTGTTGGCTCAACCGCAGCCTATACTATTGGCCCCGGCAGTGATGTGGAAGAAGCCATTATTAATCATTATACACAACCGGATGATAAATCGTTGTCCTTTTTCTGTGGCGAGGTATCCGGTTCACTCGTTTATTTCAATGGCTTTTTTAATTACAGCATGTCGCTGGTTTTCTCCAATTTCTCCGGCGACCCTGCCGGAGTGGTACAGGGGCAGTTTACCGACGCTGGCATTAGAAGTGTGCTGCCAATAAATGGAAGTACGTTTGCCATTTCGGGCTACCAGTTTGACGATAACTTCATTTATCCATCGGTAACGCTTGCCACCAGCGGGCTTTCGTCTAGTGTTGATTTGTACACCAGCAATGCGGCGGAATGGAGACCGCATACGCCGGTTGTGCTCAAAAGCTACACACTGAATGAAATTGAATACATCGTCTATGCCGCAGAAACCAAGAGCAGACAAGTAGCGCTGTACATGTACGAGAAGAATTCCGGCAACTTTGCTGGCCTTGCCCACATTGGTTATGCCAATCCGTTTACCCTGTCTTCATTAACTGTTGATGATGAAAATCATTTGGTGGTGCTGGGTACGACGTACGTTGCCGGACGTTTCAGAAGAATATTTGTTGAGAAGATTTCTGAGACTGATATGGAGAAGAGGGTGCTGAAGACGGAGGAGTAACTCTCTGGAGAGCACAAAAAAAGCCTTACCTGATCGCTCGGGTAAGGCTTTTTATTTGTGCGTTAATTTTACTTTGACAGCGTGAAATCCGGCATTTTAATTGGCTGGCCGCCCTTCATGGCAGATTCGTGCGCCAAAATACCCACACAAGTGATATTGGCTGACTGACGGGCATTTGGATACGGCTCTCTTTTCTCCTGCAAGGCATTGACAAATTCGTTGACCAGATGGGGATGAGAACCTCCATGACCAGAGCCTTGTATAAAGGATAGGTGCTGGTTGTCGTCGGAGTCGTAGACGCCAGCAGTGGTGAACGACTGGATTTCTTTCGGGAGCAAATGTGCGTAGTCAGGTATAGTCACTTTCTCAGGTGACTCACCGGTGTGGATCACGCTTGGTTCGTGCTCGATCAAAGTCCATTCGAATGACTTTTTGGAGCCATACACGTCGAAGCTCTCACGATACTGACGGGCAGTGTTGAACAGAGAACGGGTGATTTCAGCTGCCAGGTCTGAGTCTTTGAACTTGATGTGGCAGGTCTCTATGGCGAACGGAGAGTTGTAGACAGGTATCAACTTTTCGTCGATACGGCCTGAGCCCAGGCACGACACCTGCTCAGCCTCGCCTTTGGTCAGCGCTAGTACTGGGCCCACGCAGTGGGTGGCGTAGTACATGGGAGGCAAACCTTCCCAGTAGCCAGGCCAGCCAGCCATTTCCTGCTGGTGAGAGGCTCTAAGGAACTGGATGCGGCCCATTTCACCTTTCTCGTACATTTCTTTCACAAACAGAAATTCACGGCTGTAGATCACCGTTTCCATCATCATATAGGTGAGGCCGGTTGCCTTTACCAGCTCCACAATCTGGCGACATTCGTCCACGGTGGTGGCCATTGGCACGGTGCAGGCTACATGCTTGCCAGCTTTGAGTGCCGCAATTGACTGCTTTGCATGGTCTGGAATGGGCGTGTTGATGTGCACTGCGTCAACGTTTGGATCTTTCAGCAGCTCGTTGTAGTCGGTGTAGCGCTTTTCGATGCCGAAGGCATCGCCGATTTCATTCAGCTTTTCTTTGTTGCGCTGACAAATGGCATACATGTTGGCGCCTGGCAGCTTTTGATAGATGGGGATGAATTCGGCTCCGAAGCCGAGTCCTATGATTGCGATGTTGATGGGTTTATTTGCCATAGTAGTTAGGGTAAAATATGCTATTAAAATTTTGTAAGATTTCGAGATGCCTGCCTTCCCGGCTTGGAAAGACAGGCATGACGCTCCGAAAATGTTTAGTGGAATAAAAGATAATTATTTTGCCCATTGCTTTAAGAATCTTAGACCTTCTTCCGCAAAGATATCTTGTGTAGGAGCGAACGGCTTCCAAATGCAAACGGCACCCGCCAGTTCCTGCACATTGGGAGTGAAGCTTTCTATCGAAATCACACCATTGTAGCCAACAGCTTCAAGTCCAGTTTTCAAATCATTCCAATTGGTCATGCCAGTACCCGGAATGCCTCTGTGGTTTTCTGAAACCTGCACGTGAATGAGCTTATCACCGACCGTTTTCACTGCATCGGCCAGGTTCTTCTCTTCTATCGTCATATGGAAGCTGTCGATCAATACCCTCGCCGCCGGATGATTGATGTCGTTGATCAGCTTCATCAGGTCCTCCGAATTATTGATGAGGTCGGTTTCGAAACGGTTCAGTGCCTCCAATGCTATTGACAACCCTCGTTTCTGAGCACTCTCGCACACCTTTCTCAGGTTAGTAACCGCCAGATCCCACTCTTTTTTTCTTTGTTCGGGAGGTACAAGTCGTGCTTTCCCAACTGCTGAATACATAGGCCCGGCTACGAACTTAGCTCCTACGGCTTCGCAGATGTCGAAGCATTGCTCAATGTAGTTGAAGCAGTTTTTATGGATGGCCGGGTCTTCATTGGTTAAGTCCCTTGTTGGCCCGAAGGCTCCACAAATGATGGGCTTGATGTCATTGTCCTTGAGGGCACGGTTCAATATGCCGGTATCAATCAACGCAGGATCTTCCACGGCTATTTCTACCGCATCGAAACCTATTTTTCGGATTTTCGAAAAGAGCGAAACAGAATCGGAGCTGAAAGGACTCGTCCAAAGCCAGGTGCTTGCTGCAAATTGTACATTCATTAGCCTTTAATTCTTTTAGAAGCCTCAGGTTCCACCCCGACATTTGCCGGGGTGGACGGTTCTGAGACCGGTAGGTAAGTTTGGTAATGGATAAAGGAAATCAAGACTCACGTCTGAAGCAAGTGCCCTGACGTG
This sequence comes from Imperialibacter roseus, assembly GCF_032999765.1. Lineage (GTDB taxonomy): Bacteria > Bacteroidota > Bacteroidia > Cytophagales > Cyclobacteriaceae > Imperialibacter > Imperialibacter roseus. The sequence continues at coordinate 4,757,453 of NZ_CP136051.1, read as the reverse complement.
AGTTTGATATTTTCAATTTAGTCGGCTGATTTGCCGTTTGTTACTTTCAAAATGCCATTCATGATCCTCCAGTGGCCCGGGAATGTACACAGGTACGGATAGTCGCCTGGCTCCGATGGCGCAGTGAAGGTCAATACTACTTTTTCTCCAGGATTTACCAGCCTGGTTGAGTAAAGCAGCTCCGGAACATCAGGAATGTAGCTCTTCTCAGCGCCGTTGGCATCAGCAGCCATTTTGTCTGCAGCGGCTCCCACGGTTTCCAATGTGCCTGGTTTCACAATCAGCAGGTTATGCTGCATGAAGTCGATGTTTTCAAAAATAATAGCGACCGTCTGGCCTGCCTCTACTTCAAGTGTTTTGAGGTCATATTCCATTTTGTTTGGAATTGTCTTCAGCACGATCACCTTGTCGGCGTCAAGAGAAGCAGATAGGTTATTGTCGCCGCCCACTTCTGCCACCAGGTTGTAAATGCCCCGGGTGAAGCGTTCTATGGTGCCACTTTTCACGCCAGTCATGCCATCAGCTTCCTTGTCGATGCGCAGCCCCTGTTTCAACTCCTTATCAAACAATCCTCCGGTTTTCACAGAAACCGCCGGGACGTTGTTCAAGATAAAGGTGGCACCTGCCTTGGTTAGCTGGAACTCCCATTTAAAGCTCACCGGCATATCGGTCGTGCCTTTTCCGGTATATGTTTTTCCATTCTGGTTGACCACGACAATGAAGTCATCGTTGTCGGCAAAGACTCCGTAACCGTTGGTCTTGTCCCCATGTTGGATAAGCATCCCGTTGAGTATGGTATTGCCTTTCCAGATATTGCCGCTGAGGTAAATTTCTTTGCCAACCACTGAAGGGAAGTCAGCTGCAGCTACATACTTGGTGCCTCCAAGGTTCAGGAGCGTGAAGCTGGTGCTGGAATAGATTTGCTCTGTGAGGCCATCGGGCTTAAGCTCGGTAGTGTTTTGCAGGTAGGTCGCAATGAAACCGTTTTTGTGAGCTAACGACCCGGCCCTCACAGCCTTGGATAGCCACTGATCGGCTGCATTTTCTTCGTTGAGGCTAGCTTCAAAAAACATTTTACCCAGCTCATTGGAAGGAGCCATGTAACAAGCCTCAATAAATGCTGCCAGTCTTGTATTCAGGTTGGGATCATTAAATGATCCGGCGTTGAAATACGATTCCACTGTCGTAGCATTTTTTGGCAAGGCCTGAATGGCAGCTTTCCTAACGCCCGGATTTGCATTGCGTAAGGCGTTGGTCACTATTCGTGTAGCATCCTCATTTGTTCCATTCAGTGCGCCAAGGCCTTCAATTGCCCAAATGGCGTGAATGGCCGGGGCATTTACGCCTATCTCATCTTCTTTGGACGAGCCAATTAATTCATAAAGCTGTGGAAGGATGTTTTGGTCACCTTCCTCAACAATCAGACGCTGGGCGGTAAGCCGCCAAAACATGTTGCTGCTTTTCAAGCCTTTAATGAGGGAGGCCGGTTCTTTGCGATCGAGAACGATCTTTTCGGCCTCCGGAGCACCTTTGTAGGAAATCCTGTAAATCCGGCCATGGGTGCGGTCACGGAGTGGGTTCACATGCGCATTTCCTTTTCCATTTTCGAAGCCAGTCGGGGTAGGGTTATGCTGGATGATGAAGTTGTACCAGTCGAGTACCCAAAGGTTGCCATCAGGGCCCACTTCCGCATGCACAGGTGACATGTACTCGTCGGAGGCCGCCATCATGTTCCAGCCGTCGCTTTCTTTGAAGCCGGCGCCGTCTACTTCAAATATGCCTTTGTGCAGCAGCTTGCCGGTTGGCTCGGCTATGAAAGCAACCCTGTTCCAATATTCTTTAGGGAAGCGGCGGGCCGTATAAAAGTTGTGCCCGGCTGCAGCTGTGAACCCGCCAAACACATCGACTTGCCTGTAGTTTTTGGTAACAGGATGCATAGCGTAGTGGCCGTCCAGCTTGGTGGCGAAGTCATTCGAGAAGTTTTTCACCTTTTTGGTGAAGGCATAGGGTACATTGACATATGCCGTGTGGGTATTGTTGGCGGTCGAAACAAAAATATCGTTGTTTTCGGTGAAGCCCAGTCCCCATGTGTTGTTGGTTGTGCGGGTGTGGTGCGACATGTGTTTGAAGTCACGGCTGAGGTTGAAGACTGCCTGGTCATACTCAAAATCTTCGTTCCCAATTTTGCCTTCAAAGCCAGAGTAGCCTACGGTGCCCCAAATTTTGTTGTTGAACCCGTATCTCAAGTTGGAAGGCCCGGCATGAGTGTCCGATACTCCCCAGCCTCCCATTACTTCTTCTCTTACATCGGCCTTGTCATCACCATCTGTGTCTTTCAAAAACAAGAACAAGGGTGCTTGCGAAATCAGGATGCCCCCGTTCACAAATACTATACTGGTTGGTATGTTGAGCTTGTCGGCGAATACTGTGAACTTGTCGGCCTTGCCATCACCATCGGTGTCTTCCAGAATTTTGATTCTGTCGTCACCTACACCTTCTTCGTCACGCACGGTGTTGGGATAGTCAACGGTTTCAACCACCCAAAGGCGGCCTTTTTCGTCCCAGGCCATGGCAATTGGGTTGATGATATCAGGCTCTGATGCGAAAAGCGACAGCTCGAACCCGGGAGGTATTTGGATATGTGTCATTGACGAATCGGGAGACAATGGTGCTTGAAGTTTTGGTGCCGGGTCTCTCTTTTCGTAGTTGGGTATTACGGCGTCTGAATAGCTGAGCTGAGCTATTTTGAATTGTTTAGCCTTCTGTGCCACCTCGTCGCCCACAGCCCAGAAAATGCCATTTGCTACAAGGTCCTGGAAGCCAGGGTTATTCCATGTGCGCTCGTCGTGCCCGTAAGCGGTATAAAACACTCTGCCTTTGCCCTGGTTTCTTACCCATGTCCATGGTTCGTGATGATCGCCTTCCACTCTTTCCATCAGCACGGTGTTGTCGCTGGCGAGCTTGTCGTGCACGTAGGTTTCATCCCATGTTTCAAAAGTCGATAGACCTTGCATCACGGGATGCTCCGGCATCAGGATGTCGGCTGTGAAAGTGCCTGTCTCATGTGTCTTGAACTGGCCCCCCATCAGATTGACCACTTTTGGCGAATTACGGAAACACCAGGTGGCACAATGGATGGGGATAAAACCTTTACCGCCTTCAACAAAATCCAGCAAAGCTTTTTCCTGTGAGGAAGTAATTGAATCGTGGTTGGCATAAAGGATAAGCCCATCAAATTTGGCCAGGTTGGTGGCATTCAAATCATTGGGATCGTTCGTATAGGAGATGTTGATGCCCCGTTGTGCGACAGCCTGAGCCAGGATGGGGGCATATTTTTCCGAAGGATGGTGCTCACTCGCATGTCCCAGAAAAAGGATTTCCAGCCTCCTCGGGCCACTGTTATTGCTGCACGAGGTAAAGAACAAGGTCATTGCCAAACTGAGAAGCCCGAGAACTGCTCTGGCAGAGGTTAAAGTAGGTATTGTGTATTTCATTACTTAGTTGTTTTCGACTACCGATTACGCTTGGATGATTTTTATTTATTCAACAATGAGGCGTATTTAAAATGCATGTGATCTGTCAATCTGACAACGCAGGTCATTTTTGACTATCAATATTGCAAAATAGAATTCATTAATGCTCTCACTTTTTTGACCTGTTCTGACTTTATTTTAACTTACTTATCAGTCATTTATTCTTTTTTATGAGAAAATTGTGGCACTGAAACCAGACCGTATCGCATTTGCCCCATGAGAGTACCTATTCAAAAATCGGCCATTCCAGATTCCAGGGTATTTGTTATCAAAGACCTGCAGGATGCGTATTTCGACCCCAACTGGCATTTTCACCCGGAGTATCAACTCTTTGTAGTCCTCAAGGGCCATGGAACCAGGTTTGTCGGGGATACGATCAAGCCCTTCAAGGAAGGCGATCTGTTGCTTTCCGGCCCTAATCTGCCCCATCTGTGGCGGTGCCATGAGTCTTATTTTGCTAAAGACAGTCAGCTGTCGACAAGAGGTATTGTTATCTACTTCGATGAGAATTTTCTAGGCCATCAAATGTTGGAAAAAGAGGAACTTGCTGGTTTGAAGTATCTCTTCGAAAAAGCAAAGCGAGGGCTGGAGTATTATGGACATACACGGAGTCAGGTAAAAGAATGGATGCTCAAAATGGTGAATTCGGAGGGGATCGAAAGCGTTATTCAGTTTTTGAAGATACTTAGTGCACTTGCACATTCGAAGGAGTACAGATATGTGTCGTCGGGCCCGGCCAGTTTTCAATTGAAAGCGTCTGACGGAGACCGGATGAATCTGGTTCATCACTACGTCATTGACAACTTTAGACAGAAGATTACGCTTGAAGAAGCGGCATCGCTGGCGAACCTGAGCCCGGTCGCCTTTAGTAGGTATTTTAAAACGAGGGCGAACAAGACTTTCTCGTCATTTGTAAGTGAGGTAAGAGTGGGGCAGGCCTGTCACATGCTTGTGGACGGCGAGCTATCGGTGGCGGCCGTTGGATTTGAATGTGGCTACAAAACGCTTTCCAACTTCAATCGGCAGTTCAGGGAGATCACGGGCATGGCTCCGCTGGAGTATAGAAAAGAGTATCGGAAAGTGATTTAACCTGATGGCTCTTGAAAAAAGTTAAATTGTTGTAACTAGCCTATTGCAAAAAGCGTATATTAGTATTGCAAATGCAATAACTCCATAAGTTGGAGTGGGCGAAAAGAAAACAATTTATGGCTGAGGAAAGCAATAGGTCTGAAAGGCGCTCGTGGCGGATAGCAAGCGTGAATAACGAAGTGGCTACAATTAATGTAGACACGGAAGCTTACCATTTTCTCAAGCCTTATGCTCAGAATGATGATCCGCCGTTGATGGCCAAAGAGCCTGAGCTTGTTTATGAGCGCATTAAGCCAATGGTGCAATACCTTGGCTACAGTCAGCAGGAGTTATCCGGTGTGCTGGAAGTTGATCCCAGCACGTTGTTCAGGTGGGATAAAGGTGATAAAACGATAGGTAAAATGAGGTCCAAAGCCATGTATGATATTGACCACATCATCGCTAAGGGGGTGAAGGTTTTTGGTTCGGAGAAGCAATTGAAAGAATGGCTCTCTACTGTCAACCAGGCCTTAGGCAATCAAAAGCCTATTGAGTTAATCAAAAGCCCCTACGGAATAGAGCTGGTTGACAATGCCATGGAGGCGCTGTTGTGGGGCAACGTTTTGTAGGTGAAATACTTTCGACTGATCAATAAGATATTTGCCTCAACCCCATTGGGCTATGGAAGGGCTGGCGGTAGATGGAATTTCCCCGGCACCCCTATCATTTACGCCAGCAATGTCAGCGCCATCACGTTTATGGAACTGCTGGCTATCAAGGGGCCAGTGGTGGCGAACGGATCCTGGGTATTGATCACCATTCAGATAAATGCAGACGCACCTCACCTCATGTCGGAGGACTTGCCACCTGACTGGGGTCGTCGACCTTACCCGACGTCTACTCAGGCTTTTGGTACCAATTGGGCGCAGCGTATGATGTCACCCTTTTTGAAAGTGCCCTCATGCCGTATTCCATTGTCCAGCTATTCGACGGAGCATAACCTCTTGATCAACCCATTGCACCCGGAAGCTATGAAATCGATTGAGATCATAGCTGAAGAAGACGTGTTATTCGAGTTGAATGAATGGGGCTGACCAGAAAGTGGATCAATCTGTATTTCTGGGGGGATTGATTTTTGGCATGGGTATTTTCCGCTTGCAAAAAAAAAGCAAAAGGCGCAAGCCTAACCCGGCCGGGCGAGACGCATTGAACCAGTTTTGCTTTTTTATTGCCGCCTATTTGCTGAATCGAATAACACTTCTCTTGAGTTTTATCCCCAGATTTTCCGCTTGATCCCAGAAAGTTCGGGTGGGTACAGAGAAGTTTTATAGAAATAGAAAGCACTGCCCTTAGGGCAGTGCTTTCTATTTCTGCGCCAATGTGGTAACTACTCCATCAGGCTTATTTTGTACACTGTGGTTTGATGGTAAGTTTCCCCTGGTTTCAGCAAAGCACTTGGGAAATCAGGTTGATTAGGAGAGTCGGGGAAATGCTGTGTTTCCAGACAAAAACCTGTATTTCTGCCGTATGGAATACCTTCATCACTTTTAACGCTGCCGTCGAGAAAATTGCCGGTGTAGAATTGCACACCTGGTTGCGTGGTCGCCATATCCAGCCTCCTTCCCGAGACAGAATCCGTCACGATAACCACATTTCTCAATTGCCCCGCTTCCCCATCCAGAACAAAGTTATGGTCGTAACCGAACGGATCACCTCCGGTTTGTTCAATCCGTTCGCCTATCTTGGCTGCATCAAAAAAGTCAAACGGTGTTCCGGCAACTGGTGCTAGCTCACCTGTGGGAATTAACCCTCCATCAACCGGTGTGTATCTCTGAGCTTTAATTCTCAGCTCGTGATCTAGTATTGTATTAGCTGGGCTGCCCGTAAGGTTGAAATAGCTATGGTTCGTCAGGTTGAGAACAGTGGCCTTGTCAGTGGTGGCAGTGTAATCGATTTTTAGCTCGTTATCGGCAGTAAGCGTGTAAACCACCTTTACATTGAGGTTACCAGGATAACCTTCTTCGCCATCGGCACTAAGGTAGGTCAGCTCAAGTGAAGGTTCGTCACCATCTATAGCATTGGCAGTCCAAACCTGTTTATCAAAGCCTTTTACCCCTCCATGGAGAGAATTTTCTCCGTTATTTTTGGCAAGGGTGTAAGTTTCACCATCAATGGAAAATTGTCCTTTGGCGATTCTATTGGCATAGCGGCCGGCGATTGCTCCAAAAAACGGATGGCCAGCCAGATATGTTTTCAAACTATCGAAGCCCAATACAATAGAGGATACTTTCCCATTTTTTTCAGGGAAGTTCCATTCGGTGACGATGCCACCATAATTAGTGATTTTTACTTCTGAACCGGCTTCGTTGGTCAGCGTAAATAGCTGAACCTTTTTGCCATCTACCTCACCCCAATCGGCAGCAGATATGCGGGAGGCGGTTGCAGTCTCTTCAGTCTTTTCTTTAGTAGGCATTGTGCAAGCGTTTAGGCCCAGGGCCAATAAGCAAAGTAGTATAGTAGGTTTCATATTAGTAAGGTAAAGCCAGAGCATCGCTTTTGATGCTCTGGCTGGTTTTGGTCTAGATGTACCTGTTGATCAGGTTCTCGATATATTCCTGGCGACCACTGGTCATTGCAGGCTCTCCGTTTTCGGCAGCATAGTTGCGAAGATCTTCCAAAGAGAGCTTACCCTGCTCAAACTCCTTGCCTTTTCCGCTATCGAATGAGGCATAACGGTCTTTGCGAATCTTCTTGTATTCTGACTTCTGTAAGATGTTGTCGGCAGCTACCAGCGCACGGGCGAAGATGTCAACACCACCAATGTGGGCATAGAACAAGTCCTCCATATCAGTAGAGTTTCTTCTGATTTTCGCATCGAAGTTGATGCCACCACCGCCAAAGCCTCCGTTTTGCAGAATGATCATCATAGCTTCGGTCACCTCGGTGATATCGTTAGGGAACTGGTCAGTATCCCAGCCGTTCTGGTAATCGCCTCTGTTGGCATCAATAGAACCAAGCAAGCCTGCATCGGAGGCCACCTGCAGTTCATGGGTAAATGTATGGCCAGCTAATGTAGCATGGTTTACTTCGATATTCAGTTTGAAGTCGTTAAGCAAATCGTGCTGACGAAGGAAGCCAATAACAGTGGCTGAATCGTAGTCGTACTGGTGCTTAGTTGGCTCGCATGGCTTAGGCTCAATAAAGAAAGTACCTTTGAAGCCTTGCTTACGGGCATAATCTTTGGCTTTGTGAAGGAACATCGCCAGGTGATCCTGCTCTCTCTTCATGTCAGTGTTCAGTAGCGACATGTAGCCTTCACGACCTCCCCAGAACACATAATTTTCGCCTCCAAGATAGATTGTTGCATCCAAAGCGGCTTTTACCTGTGCCGCACCATGGGTAAGCACATGGAAATCCGGGTTGGTAGAAGCACCATTCATATACCTGACATGGGAGAACAGGTTGGCTGTGCCCCAGAGTAATTTTACACCGCTGGCCGCCTGTTTTTTCTTGGCGTACTCGGCAAGTGCGTGAAGCCTTTTTTCATTTTCAACCACATTATCTCCATAGTCAACCACGTCCACGTCGTGGAAGCAATAGTATGGAAGGCCCAATTTTGTCATGAATTCGAAAGCAGCATCCATCTTGTCTTTTGCTCTTTCTACCGCATCGCCTTTCACATCCCAGGGGAAAATATGCGTAGGTGCACCGAAAGGATCGGCACCACTGCCAACAAAGGAGTGCCAGTAGGCTACTGCAAACCGCAAGTGCTCCTTCATAGTTTTGCCTGCTACCACTTTGTTTTCGTCATACCAGCGGTAGGCCATAGGGTTGTCGGAGCCATGTCCTTCAAATTTGATTTGACCTATGCCTTTAAAAAATTCTTTTTCTCCAAGAGTTATTGCCATGTTTCAAGTGTTTTTGGGGGTTTAAAAAACAGGGCGTTAAGTTAGCAGAATAATGAGATGAAGGCGAAAAATTTTCCACTTTATAACTTTTCCCGATTGTTATTCCGCTGGGAATGGTAGCCTCAATTGCGTCATGATCAAAAATTGTTTGCGACATCTCCAACCTTTCGATTTCGATTTCCGTCTACTCTTCAGCTTTACCATCCACATCTACTGACCGAAACTTCTACCGGGTGAATTTTTTAAAGCGAGTACCAATATTTTTAATTTTTCAAGTAAACATGAAGGTCAAATTTCTTAACTTTTTTGCAGCCACTGCCCTGGTGGGTATGTTTGCTGCCTGTTCTGGCGACGACGATGCACTTCCAGGTGAAAATGAAAACCCAGGAAGTCAAAAAGCATCAATAAAGCTTTCTTTTAACCCGCCTCCACTTTTCAACGCATCCGAAAGGCAACCAGCATATGCTGTAATTGCCATGACGGACAACAATGAGGTAGAGGTGGTGAGCAATAAGAAAGTAGCACTTTCCCTCAAGGCAGGGAGTTATTTCACTGAGGCATTTGAAATACCTTCGGCCACCTACCGGCTTTCCAGCTTTGTGGTTTTCAATGCTGAGGATAAAGTGGTGCTGGCAACCCCGCAAGAAGGATCGCTGAAGGGAGAAGAGCTCCAAATGGGCTTGCCGCTGGTGGTTGACGGAAAAGCAGGGGGTACAATTGTGGCTAACACAGAAGTGGGTCAGGTTTTTGTGGTGGAGGATGCAGCTGACTTTGGTTACGCTGTCGAGGTTTTTGGCGGAAAGAGCGATGAAGTGACCCTTGTTTCCTTCAGTGCATCTGTTAATGTTGGTGGGTTTGTTTATGACGGTATCAAGCCGTCGGTATTAATTACGGCTACCGACGACGAAGGTAATTCGTGGTCAGTTGGCAGAGATATTGAAGGCGTGGAGAATATCAGTATTCCGACAAGATTCGACAACTATTACATTACTTGGACACACTGGGGCGATGTTTACGAAAGAGAGCTGACAAGAGAGGAACTTTTTGAGAAACGTGCAGTGAAACTGGAAGGGCAAAAGGCACCCAAAAGGCTGAAGAGTGAGACTGAGTATATGCTGCTGGCTGAGGGTTCGAAGCTGGAAAGCCACGTAGATTACATATACAATGAGGAAGGCAAGCTAGCCAGGAGAGATTTTTATCACTTTAATCACGATACCAATGAGTGGGTACTCCAGCTAATCACCTGGTACGAGTATAAGAACGGCCGACTGGATAACGTCAAAAGGACTATGGACAACACGCTGCTTGATACGCAGCAGTACTATTACAGAAGCGATGGCAAGGTTTCAAAAGTTGTGCAAACAGGATTAAACGGAGGTCAGGAAGCTGTCTGGTTATATAACTCGCAGACGGATGCGTTTACTGGCATACGGTACAGTTTTGACAATGGGAATTTCTTTACCTATTACTACGAATTTGACAAGGGAAACATCGTCTCGGAATATTCGGGTGTGGGTAGCACAACGGGAACTAGCTCCAGCCAAAAGCACTACGATTCCTTTATCAACCCCCACTATTTGCTGGGAATCACGGATTATTTTCTTCGTGAGTCAAGTAAGAACAACTTGAATGGCCAGACTCAAAGTTATGCAGGGAGCTTCCCAATATATGTGCCTGGCCAGTATACCTATACTTATCAAAGCGGCTACCCTATGGAGAAACAGGTGAAGTATGTTGGCTACCAGAATCCAACTGCCACGTATACTTCAAAGACTGTTTACGAATACGAAAACTGACAGGCCAAATAACTAAAAGGGCTGCTATTGTTTAACGATAGCAGCCACTTTTCTATTAACCAAGATGGCTTTTCAGAATTCCAAGCCACTTTTCATAGTGCGGCTCATAGTCGGTATTTTTTGAAGGCTCCACTACCCGAAGCCTTTTCATGTTCCTGAAGGCGTCTTTCTGGTCGGCGTAAACGCCAGCGCCCAAGCCGGCACCTACCGCAGCACCCACACTGCCATCACCCTCATAGAGTTCTACAGGCACGCCTGTTACGTTCACAAATGCCTCTGTGAACACATCGCTCAGGAACATGTTGGCATAACCAGCCCTGATCACCTTCGGGCTCATGCCATTGTCTCTCATAATGTCGAGTCCGTAGCGGAACGAGAACGCAATACCTTCCTGCGCTGCCCGGAATAATTCATGCGGGCCGTGAGTGTTGAGGTCAATGGTGTGGATGTGGGCACCTATTAGTTTATTCTCGAGCATACGTTCCACGCCGTTGCCAAAAGGCATCACATAGAGGCCCCGGCTGCCTGGCTTGGCTTTGGCCGCTTCTTCATTCATTTGCTCATAGGTGAGGTGCTGTCCAGCCACAGATTTTATCCAGCGGTTCATTATGCCCGTACCGTTGATGCACAGCAGCACGCCCAACCTCTTTTTCTCACTGGCGTAGTTTACGTGGGCAAAGGTGTTTACCCTCGACTGCGGATCGTAGCTTACCTGGTCAGTTACACCATAGATCACGCCGGATGTGCCTGCGGTCGCTGCCACTTCGCCCGGCTCAAATACATTGAGCGACAGGGCGTTATTGGGTTGATCTCCCGCCTTGTAGGTGACCGGAATGCCAGCTTTCAAGCCTAACGGTTCGGCAACGGCGTAGCTTACTGTGCCATGCTCCGAGAACACAGGCTTGATGTCGGGCACCAGGCTTTTTGAAAAACCGAAGTAGTTGAATACCGGGTCAGAAAGCTCGTCCTTTTGAAAGTCCCAGAAAATTCCTTCAGAAAGAGAGGAAACTGACGTGGTAATTTCGCCCGTAAACTTCATGGCAATAAAATCGCCTGGCAGCATGAGCTTGTAGGTTTTGTCGTACAAGAAAGGCTCGTTTTCTTTGACCCAAGCCAGCTTGGAAGCCGTGAAGTTACCCGGAGAATTGAGCAAAGAGGAAAGGGCTACACTTTTGCCTATGGCTTTGAACGCCTTATCGCCTATTTCCACAGCCCGGCTGTCGCACCAGATGATCGAATCACGCAGCACCTTTTGGTCTTTGTCCACTATCACGAGCCCGTGCATTTGGTAGGCAATGCCAATAGCCCCAATGTCTTTGGGGTTATATTTTTTGGTAGCGTTAAGCTTTGTGATGGCCTGTTGCGTGTATTCCCACCACATGTTGGGGGATTGTTCCGCCCAACCTGGCTCTGGCGACAAAATCGTCGCCTCCGTTTCCGGATAATGAGTGGAAGCAATGCATTTTTGCGTTTGGGCGTCCACTACAGAAATTTTGACGGAAGAAGTTCCTATATCTATACCTAATAATAACATGGTGCAAATTTGATTAAATGTGTGCTAAAATAGCAAACCTATCCCAAATCCATTTCATTTTACGGATCGGGTGTTTGATTAAGTTTCGGTGATGTAAGCTGCTAAATGGTCAACAGCAGGCCGTAGTTCTCGTCAGTGTCTGAAAAGAAAGACTCGGAAAGGTTTTCCTTTCCCTGCGCTTTGTAGTCGGGCTGTTGTTTTTGATACGAAGAATTTAGCAGTGGAGATGAAACAAGGAAGTCAGCTGTTGCTCTGTTGCAGGCAACGGGAATGTTCCAGGCCATGCCTATTCGCAGCAACGCCTTCACTTCAGGGTCGCTTGGCAATTGTGCTAAAGGATCCCAGAAAAAGATGAGAATATCTATTTCTCCTTCAGAAATTTTAGTGGCTATTTGTTGATTACCACCCATAGAGCCACTTTTTACCTTGGTCACAGGCAAGTTAAGCTCTTTTTCTACAAGGTTTCCGGTAGCCTCGGTGGCGAAAAGAGAATGACCAGCTAATACACCCTTGTTAAAGAGTGCCCACTCAATCAGGTCTTTCTTTTTATAATCGTGCGCAACAAGCGCTATATTCTTTTTATCTATCGTATCCATTGTTGTGTCAACTTTCAAGTCAATCAATTTCCGTTCAAACACCTTGCAGTGTCAACTTCTCAATGATTTGTACAAATTTAACCCTTTTTCTTAATAAAAGATTCGTTTCATTGCAACGTAATCAGGCCATTAGAGGTTGTGTTTTTCGGAGAAATCGATTGCAAAGTTCTTAACAAACCGTTGCAGAGAACTTTCCTTTCTGAAAAAGATTTTTCGCTGAAATGGGAACATCGAAGGTGCATCATCAAAAATGATTTTGTGGTGACCGTCAAAAGGTTTAACTATATCCTCAGGAGACGGTAGATTTGAATGATGTGAGATGGCAAAAAAAGATGGTGGAGTGAAAACAGGACTGACAAGGCAAATGGGCATTCTGGGCCTTGCAGCTACTGGTATTTGCTCGATGATGGGGGCGGGCATCAACGTGGTGCCTTTCATGATACAGCGAAATGTGCCCGGGATCGGCCCTTATGTGCTTCCGGCTTTTTTGGTGGCTGCCGTGCCTGCTATTCTTGCAGCCATGGCCTATGCCATACTTAGTTCGGCTATGCCCAGGGCGGGTGGCAGCTATGTCCATGTAAGCAGATCCCTCAATCCATATCTGGGTTTTGTTGCAAGCTTTTCCCAATGGTTTGGCCTCTCCGTGGCCATTGGCGTTGTGTCCTACGTGGTCGTCCCTTTCCTGAGGGATGTTGCTTTTGGTCTTGGGTGGGCAGAAATAGGAGAAATTTTGGAGTTGGGGTTTGTTCGCCTTGCTATTTCATTCGCCTTCCTTTGGATTTTTGTTCTTGTCAATATTCAGGGCATTAAACTTTACGAGCGTACACTGATCCCGCTGATGTTTTTGATGTTTGGCCTTGGCGCTATTGTCATTGTGGTAGGCTTTTCACATGACCAAGCCGATTTTGTTGCCGCCATTCAGGCCAAGGAAGGCAGACAAATAGCAGAGGCGGCCAGTCAGCCTTTCGATTGGAAGATTTTTGTGACAGCCTCGGCCCTGCTGTTTTCCAGCTTTATCGGGTTCGACTCAATAGCGCAGGCAGGGGGAGAGGCGAAAAATCCAGGCAAGTCGCTGCCTATTGCGATTGCGATCGCCATTCTGACTGTGGGTGCGTTTTACCTCCTATTTACATGGGCTGTTTATCATAGCGTGCCGTGGGATTTCATTGCCGCTGAATCTATGAAAAAAGACATTTCGGCTCCTGGCCTGCTGAGCTATGTGCTGCCGCCTGTTTGGGGTGTGCTTATTTTGACTGGCGCTGCCATTGCGCTGATCAACGACTTGCCGGCCATGATCTTGTCGGTTTCCAGACTCATGTTTGCCTGGGCTGAGGACGGAATATTCCCCAGGAGTGTCGCTCGGGTACACCCCGTTCGGAAAACGCCTGCGACGGCCATTGTCGTCAGCGGAGTTATGGCTTCGATCGGGATCTTGGGATGCCACCTGGCGAGCGATTTCTTTTTAGGGATAGATATTATGGTGACCTCCATGCTCGTTAACTTTCTTTTGATGGTGGTCTCAGTTTACACTTTGCAGAGAAGAAACCCAACACTTGCAAGGGGCATTGTAGTGGTGAAGGAGCGATGGAAGCAGGTTTTCATTGCTGTGGCAGGCGCTGCTTTGCTGGGCAGCCTGCTCATTGTACATATCGTCAAAGACCTGGCAAGCAGTCCGGGTGCATGGTATTTCCATTCTACCTTTATATGGATAGTGGTGATGATTGTCGCTACAATGATTTATTTTCGTGAAAAAGGAAAACTAACCAAACAGGGCGTCAACCTGTCGGAGAGGTTTTCGCAACTACCCCCTGAATAAGATTAGCTATGAGTAATAGAGTGGAATATTGTGAATTGGCACCTGACCTTAAGATATCGAGAGTACTTACGGGGTTGTGGCAGGTAGCCGACATGGAAAGAGACGGCAAAACGCTGGATCTTGAAGCGGCTGCCAAGTCGATGAAAGCCTACGGCGATGCCGGACTGGTCACCTTCGATATGGCGGATCACTATGGCTCAGCCGAAATAATTGCGGGAATTTACAAAAAGAAATACGCTGACTACCGGCCGGTAAATCTACTGACCAAGTGGGTGCCAAAACCAGGTCATGTTACTAAAAAAGAAGTAAGGGAGGCCGTGGCCACAGCGCTTGTGCGCATGAATATGGAGCAGCTTGACCTGATGCAGTTTCATGCCTGGAACTACGCTGACCCAATCTGGCTAGATTGTCTGTATTGGCTGGAAGAACTGAGAGAAGAAGGGCTGCTGAAGCAAATTGGCCTAACGAACTTCGATGCAGCCCATTTGAATATGGTGCTGGAAAGTGGTATCAAAGTGGTATCGAACCAGGTGTCTTATTCTCTGCTTGATCAAAGAGCAAAAGGAGACATGGCTGCCGTGTGTGAAAAGCATGGGGTGAAAATTCTGGCCTTTGGCACATTGGCCGGCGGTTTCCTGACCGAGAAATGGCTGGGTAAGCCCGAGCCCAAGCAGGAGGCAAGTTTGACCTGGTCACAAATGAAATACAAGCGCTTTGTGGATGTGGCTGGAGGTTGGAAGAAACTGCAGGATTTGCTACAGGTGCTTTCGAAGCTCTCTGAGAAGTACCATGTGTCGATGGCCAATGTGGCCACCCGGTATATGCTGGAGCAGCCTGCTGTTGGCGGGGTGATTGTGGGCGCCAGACTGGGAGAAAGTGAGCACGTGATGGATAACCTCAGGTTGTTTGACTTCCGGTTGGATGCCGACAGCAAGAAAGCTATTGAAAACGTGATCGCAGGGTTTAGCCCCATTCCCGGCGATTGTGGAGACGAGTACAGAAAACCACCTTTTTTAACAGCGTCGGGCGATCTCAGCCACCATGTTGAGGCGATCCCGGTTCCCTATCCGACCACCGAAGGCGGTGATGGAAGAATAAAAGCATTGAGTGGCACGGAATGGGAAGACCTGGCAGGGTTTAGCCGTGCAGTGAAAAAGGGAAACAGAATCTTGATTTCAGGCACGACTGCTACTCATGGGGCCAAGGCTATAGGTGGAAATGACCCTGCGGCGCAGGCCACCTTTGCGCTTGATAAAATAGAAGGTGCCTTGCAGTCGTTGGGGGCAACCATGGAAGAGGTGGTGAGGACCAGAATCTTTGTCAGAAATATTGATGACTGGGAAGCTGTGGCCAGAGTTCACGGCAAGCGTTTCAAAGACATTCAGCCGGCCAATACACTAGTACAGGCCAATTTGGTTGGAAGGGAATATTTGGTGGAGATAGAGGCTGAGGCGATGGTGGAGTAGCGGGTGCCGCATTGGGGGTGTCGTCCCGGCAGCGATAGCTGGTGGCATGGCCGAGTGAAGAGCGGCGGCAGATTAACTGACCGGTGTCTACGTTCTTCGCTGAAGGCACAACGGTCGTCATTTGGCGCACAGTGGTGCCCACAACTTGTTGGTGGCACCACATAGTATGAAACGAAACTGATCATATGGAACCGGACAGGCTCTTCCATATTTACAACAGAGGCAACAATTCCCAAGGTATTTTTTTCGGAGGGAAGATTACACTACGTTTCTGGTAAAGATTCGAAAGCATTTGAACCCTCATCTCAATATTCTGCCCTATTGTTTGATGCCTAATCATTTTCACCTCATGGTTCACTCTAAAGAGGCCATGGATATGTCACGTTATAAGCAGGACTTGCGAATGATGCTTAGTTCGTATACCAGGAAAATAAATTTTAGGACAAAGTGAAAGGGTTCGCTTTTTCAGCAAAACAGCAAGGCCAAGGCTCTGGAAGCAAAAGACTATGCCTTTATTTGCTTTCACTATATTCATCAGAGCCCTCTGAGAGTTCAGCTTGTAGCCAAAATAGAAGACTGGGAGTTTGGATCATACCGAGACGATGCTGGCTTCGGAAATGGGAGATTGTGTAATAGAGAAATGGCGTACCAATTACTCAATATTCCTAAAAGCAGAGAAGCTTTCATCGAGTAGTCGAAAATCGTGATCGATCCTTCAAAAGCGAAGGATTTCTTTTTTTAGTATACAGGTGTATTCACTTTCCTTATCTCCAAGCACCTCCTTTTGGGGTTTCTCGAAGAGAATACTGAAAGGGCGTTTTAACCTTGTCCGGATGCGGCTCCACCACCCTCCTGTGGTTACTCTGCCCCTTCAGGGTGCCCGGCTCAGGGTGCCCGGCTTAGGGCGCTCCCCCCTTAGGGTTCCCCCCTTAGGGGCTTGCACCACCAACCACGCTGCAAGTGCCATCAAACACCGGGTTACCAACCTTTGCGCCTTCGTGTCTTCGTGGCCACCGAAATGATGGTTCAGTGCCGTGTCTTCACGCACCTTTCCCAGATGGAACAAAACTCCTTTTGGGGTCTCTCGCAGAGGACCCTGAAAGGAGGGCTGACCGTTGATCGCTAGCTCATAACAACTAATCACCTTAAGACTGTAGGCAGTTTTTCACTTTTCCTTACGGAATGGGCTTCACCGCCATCCTCTTTATATTTCGCCTTTTCAGGGCTTCTAAGACTAGCCACTCCAACAAGTGCCGTCAGACACCGGGTTTACATGCCTAAACGGAGTTTCGAATTGGTGTCCCCGGGCAATAATTACATGCTGGACAGATGTGGCATCACAACCTTTGTGCCTTCGTGGCTACTAAAATGATCGTTAAGGTACCGTGTCTATTGTGCGAATATCCGACTGTCCGATCATCCGAGCGTCTGAATATCCGACTATCCGAATGTCTTCCGTCTCCGGTCTCCTGACTTCCTTCTCCTTCTCCCAACTTTCACCCACAACCTTCGTTCTTCCACTGCTCACTGCTCACTGCTCACTGCTCACTGCTCACTGCTCACTTCCGTCTCCTCTCTGAATATCCGACTGTCCGAACATCTGACCATCCGAGCGTCTGAACATCCGACTGTCTCCTCCGAAGGAAAGTCTTTTTTGCATTTTTCTCAAACCAACTTGCACTTTTTTGCCTTTCATTGTTGCGTCTAAGCCGAAATTTGATGCATATTGCCAACTATACCTTTGTGAGTATTTGTGTAGACTCCCCTAATGATGCCGTCAAGTGGGTAAATTTTGATTTTAATTGTAAGTTTGCAGCTTCGAACCTGGGAGTGAAACGGGCCTTCCTTTGTTATATGCCACTGGTGCAAAAGGATCAACGACAGCTCATTTTTGGTTGCAGACGGTAAAAACATGTAATTCATTCCGGTACAATGCTAACATTTGGTGTCAGGAAGTCCTCGACTGGGCAGTTTTTCAATATAATCTTATTTTTTTTACTCGGCGCAGCCCTTAGCGCATGTATCTCCAATAAGAAGGTAGTGTACTTGCAGGAAGCCAATGAAGAATTGCCTACAGTACCCAACGACAGTCTGCTGAACTTCCCTTATAAAACCTATGTGGTGCAGCCCGGGGATAACCTGGACATAAAAATCAAAAGCCTGGATGGTACTACCGACAATATGTTCAATGTTGGTGGATTGGCCACGCAGGCTGCTGGCCAATTGATCAACAATGCATCCGATATTTTCTACCTTACCGGTTTCAATGTAGACGCCAACGGCATGATTGAGGTGCCCGTGATCGGAAGGATTGCCGTCGCTGGTAAAACACTGGCGGAGGTAAGAAAAGTGGTGGAAGAATCGGCTCAGGTATACATCAAGGATCCTTATATCTCAGTGAAACTGGGTGGCATCCGGTTCACTGCGCTGGGTGAGTTCAGAGCACCGGGCCGATATGGTGTACTGCAAAACAGACTGACAATTTATGAAGCCATTGCCTCAGCTGGTGATCTGCAGATACAAGCCAACAGAAAAGAAGCCTTGCTCATCCGCCAATATCCTGACGGGCAGCGCATTCACAAAATAGACTTGACGAATCGTGACCTGATTAACTCTGAGTTTTATTATATCCAGCCAGGTGACCAATTGTATGTGGCACCCCTGAAAGTAAGAGAGCTGGGCACTGGCATCACTACCTTCCAAACCATCAGTGCTGTGGCTGCCACTATTACCGCCGTTTTTTTGATCCTCAACTTTTTCACCAAATAATCATTCATGGACGCACAGGGAATGAACAACAATGGCTCCGCACCGCAGTACATGGAAGAGGAAAACCTGGATGTGAAAGAGTGGGTGTTCAAAATACTGGGGATTTGGCAATATATCCTTCTTTCCATTGTAATGTGTGTGGGATTGGTATACCTCTACCATCGCTACGCCACCCCAAGGTTTGATGTGGGTGGGACGATTCTTATCAAAGAAGACAAAAAATCAATCAACCCCGAATTGTTGCAGGAGTTGCAATTCTTTCAGGGAAGCTCCACCAAGGCCAATGAGATAGAAATATTGAGCTCGTACACCCTGATGAAGCGCACGATAGAGTCGCTGAATTTTGATATCGAATACTACGGCATTGGCAGGATCAAGGAGCGGGAGATTGAGACGGAGAATATGCCTTTCCACATCACTTACGTGGGTGAGAACAGACCCGAGCGTACAATGACTTTTACCCTCGAATTGAAGGAAGGCCAGTCTTTCGTACTCTCATCAGAAAGTCTTGGACTTGCAGAGGAAACATATAAATTCCCAGCCATTATCGAATCCAGAGGCGTGACGTTTCAGATTGATGAGCAGGCCACAGAACTGGCCGGAGCAGGTTTGTATGAATTCAAGCTGTTCAATGCCTGGGACCTGGCGAAGAGCTATAAAAACAGGGTGAAGGTATCGGATGTGAATAAAGAGGCCAGCATCCTGTCGATCGGCATGCAAACGGAACTCCCTGCAAAGGGGATCAGCTTTATTAACAACCTGATCGACATCTATATCCAGCGGGAGCTGGAAGAAAAAAACGAAACAGCCACCCGCACCGTGCAATTCATAGACCAGCAGCTGGCAAGCATTCAGGATTCTTTGATGCTGATCGAACGCCGTCTGCAAACCTTCAGGGCCGACAACAAAGTGGTAGACATCAGCCAGGAAGGATTGGCAGCCCTGCAGAAACTGGAAGAGCTGGAAGGCAAAAAAGCTGAAGAGAAATTTCGCATTGAGTACTACAACTACATTGTCGACTACCTGAAAAAGAACAGGGCACCCGAGGGAATTATTAGTCCCTCTACTGCAGGCATTCAGTCGCCCATGCTCGAATCATTGACCGGAAACCTGGCGAACCTTACCTCTCAGCTCGCTCAACTGGAAATGAATGCCACGGAGGTCAACCCACAGGTGATGTCCTTGCGTTTGCAGATCCAGAAGATCATCTCAAGTATCATCGAGAATGTGGAGAACCTGAAAGGGAGCAGCGAAATTTTGATTACTGACCTCGGTTTGCGGATCAAAGAAGCCGAAAGGTTGGTGAACCAACTCCCGCTGACAGAGCGTACGCTCGTGAATATTCAGCGCAGGTTTACCCTCAGTGAAAACCTGTTCATCTACCTGCAGGAGAAAAAAGCAGAAGCGGGCATCGCCAAAGCTTCCAATGTGCCAAATGTGAAGGTGGTCGACCCACCAATGCTGAAAGGACAAACCTTCCCAACTCCCATGCGCAACTATGCAATTGGCTTTAGCATGGGAATGATCATCCCGATTATTTTTCTCCTCATCAAGGATTTCTTCTCAGTTACCATCCAGTCGATCCACGAAATTTCTAAGGGTACCAAACTGCCAGTACTGGCTTCCATTGCGCTGAGCCGCTATGATACTGAGCTGGTGATGGAGAAATATCCTCGCTCGCAGGTAGCGGAAAGCTTTAGAAAGATGAGGGCGGCACTGAAGTTCCTGGAGAAGAAAGACTACAAAGTGATCATGGTAACTTCCTTCCTTTCGGGCGAGGGAAAGTCCTTCCTGACCATGAATACAGCTATCATGCTGGCCAAGATGGGCCACAAGGTGCTCTTGCTGGGACTCGACCTTCGCAAACCGAAGATCTTCGACACCTTTGGCATCTCCAACGACGTAGGCATGAGTCAGCTGCTTATTGGAGACAAAACCTACAAGGACGTCATACAACCGACCCAGGTAAAGGGCCTCGAAATGATCACAGCCGGCCCCGTTCCCCCCAACCCCAACGAGTTGCTGATGGGGCATGAGTTCGACGATGCAATGAAATGGTTCAAAGAAGAATATGACTACGTGGTGGTAGATACGCCGCCAGTAGGACTTGTATCTGATCCCATCGAGATCAGCCGACATTCTGACATCGCTCTTTTCATTATTCGGCAGAGCGTCACCCCCCGCCATGCCATCGACTACATAAACGACATCCATGTCAAGGGATTGATGAAGAATATCGGCATCGTGTTGAATGGTGTCGACTTCAAAAAACCCAATGGCCACTATGGTTATGGCTACGGGTATGGCTACGGAACTTACTATGGTGGAAAAAAGGCCACTGGCAGCGGATATTACCAGGAATAAAGTCGTCAGAGAGACAGACACCCGAAAGTCGGATATTCGGACAGTCCGAGAGTCAGACGTTCAGACAACAAAGCTCCTTTTGCGGTCTCTCGCAGAGGACTCCCAATCCTTTTGGTGTCTCTCGCAGAGGACACTGAAAGGAGTTTTGCTCGCTTGCTCGCAGGTGTCGATACGCCCCGAGCCACTCCTGCAAGCGCTGTCAGTTCCGGCTCGGCTTACTTTCCTTCTCTTCAACCATCTCCTAAACGCTTTCAATCCTTTGTTTTCCCCCACCCAGCACCACAAGCCAGGCGCCCCTAAAGGGAGCCAAAGGATTCCGACCATCCGAACGTCCGAATGTCGGACTGTCTCCCGTCTCCTAAAGTGCGCCAAAGGATTTCTCATCTACGCAGCGTCACAACCTTTGCGTCTTTGTGCCTTCGTGGCTACGAAAATGACCGTTAAGGTACCGTGTCTGTTGTCCGAATATCCGACTGTCTGATCATCCGACTGTCCGATCATCTGAATATCCGTCTATCTCCCAATTCCAGCCTCTCCTTGATCAGCAATAATTTCCAATCAGAAATTCCTCCTCCCCCCTTCGAATTGTGCTAAAAAAAATATGACATATCCATCCGGCTTCCTACCTTTGAGTAGTATTTCTACTCATTATGCCAGCACCCAGTCATTGGTACGTACTGTATACCCGTTCGAGGGCCGAGAAGAAAGTGGCGGAAGCCCTCAAGCAGCATGGTTTTCGGAGCTATTGCCCCACCGTTACCACGATGAAGCAGTGGAGCGACCGAAAAAAGAAAGTACAAGAACCCCTGTTCAGATCCTATGTTTTTATCCAGGCCACTGAAGAGGAAAGGGTGCCCATCCTGCAGACGCCCGGTGTCATTAATTTTGTGTATTGGTTGGGCAAGCCCGCTATTGTCAAACAGAACGAAATTGAAGCGATCGGGATTTTTACGCAGGAGGTGAGCAATCACGAGGTATCAGAACTGAATTTCACTTTTGAAGACGGAGCAAAAGTGAAAGTAGATTGGGGCGCTTTTAAGGGTATGGAAGGCGAATGCATCGCCAGGCAGGGTAACAAAATCATATTGCACATTGAGTCTTTGGGCCAGGTGATCCGGGCCGAAATACCTGCCGTGCATTTACAAAAGCTGCGGTAGAACATTTTTACGCCCGCCAATAAACCGCCGGGCCTGTATAATTTAATTTTTTGAAGTCGCCGCCATGTGACTGAGGAGGCGAAGCTGTGCCGGAGGCTGGACAGTCAGATTGTCCGACATGCGGACACTCAAACTATCCGACACTCATACGGGTCAGACAGTCAGACACTCGGACAGTCCGATATTCAGACGGATCCGAACATCCGAAAGTCCGAACCATCTGACCTGTCGAACGAAGCTTCAGCGTAGGTTGAACATCCAAATACTTCCCTTGCTCGACACACTCATCACATCTAAAACACGCATCAAACTACTGGTCAGGTTTTTCCTGAGCCCGGGTAGCAGGTCGTATTTGCGGTCGCTGGAGACAGAGTTTGGCGAGAGCACCAACTCCATCCGCCTGGAGCTCAACAGGCTTGAGGGGGCTAACTTATTGAGAGCCGAGCTGGAAGGCAATAAGAAAGTATACTGTGCGAACGAACAACACCCACTATTCGGCGAGCTCAATAAGCTCGTGCGCAACTACCTGGGGCTCGATGTACTCGTAGAGAAGGTAGTAGACAAGCTGGGCAACCTGCACAGTGTATACCTGATCAACGAGCTGGCAGAAGGAAAAAATACGTCCAATATCGACATGGTGATTGTTGGTGATGCTATCGACACGCAGTACTTATCCCTTTTGGTGGCCAAAGCAGAACAGCTTATTCACAGAAAGATCAACTATAGCATGTTCAGTCTGCTGGAAATGGATAACGTAAAATCAGAACTGAACCGCAAGCCGTTGCTACTCCTCTGGTCCGCCGATGAGTAACCCCTCCTTTTGGTGTCTCTCGCAGAGGACACTGAAAGGAGGGGTTACGTGTCGGCACGGCCAATGAACTGTCAGACACTGGTTACACGAGTCGCCTGTCGATCAAAATAGGTGTTACAAAAAGAAAGCCGTTAAGGTGTTGTGTCTTCACACACCTTAGACATAATACCGTTAGAGCAGCGTGTCTTCACACACTTTTGACATACAACAGTTTGGGCGATGTGTCTTCACACACCCTAAAAACAATAGTGTTTAGGTGATGCGCCTTCACATACCTTTGAAAAACAGAACCATTACCTTAAATAAGTTTTCTCATATCCGCTATCGTTAATCTCATGACCAACTTCCCCTCCAACCCTAAAATAGGTCTCATTGGCCTGGGCTATGTAGGCCTTCCGCTAGCCGTTGAATTTGCCAAACAATTCCCTACTGTTGGTTTTGACATCAACCAGGCTCGGGTAAAAGAACTCAACCAGGGGCACGACCATACGCTGGAGGTAAGCGACGCTGATCTTCAAAAGGTTGTGTCGAAAGAGCTTTCTGCAGGCAAAGGCCTTTTAGTAAGCGCTTCCAGAGAAGACCTGGCCAGCTGCAATGTATTCATCATCACGGTACCTACCCCCACCGATAAGCACAACAGGCCAGTGCTCACGCCCCTCATCAGAGCCAGCGAAACGGTTGGGAGCGTGATGAAACCAGGTGCGGTGGTAGTATACGAGTCCACTGTTTATCCTGGCGTCACCGAAGACGAGTGTGTGCCTGTGCTGGAAAAGGCATCTGGACTAACATTCAATAAAGACTTCTTCGCAGGCTACAGCCCTGAGCGGATCAATCCGGGAGACAAGGAACACACCGTTGCAAAAATCCTCAAGGTAACCTCAGGAAGCACGCCGGAGGCAGCAGAGTTCATCGATGGATTGTACGGCAAGGTGATTACCGCCGGCACGTACAAGGCGTCCTCTATGAAAGTGGCCGAGGCCGCCAAGGTGATAGAAAACTCTCAGCGAGACATCAACATCGCTTTTGTGAATGAGCTGTCCAAGATTTTTAACAAACTGGGCATCGACACACACGAAGTATTGCAGGCAGCAGGCACCAAATGGAATTTCCTACCCTTCAAGCCAGGGCTGGTGGGCGGCCATTGTATAGGCGTAGACCCTTACTACCTGGCACAAAAAGCACAGGAAGTAGGCTACCATCCAGAAATTATCCTCGCTGGCCGCAGGTTGAACGACAGCATGGGGGGCTACGTGGCTGAAGAAGTAGTGAAACTCATGGTGCGCAAAGGAAGGTCGGTGCTCAACGCCCGCTGCCTCGTGCTGGGCTTTACCTTTAAGGAAAACTGCCCCGACGTACGAAACACCCGGGTCATCGATATTATCGACGAGTTGAAGTCTTTTCACACCGAGCCTATCATCTTCGACCCGCAAGCCAACAGGGCTGAAGTAAAAGCAGAGTATGGCATAGATATACTGAATAAGCTTCCGGAAGGAAAATTTGATGCAGTCATACTGGCCGTAGCCCACAAGGAATTCGCACAGCTCGACATCCGTTCCCTGGTCTCCGACAATGGGGTGGTGTACGATGTGAAAGGAATTTTACCGAAGGAAGTCATCGATGGCCGACTCTGATAAAAGGAATGCATGAATCACCATGAGGACGTCATCGGTATCTGAGTAAAGAGGTCGCTCTATCCGCCAACACAAGAGCGCCCTCTTTACTTCACGCCAGAAAACGTCATCGTCAGGCATTGTCAAAACCCGGCAAGTGTGCTTGACGTTACCAGATAATATAGCTATTTTCATTACCCTATGAATCTATCAGACGATAAATTGACTACCCTTCAGCTAGAACTTTTGAAAGTCTATTCATTCAATCCTTCTCCAAAGGAGATGGAAGAGTTGAAACTTTTCTTAGGCAAATTTTTTGCCGATAGGTTCACACAGAAAGTAGAGTTAGCTGCCAAAGAAAATGGGATAACCGGCAAAGATCTCGACAATTGGCTTGAGGAAGATGGACAGTAGGCCTCGGATTGTGTTGGATACAAATGTCTTTTTAGTAGCAATTTTACCAAAGCACAAATATTGGTGGGTATTTCAAGCATTTATGGATCAAAAGTTTATTCTTCTGCTCAGCACCGAAATACTAACTGAGTATGTTGAAAAATGCATCGACAAGTATGGTAGTAGTTTATCGGAAGAGCGGCTGGAGTTTCTACTAGAATTTCCCAATGTTGAATTGGTTACACCCTTCTATAGATGGAACCTTATTAACGACGATCCTGATGACAATAAATTTGTAGATTGTGCTGTGGCTGGTCAGGCAGATCACATAGTCAGTCATGACAAACATCTAAATGTGCTAAAGCAAATTCCTTTTCCAAGAGTCAATGTTGTCAGACTACCGGAATTTCATGAATTACTAAACGGCAATAAAATGGCATGACGGACTCCGGATTTCAGATACTTCGATCCGTCGACAAAAGCTTTTTTCAACTGGCGAAGCTTCAGCGAAGGTTAAACCATCCGAACCGTCTGAACCGTCCGAACATCTGAATTGTCCGAACCGTCCTTTAATCTATATCTCTTGAACACCAAATTATACAACACGCCATTTCATAAAGAGCCTCTTTCCGGTAAAAAATTCCTTATCACCGGAGGTGCCGGCTTCATAGGCTCCAACATCGCCGAATACCTCCTTCGCTACGGAGCAGGCCATGTGCGGGTGCTCGACAACCTGAGCAACGGCTACTACGAGAACATCGAAGGGTTTGTCGGCTTGCCCAACTTCGAATTCATAGAAGGCGACATCCGTGACCTTACTACCTGCCAAAAAGCCGTGGAAGGCATGGATTACGTCACCCACCAGGCAGCTCTGGGTTCCGTGCCCCGCTCTATCAAAGACCCTGTTACTTCCAATGAAGTAAACATCGCTGGCCATCTGAACATGCTGGTGGCCGTGAAAGAGAACAAGGGCGTGAAAAGAATGGTGTATGCCGCCTCTTCTTCTACTTATGGCGACAGCCCGGACCTGCCAAAAGTAGAAGGCAACGAAGGCAAGCCCCTTTCTCCCTATGCCGTGACCAAGGCAGTGAACGAAATGTATGGGGACGTGTTCAGCAAAACCTATGGCTTCCATACGATAGGCCTGCGATACTTCAATGTCTTTGGCCCCAACCAAAACCCCAACAACCCATATGCTGCCGTCATCCCCATCTTCTGCCAGGCATTCATGGAAGGCAAGCAGCCAACCATCAATGGGGATGGGCACACCAGCCGGGATTTTACTTTTGTAGAAAACGCCGTACAGGCCAATATCCGGGCGATGCTACTGCCTGAGCTAAAACAGCATGAGGTAATGAACACCGCTTGCGGCGACCAGATCACCCTGAACGAAATGATTGGGATGCTGCAGCAAATGACAGGTAAAGACATAAAACCGGTATACGGCCCCGAGCGCCCCGGCGACGTAAAGCACTCAAAGGCCAGCATCGACAAAATCACGAAGCTGCTGGGCTACCAGCCCACTGTCCGCTTCCGGGAAGGACTTGAAATAGTGTACGAGTGGTATCAATCTAAATATAAATCGTCGAAGTGACGATCATTTTTATTAGAACGTCATTCTGCCTGTCCGCCTTTTGGCGGGAGCGAGTTGAAAGAATGCTATCGATTGCCTGCATTAGATACGAGCGTGAGAATCTCCCTGAAGTGAGCGTGAAACCATATCCAAAGCCAAAATGGAATCCTTCATTGTCCGCAGCAATCTGTCGCAATGAAACGAAATCTACAGTCTCGAACTATGAAAGGCATGATTCAATGAGGACTCTGATCGCCAAGTTACACGGGTCTATCTACCCTCTATTCGCTAACTTCCTCGCCCTCCGAAGCCTCAGGAGTAGGAGGGTATCCACTACCTCATTCTTCGAGACAAACAAAATGCTACCAGTTTGATATCTCGAAAATTTGTAACTTGGAAACAACTATAAATCAAATGGATACTCATAAGCTCCTTGAAAGGATTACGCTAAAGCCCGGCCTTATGGGTGGGAAACCTACTATCAGAGGCTTGAGATTTACTGTGGGTGATATCATTGAACTATTGTCTGACGATATGACTCATGAGGCAATATTAGAGCAGCACCCAATGTTAGAAGAAGCGGATATAAAAGCAGCTCTTTTGTATGCCTCGCTCAAGCTGAAAAACACTGTGGTGATTCATGAAGCCTGAATGGGAAATTTGGCTTGATGCCAACATTTCTCCAGCGATCGCAAAATGGATGGATGCTTATGTTGAATTGCCAGTTAAATCATCTTATAAGCTCAACTTTAATCAACTAGGGGATCAGGAAATATTTCAGATAGCCAAAGACTACGGCCATATAATTCTTATATCCAAGGATGCTGATTTTTCTGATTTGACAAGTAGGCTGGGCGCTCCTCCTAAATTAATTAAGATCGGGATTGGGAATTGCGACAATCAAAAGCTTTGGGATTTCATTCGCAAGCGACTATTAAACAGTATTGATTTGCTTACGAACACTGATACAGCCATCATTGAACTCAACTAACACAGAATATTTTAAGTCTTTTAGTATTGTGCTGACAGTCCGACCATCCGAAAGTCTGAACCATCCGACTGTCCGAATTGTCCGAAAGTCCGAACATCTTAATCGTCCGAACCATCCGAAAATCCGAACCATCTGAATGTCCGAATCCTCTAAATTAAAAATTCTTGTCACCGGAAGCGCTGGTTTTACCCCGTGAAATGAAGGCAAATGGAAGGGTTCTATTTTACATATGTATTGCGGAGTGAAAAAGATAATCAAAATTATACAGGGTACACGCATGATTTGCCTTCAAGACTTGAGGCACATCACGCTGGGGAAGTGGACTCGACAAAACATCGACGACCAGCAGTCGGAATCATCGGAACATCCGAACATCCGACCCGCAGTCTCGAACTATGAAACAAATGATTAAATGAAGACTTTGAACTCCAAGCTATACGAGTCCCTTCCGACTTCCGTCTACGGTCTCCTGTCTTCCGTCTCAAATAATGATTCAATGAGGACAATAACCAACAGCCTATACGGATACTTCCCGGCTTCGGTCTCCGGTCTCCGGTCTTCCGTCTTCCGTCTTCCACGCCTCAAATCTTCAACTCCTCAATGAGCAAAATTCTTGTAACAGGATCGGCGGGGTTTATTGGCATGCACACCGCTATTAGATTAGCCAAAGAAGGATTCGATGTGGTAGGATTAGATAATTTAAACACCTACTACAGCGTGGAGCTCAAAATGGCCCGCCTCAGGCAACAGGGCCTCGACACGGCCCAGGTGATGTACAACAAAGAAATGACCGGCACCAAAGGCATCGGCTTTATCCAGCTCGACCTTACCGACAGCGAACACATAGAAGCCTTGTTTGAAAAGCACCAGTTCGATTACGTGATCCACCTGGCGGCCCAGGCAGGGGTGCGCTACTCCATCGAAAACCCCCACGCCTATATCGACTCCAATGTGAAAGGCTTCCTCAATATCCTGGAGGCCAGCCAGCGCAACAAGATCAAGCACCTGATCTACGCCTCCAGCTCTTCGGTTTATGGCATGAACGACAAAGTGCCGTTTGAAGAAGCCGACACCACTGAAACCCAGATGTCTCTCTACGCCGCCACCAAAAAAGCCAACGAAGCCATTGCCCATAGCTACGCCGCTGTGCACAAACTACCCTTAACCGGTCTGCGCTTCTTCACCGTGTACGGCCCCTGGGGCCGGCCCGATATGGCCCTTTTTAAGTTTACCAAAAACATATTGGCCGACAAGCCCATCGATGTGTACAACGAAGGGAACCTCAGCAGAGACTTTACCTATGTCGACGACATCGTAGAAGGTATTGTGCAGCTGGTACCCAAAAAGCCGGCCACTGCCTTGCCTTATGCCATCTATAATATTGGTAATGGCAACCCCGTGAAACTGATGGACTTCATTGCCTGCCTGGAAAAAGAGCTTGGAAGGAAAGCTATTTTGAACATGATGCCCATGCAACCAGGTGATGTAGAAAAAACTTGGGCCAGCACAGAGGCGCTGAAGGAAGCAGTGGGGTATAAAAGTAATACGCATTTGGCCGAAGGAGTAAAGCAGTTTGTGAAATGGTACAAAAGGTACTATCAGGAATGATGATGCTCAGACAATCGGACGGTCCGACGTTCAGACACTCAGACAGGACAGACAGTCCGATATTCTGACACTCGAACATTCAGACCATCCGAACCTCCAAAAAAAACTTCATGTCAACTAAACAAAAGGTATTAGTCACAGGGGGAGCAGGCTTTATTGGCTCGCACGTGGTGGATAAACTTATGAGCGAAGGCAACTACGAGGTGATAGTGATGGACAATCTCGTTACTGGCAGACTCGACAACCTCACGCATCATGGCGAGGCGGTTCTTCTCATCAATGCCGACATTGCCGACTTGTCTGCCTGGCAAGCGCTGAACTTTACACCCGACTATATTATCCACCTGGCAGCTCAGGTAAGCGTGCCTGCCTCTTTTGAAGATCCGGCCTATTGCCACCGTGTCAATGTTAGCGGATTCCTCCACATGCTAGATTTTGCAAGGGTAAACAAAGTAAAAAAAGTAGTATATGCCTCCAGCTCAGCCATTTATGGCGACCAGGGAGAAAGAAAAATCAAAGAAAGTGATACGCCCAATCCTTTGTCGCCGTATGGAGCCAGTAAATTACTCAATGAGTGGTACGCCAATAAATATTTCGAGTGGTATGGCTTGCCCAGCATTGGGCTGCGGTTTTTCAATGTATATGGTCCCCGGCAGCTCAACGATTCCCCTTATTCAGGGGTAATCGCTAAATTCAAAGAAATGGTGCAAAACGACAAGCCGATCACCATTTATGGCGATGGCACGCAGACCAGAGACTTTGTTTATGTCCAGGACGTAGCCACAGTAATTGAATCAGCCCTAGGGTCTGACTGTCAGTTGGAAGTTTTTAATGTTGGCACTGGTATACCATGTGACTTGATGGAGCTCGCTGGGACTTTTGCAAGTATAATTGGAAAGAAAAACAGCATAGAATTTTTGGCGCCAAGAGACGGAGACATTAAGTATAGCCTCGCTGAAACGGATAAATTAAATAAAACATTCAATATCGAAGTCAGCACGGAATTAAAGCAAGGGCTGATCAAATTATTATAGACTCGATTGACAGCTTGCCGCTTTTGGTCGTTTTCTGCACGTTGTAACAATTATATATGGAAACAAATCAAGTGTTGAGAGTTAGCAAGTCGAGACTTGCCGGAACGGTTAGAGTAAGTGGTGCCAAAAACTCAGCACTACGACTCCTGGCGGCTTCTTTGTTGACAGAGGGGGATATTGAGCTCGACAATTTTCCGAATCAGTTGCTGGACGTAAAGGTGCACCTCGATATGCTGCGTGTATTGGGAAAAGACTATGCCGCAGACGGCTCTTATATTAAGATTTGGGAGGAGCATTCGAAGCTCGCTTCCAAACTGGTTTGGGATGAGAGGTCTATTCGAAACACATTGCTCATTCTTGGTGCTTTAACCACCCGTTTTGGAGAAGGCAAAGTGCCGCTGCCAGGAGGTTGTAAACTGGGTGAACGCAAGTACGATTTGCATGTAATGCTGCTCGAAAATTTGGGAGCCAAAGTATGGGAAGAAGACAATTACTTGTGCGCTAAAGTAGATGGCAGGCTGGTCGGGGCAGATATTCACCTGCCTATTCGCTCGACTGGCGCCACAGAAAACTCAATTATTTGTGGTTCTCTGGCAAAAGGTACCACCACCATCTGGAATCCGCACATCAGACCTGAAATAATGGATCTTATTGATATGCTCAATAAGATGGGGGCCAGGGTCAAGGTATATGGCCAAAAGTGTATTGTCATTGAAGGGGTGGAAAAATTGAGTGGCGTGTATCATCACGTTATTCCCGACAACATGGAAGCTTTAACCTGGGCCATCGGGTCGGTGATCACGGGCGGAGATGTGGAAATCCTTAATTTTCCTTTTGAGCACCTCGAAGTGCCGCTGGTTTTTCTTCGGGAAAGTGGCATGAAATTTTATAGGGGCGAAGAGTCGCTCATTGTAAAGGGAGGCACCCCTTATCCGGTGGAGATCAGCACGGGCCCTTACCCGGGCATCAATTCAGATATGCAGCCTCTTTTTGCTGTGTACGGCGCTATGAGCAAGGGCGAATCAAAAATCATAGACCTTAGGTTTCCTGGCCGGTATGGCTATGCAGAAGAGCTGGCCAAAATGGGCATGAACTATCACGTAGATGGAGGGATGCTGGTAATCGACGGAGGTACCAAACTAAAGGGTACAACTGTGACGGCACTTGACCTTAGGGCTGGAATAGCCCTGCTGCTCGCAGGCATGACGGCAGAAGGAGAAACAGTCATCGAAAATGCATGGCAGATTGGTAGGGGGTATGAAAACCTTAGTGAGAAGTTGAAAAACTTGACATCCCTAATTTGAAGGTATTGATTAAACTTATAATTAGTGATTTTAAAACAAATGGAGCCGGGGGGGTTCTGACCTACTTTGTCATTTATTTCACCAATGCATCCTTCAGATTAATCCTAAACTACAGAATAGGGTATTTTCTGATGAACAGTAACTATTCTGTATTACGACTATTATCTAACTTTTATCGATACAGACAAATGACGAAAAGATGTTGTCATATTTCGTATCATTCCGATTTGGGAAGAGGAATAAAGTTTCCTCATCCTTTGGGTATTGTAATTGGTGAGGGGGTGGTGATTAAAGACAATGTCCAAATTTGGCAGCATGTGACTTTAGGTAGCAGTGGTAAAAAGGGCGAAGGCCTTACATATCCAACAATTCAAGATGGGGTTAAAATCTATACAGGAGCTGTTCTTTTGGGGAAAATTAACGTTGGAGCAAACGCAGTGGTTGGCGCAAATTCTGTCGTAAACACAGATGTTCCAGAGAACTCAGTAGTTGCAGGAATTCCTGCAAAAATTATTTCCACCGCTAATTAAAATTATGAAGCCAAGTTTCCTTATTGCAGGGATTATGAAAAGTGGCACGTCTTTTTTGGATGATCTAATGCGAGGTCATCCACAAATTTATATGCCGGAAAGAAATATGAAGTTCAGTTATTTTGACGATGACAGAGTGTTTAGGAATGGACCAAAATGGTATGAATCTATATTTATCCCACCTAGTGAAAGTTCCATCATTGGTCAAACATCCGCAGACTGTGCATTTAATCCAGGTAGTATTGAGAGAATAAAAGAGTTAGTGCCAGATGTAAAACTGATTTTTGTAATCAGAAGCCCTATCGAAAGGGCTTATTCGCTTTATTGGCATCAAATTCGAATGGGTAGAGAAATATCTAGTTTCGAAGATGTGATATCAAGTGAGAAATTGAGGACAAAAAGAAGTTACTACGATTTTAAGATGTACTCTTACATCCAAAGAAGTAGGTATAAGAGGCAGTTTGATATAGTTTTTGATTATTTCGATGAAGCCAACATAAGAATAATTCCATTTGAATTGCTCATTCACAACGAGGTATACTTTCTGAATTATCTATTTGAGTTTGTTGGTGTCGACAAAATTGAGTCAATGGATGAGTTAAGTCTTGATGTTGTAAAAAAAAATCCGGCGAAGCTTCCATCATCCAAATTAGTTTTGCATTTGTCTTATAGGCTTCAAAAATTAGGGTTTTTGGGAGTGGGACGATATATCCTGAACAAAACCCTGGTGGAGGCCAGACCTCCAAAAATTGACCCCTCAACAAAGGAGAAGCTGGAGGCAGAGCTGCACGAAGATATTGCTTTCCACAAGGCTATTTGTCAAAAGTTTGAGAAAGAGCTTATTAAATCGTCCAGTCAACCTCTTACCTAACGAATCCCCCTGGCCAGCGTCGTTAAAGATTTAGCAAGTGTTGCCAGCTCCAAGGGAGCAATGATCGTGTTTGGCTTGGGCAAGGCAATGATCATTGCAAGGTATTTGGGGCCGGAGTTGAACGGAGTAATAACTGCACTTTTGGTTTACCCAACACTGTTTATGACGTTTGGAGCGCTTGGCGTGCGCAAGTCTTCTGCCTTTTTGATTGGGAGTGGTCAGTTCGGGGAGGAAGATGTAAAGGCAGGCGTGTTGCAGGCCTGGCTGGTGAGTACGCTTTTTAGTGTTGTGTCTATTTTTATTCTCATCTATTATTTGTCTAATGGCTCCCACCAACCTCTGATTATTTTTTTAGCCATAGCCCCGGTCCCGTTTAGTTTGCTTAATACTTATTTGTCTGGCATCTATTTGGGCAATAATCAGATTGCTGAGTATAACAAGGTAGAGTGGGTGCCAACCTTTATCCTCTTTCTGGCGACTGTGGTATTGGTCGTTTTTGCTGGTCTCTCTCTGAAAGGGGCCTTAATAGCTGAGTTGCTGGCACCTTTTCTCATGAGTGTCCTGCTTATCTCAAGGATGCGGGTTCAGAAATATTTGTCACTGCGCATTAACAGACAGCTGCTGGGTTCTTTATTTAGCCTCGGAATGGCATTTGCTGTCTCTTTGTTGGTGATTAATCTCAACTACAGAGTGGACGTAATCATCATGGATTGGCTCTCCAATAAGTTTGAAATAGGTATTTACAGCAAAGGCTCAGTGCTGTCGCAATACCTGTGGCAAATCCCCATGCTGTTAGGCACCATCGTATTTGCCAGGGGGGCAAGGGCGACAGACAGGAGAGTTTTTTCGTTGAAAGTAACCCAGCTGCTGAGGATTTCGCTCCTGATCATAGGGTCAGGGTGTGTAGTATTGGCGTTAGGTGCCCGGCTTATCATCATGATTCTCTTCGGAAGTGAATTTCTACCCAGTGCCGAAGTAATGCTATGGCTAATGCCTGGTGTGTTGCTTCTTACCATTTTTAAAGTATTGAACATGGACATGGGTGGGCAGGGAAAGCCCTGGTTTGCGCTAAAGTCTATGGTGCCGGCTTTGGGTTTGAATATAGTATTGAATATTCTCCTGATACCCAGGTATGGCGCCGTGGGCGCCGCTTTTACCTCCACTTTGAGCTACTCTCTGGGGGGAATCTTGTTTTTGTATCAGTATTCAAGCGCTACAGGGATAAGCATCCGGGAAATATTTGCCTATTCCAGGGAAGATTTTGCTTTCTTAGATCCCTACATAAAAAAAATAAAAAATCGACTTGGCTAATGGAAGTGTTTGAAAACTACGATTTGACGTCGCACAATAGTTATAAGATCAAGGCGAGTTGCAGGCGGGCGTTCTTTCCATCCTCCGAATCAGATTTTTTAAGTATTTATCAAAGCCATCCCGACTCCAAAAAAGTGATCCTGGGCGGGGGGTACAATATTATTTTGTCCAAACCTTATTACGACGAAGACTTTATACTTTTGAATGAGGGCTTCGCAAATGTGAAGGTAACTGATGGGCATATCATGGAAGTAGAGGCAGGTGCAAACACCATCCGGCTTTCTGAGTTAGCATGGGAGCATGGCCTAACCGGAATGGAAATTTTTTATGACATACCCAGCTCGTTGGGTGGAGCTGTGGTAATGAACGCCGGAGCCAGTGGGGAGGAAATAAAAGATATTTTGACAAAGGTGCGGTACCTCGACCTGGCCGACCTGAAGGTCAGAGAAATTAAGAAAGAGGATATTGGGTTTGAATACAGAAACAGTTTTTTTCAGAAGAACGTTGATAAAATTGTATTGAAAGCGTGGTTGCAATTGGCCGTTGGCGACAAGGCGGCGATCAAGGAAAAAATGGACAGGGTGAAAGAAGCCAGGTGGGCTAAACAGCCAAAGGAATTCCCTAATGCCGGTAGTGTATTTAAAAGACCTCCTGGCTTTTATGTGGGCCAAATGATTGAAGAGCTTGGGCTGAAGGGTTTTTCCGTTGGAGGCGCCAAAGTCTCGGAAAAACACGGAGGGTTTATCATCAACCATGCCAGCGCCACGGGTGCCGATATACTGGAATTGATTAACATAGTGAAGCATAAAGTTCACAGCAAGTTTGGGGTGGAGTTGGAAGTGGAACAGCGAGTGATATAATGAAGGTTTTATTTATACTTCATAGCACTGGCAAGGCCAGCGGAGGTCACTACCATTCTCTGAATCACATCAGTCGGGTGGTGGGGAGAGAATTAACGGCAGGTGTCATAACTGTTGGGTCAGCCCAAAGTCCTGTATTAGCAGACAATCCCTACTTCATCCGGCATGTGGTCTTGCAGAAAACTGGCGACCTTCCTGGGTTTTTCAGCCAGTTAAGGGAGTTATATGCCTCATTTGAACCTGATGTGCTCCATTTTTTTGACACTGAGTCATTGAATTTCCTGCTTTTGATACCGGCTACGACCAGGTACCCCCTGGTAATGAGCAAGTGCGGAGGACCAAATCCAATGCGTAAGAAATGGCAGCAGGTTGATGATTTGATTTTATTCAGTGGAGAGAACTATGAATGGTTCAGACACAATCATCACTATAAAAAGACCAGAATTCATCTTATTCCCAATAGAGTATCCAAACTCGGCTTGCTACCGGAGTCGAAAAGAGCTGAGCGGAAAGATGACGGTGTGATCAATTTTGTGAGGGTATCACGATTGGGTGGCGCCTACGAAAAGACGCTGATGGACTCCTTCAATCTCATAGAAAAGCTATCTGTTAAATACAAAGTCCATTTTTACGTGATAGGAAGAATTCAAGACGAGGCCCGGTTTCAAGTACTCAGAAAATATGCTGAGGACAAAGAGCTACCGGTGGAATTCATTACAGACGAGCGGGCGAGTAAGGGGGCTGATTTTTTGTACCTCGCCGATTTCGTCGTTGGAACGGGGCGAAGCCTGATTGAGGCTCTTTCACTGGGCATTCCCTGCCTTACGCCTGCCGCAAACTGTAGTATGCCTGTATTGGTCACAAGGCAGAACTTCGACGGCCTGTTTGCTACTAATTTTTCAGAGCGGAATAGAGGAGACGACGAAACCTTGGCGACCAACCTCGACAATATTGAGCGATTGATTGAAGAAAAAGAAGCTTACCAGGAAGCAAGAAAAACGTCTTTGACTTTTTTTGAGAATTATTTTGATGTTGAGCGTGTCACAGGGAAATATGTAAGCATATACAACATTTCGCTCAACAAAGCCCAGGGGCTGAAACTTGTGTTTAGGAATTTTCCCTATGTAGTCAAATCATTGTTGGGCTTAGCGTTAGGAAAGAATAGTTAGAGAATCTCGGATATGAACGACGCCGAATGACTAACGATGGATTGAAATATAAATTGGGTCTGTTTCTGTACAGTCCTTTAATCCCGCTCATTTATGTGATAAAGGATTTTAGTGCTCCTTACTCCAGGGTCATTTTGATTTTGTTTTTTGGTTACTTTGGTTTAACCATGTACTTTCCGGAAGGAACAGACGGCTACCGGCACTCTGAGAATCTTGCGGCTCACTATGATAACCTGCCCTTTTCTCAGTTCGTCGACGAAGGCATCCGCATTTTGAAGTTCGATCCGCCTAAGGAGACCAATGACGATATTTTTTTACACATCGTTTCGTACATAACGTCCTTCTTTTCAACATCCTACTCACTTCTTTACATGTTTGTGGGATTGATTTATGGATTCTTCTTTGTCAATAGCATTTACCTCATCTATTCTCAACTAGAACTAAAAAGGTCAAAAGTTTTATTGATGCTTTTCATAGTCTTTGTTTTTTGGAAGAGTTTCGAGGGAATAAACTCTATCAGGAACTGGACAGGAGCCTGGTGCATGTTTTATGGTGTGGCGTCGTACCTGTTCACCAGCAAGAAAAAATACCTGGGATTTGTGCTACTGGCGCCTATGATCCACTTTGGTTATTTTATCATATCCTTTCCTGTTTTAGTTGTTTTTTTGGCGGGGAACAGACCCTACATTTATTTTGCACTGTTTGCCATGTCGTACGTTGTGCAGGTACCTCTCAATCTGGTCTCCAGTTATTCATCTTTTACCAAGCTTGGCGATGAAAAGCTGAGGATATATTATCAGGATGATCACAAAAGACAAGAGAAGTACTCAAGATTTGCTGAGACTGCCAGTTTTCATAAACAGTATGCAATAGAAGCCGCCAGTGTTAACTTTTTGATTCTGTTTATTTTTGGCTTGTTCATTTTTTCTTATTTCAAAAGTGGCGCACAAATCTATCAGTTTAGCACCCTGGCAAGTATTGCATTGCTCATGCTCACCTTTTCCAATTTGACGCCTTTTGTGCCCTCTCTTGTCAAACGGCTTGAGTTGAATTCCTATTTTTATTCGCTGTCATTTTTGCTCGTCAGCTTCAATTTTAAACTTCAGCAGCAAGTAGTTACATCAAGTCTTAAATTTTTCAAGGCTTTGGTCATCTGCAGCACACCGGTAATCATGTTATATCTCTTTATGCAGTTAAGCTATATTATGGAGTTCGCAGATGCTAAAGTCTTTGTTAGCCCGCTGATATCCTTCTTTAGTCTTGATGCAGCCCTCCCCATCAAGGAATTGATCAAGGATTTTTTACTCTAGTTTTTTATCAGCATGCTCCAAGAATTAAAAACTTCATTACAGAAGAATTTGAGTAACCTGCCTGGCTGGCGAACCCGAAGAAAAATTGTGGTAATCGAATCCGACGACTGGGGGGCCATACGCATGGCCTCGGGCAGTGCTTACAGGTCGCTTCAAAATGCAGGGGTGCTTCCTTTTGATAGCGATGAAGAACGGTACCTTTCGAACGACGCCCTTGCTTCCGGCGACGATTTGGAGGCTTTGTTTGACGTTTTAGACAATGTGAAGGATTGCAATAGAAGATCTGCGGTTTTCACGGCAGTTTCCCTGGTGGCCAACCCTGATTTTCAAAAGATAAAGGAAAGCGGGTATCAAACTTATTTCTATGAGCCATTCACAGAAACCCTGAAAAAATACCCAAACCATAGCAACTCATTCAGCCTTTGGCAACAAGGCATTCAATCTGGTGTTTTTATTCCGGAATTTCACGGGCGGGAGCATTTGAATGTATCCAGCTGGCTAAGGGCTCTCCGGGCTGGAAACGAAGACACGCTTACAGCATTTGAGCACGGGGTATATGGCATTACTCCCAGAAACCCTATCAACCATGTGTCTTACCAGGCAGCGTTCGATATCGACGATTTAGCCGAAATCAATTATTTGAAAAGTGTTCTTGAAGAGGGACTGACACTCTTTCAACAGTTGCACGGTTACTCGGCATCCTTTTTTGTTCCTACCAATGGGCCGTTTAATAACGGATTGGAGGAGTGCCTTGATGGAAATGGCATTAAGTACATAGGGGCATCAAAAATTCAACTTGAGCCAATAGGCGGGGGGCAATTTAGGCGAAGATTCCACTATCCTGGCCAAAAAAATCACCTTGGGCAGGTGTACACCGGCCGAAATTGTGTTTTTGAGTCCTCTTCGCAGCTGAAAAGTGATTGGGTCGACAGTTGCCTGAAAGAAATAGAAATTGCCTTTACCTGGAGGAAGCCCGCAGTGGTGAGTACACACCGGGTAAATTATATAGGCTGGCTGAATCCAAAAAACAGAGACAAGGGATTGAAAGAGTTGTCCCGGCTGCTCACCACCATTACGAGCAAGTGGCCTGACGTCGAATTCATGACATCGGTTGAATTGGGAGCCTTGATAATGAACAATAAGTGATGCCGCAAAGCTGGGGCAAAAGGCTGACTAACCACGTGTTAAACGTGCCTGGGTGGCGAACAAAGCGAAAAATTGTTGTCATCGAGTCGGATGATTGGGGCAGCATAAGGATGCCTTCCTTCACAACATATGAGCGTCTCAAAAAAGAAGGCTTTCACGTGGACAGAGACGTTTACCTCAAGTATGATTCCCTGGCAAGTGAAACGGATTTGAGCAGACTTTTCGAGGTGCTTAGGTCGGTGAAGGACAAAAATGGCCATCCCGCAATAATCACAGCAAACACAATTGTCGCCAATCCCGATTTTGAAAGAATCAGGCAGGCTGATTTTCAAGAGTACTTTTATGAGCCATTCACAGCAACCCTGAGCAGGTACCCGCACCATGCTAATTCATTTAAACTATGGAAGGAGGGGGTGGCCGAGGGTATTTTCCGACCTCAATTTCATGGGAGGGAACATTTAAATGTATACCAGTGGATGAGGTCTCTGCGGAATGATGAAGATAATATCAAGACGGCTTTTGACAATCAAATGATCAGCATCAGCTCTGAGCCATTGAAGCTTCCCTACGGTTATATGGAATCGCTTGACTACTATTCTGAAGAAGAGCGGAAGGAAAAAGGGGACATACTGAAAGAAGGATTGCTACTTTTTGAAAAGACGTTTGGTTATAAATCCCGGTCATTCATTGCCAATTGCTATGTGTGGGACAAAGCTATTGAATCGGATTTGAAGGAGGAGGGCGTTCAATACCTTCAGGGGGTGCTTGTTCAAAAGCAACCACGCAACAAAAACCAATTCCACGATTACAGGCATCGTTATCATTTTCAAGGGGAGCAAAACAAGCTTCGTCAAAGATATTTGGTTAGAAATGCTTTTTTTGAACCCAGCCATCGCTCTTATCAGGATGACGTAAGTGAGTGTTTAAGAAGAATGGAAATAGCTTTCTTTTGGCAAAAACCTGTGGTTATCAGTACTCACAGGGTAAACTTTATTGGGTGTATTGACCAAAAGAATGCCGATAGAACATTCACGCTCTTTAGGGAACTTTTATCCAGAATGGTTCAAAGGTGGCCGGATATCGAGTTTTTGTCGTCCGATAGACTCGGGGAAATTATGGACGATGGATTGTCATATGGCAAGTGAGCGATGATGATCAGAAGCGTTGCCGACAAGAAGTATTTTATTGAGGCCGATGCGAGAGCAAGGCAGGTGAATACCCAATCACTAAAAAGAAATATTTTCCAGGCGATTAAAGATCGGATTTGGAGATTTCATTTGCTACTGAGGAACTTCGAGTACTACAGGAATAAACGAAAGAACGTTTTTGAGAAGGCGTACTACCATTTTTTAAGATATTGGTTTCATTCGTTGTCATTGAGATTAGGCTTTAGCATTCCTCCCAACGTTTGCGGGCCGGGGCTGTTCTTACCTCACTATGGAACAATTATTATTAACTCAAATGTGAAGATTGGAGCCAACTGTTTGATCCACGCAAGTGTTAATATCGGTTCAACCGGCGGTAGTTCAGTCGCCCCACAGATTGGGGACAACGTATTTATTGGCCCGGGAGCCAAGATCTACGGAGAAATTGAAATAGCCAGCAATTGTTACATTGGAGCAAACGCAGTGGTCAATAAAACTTTTGCCGAAGAGTATTCTGTATTAGTTGGATTGCCAGCCAGAGCAATTAAGACAGATGTATTGGTTTGGTGGGAAAAGAATAAGCTGAATTTAAATCCAAACTGATAACCAGGGACTAGATGGTAATGACGGCAATGCGAATTTTTTTAGACACTGAATTATTCGATTCAAATCACCAGCCCAAAGTGGCTAGACTTCAATGAGTGCCGAGAGAAAAAAAGTACTTTTCTTGATTAGGTCTTTAGGGAAAGGGGGGGCAGAAAGAGTCTTGGTAAATTTACTAAATAGATTTGACCTAAATACTTATGAAGTTGATCTCTGCCTCGTAATGGATCTGAATATCTATGATCAGGAAATTAATCGCCAAATAAATAGAGTAACACTATTTAAAAGCTATTTTTTGGTCAGGGTGTTGACTTTTTTGTACACACGCTACAACATAAATTTATTGTGGAAGAGCACGGTCAATAGAAAATTAAGAGAGAGGTACGACGTAGCCATCTCATTCGCCGACAGTTCATACACAGACTTGTTGTTCATGCTTGACCACCAACCCCGAAAGACGATCACCTGGGTTCACAGCAGCTATAATTCATACTCCAATTTCAATAAGTTTTATTCAGGCGCTAGGAAGGAGAGAATAAAAAAGGCAAGATTCGATAAACTTTCGACAGTCGTTTTTGTATCAGAAGACTCCAAAAGGAGCTTCATTGAGGTATTTGGTGAAAAGTACCACATGGAGGTGATATACAATATTATCGACCGAAAAGGTGTACTTTCAAAAGCAAAGGAATTTGAAGTTAAAAAGCAGTCAAAGGAAATTCTTATCGTATCGTTGGGCAGCCTTTACCCAGTGAAAGGATTTGACAAACTGATTGAGGCAGCCTCAGATTTACTAAAGGAGAATGACAGAGTACGGTTAATGATCTTGGGAGACGGGCCTCTTCGAAAACAACTTCAAGAGCAAATTGACGCACTTCAACTAAATGAAAAGATAACTCTTGAAGGGTTTAAGCCCAACCCATACCCTTATCTGGCTGCCGCTGATATTTTTTGCATGTCTTCGATTTCGGAAGCGTTGCCAACAGCTCTGTGCGAGGCAATGATTTTGGGTAAGCCCACTTTAGTGACTGACTGCGATGGATGTCGGGAAATCGTAGCTGGTGGAAAATACGGAATAATGGTAAAAGGCTATCCATTTGACATTTACCAGGGGTTATTGAAAATGTCTTCCGATACGGAGATTCGGAAGTTCTACAGCTTGAAATCTATAGAACGGGCGAGTGGCTTTGACGATGAAGAAATCCTTAAAAAGGTTTACCATTTAATTGACAAGTAGATTTTTATGAGCATAAAGAGATTGATAAAGAAGACAGTATTTTATGGTTTTAAAGCCATAATCGGCATTCTTGTCTATTTCAATCATCCACTCTACATGGCTATCTATAACCGCCTGCTTGTTTTTGCGGGGCTTAATATGGTCGGTAAACCCAGGTTCATTGCCAAAAGTGTAAGGTTTGATGATTTTACCCGAATAACTGTCGGAGACAGGTTAGTTGCCTCCATGAACGTTCATTTCTTAACCCACGATTACAGTTATACAACAGCGCTGATAGCCATAGGAGAGACACCGGATGAAGATATTGGAGTTTTAAGGAATATTTCGATTGGTGACAATGTATTCATCGGGATGAACACCATTATACTCCCGGGAACGACTATAGGCAGCAATGTAATCGTAGGCGCTGGTTGTGTGGTCAGAGGAAACATTCCAGATTATGCGATAGTGGCTGGGAACCCTGCAAATGTTATTGGCGACGTCAGGGAGTACGCTAACAAGGTGGTTAATAGGAAAGGTCAAAGTTTAACAACAGATAAGAGTT
The DNA here is from genome assembly GCF_032999765.1 of Imperialibacter roseus. Taxonomy (GTDB): domain Bacteria; phylum Bacteroidota; class Bacteroidia; order Cytophagales; family Cyclobacteriaceae; genus Imperialibacter; species Imperialibacter roseus. The sequence goes on along the minus strand of NZ_CP136051.1, from coordinate 4,715,399 downwards.
GAAGGTTCTGCAAATCAATTCTTCTGTTAACTCAGGCAGCACTGGGCGCATTGCCGAAGAAATAGGTAACACGCTTTTAAATGAGGGGCATCAAAGCGTCATTGCCTACGGAAGGGCGGGGATGCCGAGTGCGTCTCAGTCCATCAGGATAGGAGGGCAACTCGACATCATTGAACACGTGCTTTTGACTAAGCTTTTTGACAGGCATGGGTTTGGTTCGAAAAGGGCCACCAAAGCATTTGTTCACTCTTTGGACGAGGTAGACATTGTGCATTTGCATAATATCCATGGGTACTACTTACATGTCGGGGAACTATTTGGCTGGCTAAAAGAGACACAAAAGCCCGTAATATGGACACTCCACGACTGTTGGGCGTTTACCGGGCATTGCACCTTTTTTGATTCTGTAGGGTGCGAAAAGTGGCAAACAGAGTGCCACCACTGTCCGAAAACAAAGTTTTACCCTGCAAGCCTGGGGGTGGACAATTCCCGATCAAATTACCAGGTTAAAAAGGCGCTCTTCAGTGGCGTGCGGAACATGACAATAGTAACCCCATCAAAGTGGTTGCAGTTGCACCTTAAACACTCTTTCTTAAGAGACTACCCGTCACAGGTCATTCCAAATGGCATCGATGTCGAGCTGTTTAGCCCCAAAGACGCAAAAGTGCTCAGAAATAAGCTGGGCACTGCAAATAAGAAAGTAATACTGGGCGTGGCAAGCACCTGGGACAAACGAAAAGGCCTGGCTGATTTTAAAAGCCTGGGCAAAACGCTCGATTCTTCCTGGCAAATCATTCTTGTCGGGTTAAGTAAAAAAGATGCCGGCGATTTGCCATCCGATATCCTTGCCATTCCTCGCACCGAGAGTGTCTCGGAGCTGGCAACTTACTATTCTTTAGCCGATGTTTTCGTTAACCCAACATGGCAAGACAATTTCCCAACAACCAATCTGGAAGCTTTGGCATGCGGCACGCCGGTTATCACCTACCGAACGGGAGGAAGCCCTGAGGCTGTGGATAACCAGACCGGCCGAGTTGTTGAAAAGGGCGACATTGATGCGCTGAAGTCGGCAATTAATGAGGTCTTGGCTACTGGGAAAGTTGATTTTTCAGCCAATTGTGTGAAAAGCGCAAGAGCGCTGTTCAATAAAAAGGATCGATTCACCGATTATGTGAAGCTGTATAATAACATTGTTTGTGAGTAAAACGAGTCCTAACAAAGACATTGTATTCATCAATCAAAGCGTAGGCTATTTGATGATTGATATCATCCACGCCTTTAGCAAGGATTATGAGCGGATCATTCTAATTACTGGAGAGGTGATACAGCGGAATAGACCACTACCGCCGAATGTCGTGATCAGGAAAGTTGCCAAATACAAGCGTTCTTCAACCATTATGAGGTTTTGGTCATGGACTCAATCATTTTTAAAGAGCTGCTGGTATCTATTGCATTATTCGAGAAAGGCGCCGGTGTTTGCAGTGTCCAACCCACCATTTAATGTTTTCCTGTCTCTTATTTTTAGAAATAAATTTACCTATCTCATTTACGATATATATCCAGAGGCTTTCGTTGAGTTCAATTATCTAAAGAAAGATTCCTTTCTGGTCAGGATTTGGCAGTGGATGAATAAAAGATCATTCGAGCGAGCCACCGGAATATTCACACTTACCCAGGGAATGAAGGAGGTGCTGGAGAAGTACACCGAAGATGACAAAATAAAAGTTGTTCCTATCTGGACCGATAATGATTTTTTGAAGCCAGTAGAAAAGAATGCCAACCCATTTATTGAGCAGCATGATTGGCACAATAAATTTATTGTGTTATACTCTGGTAACCTTGGTAAATCGCACCCAATTGATGACCTGATGAAAGCTGCACAGTTAACCACCGTAGAGTCTATTTTATTTGTGATCATCGGAGATGGTGAAAGAAAGGAATACCTGGAGGACCTGATTTTGAGTCACAGCCTTACTAACTGCCAGCTTCTTCCATGGCAAGCTGTTGACGTGCTCCCCTATTCTTTAGGTAGCGCCGACATTGCAATAGTGGTTCAGGGGAAGGATGCTTCAAAGTTGGCTATTCCGAGTAAGACTTACAACTATCTGTCGGTAGGCGCACCGATCATCGGTATAGCATCTGAAGACTCGGAACTATGCAAGCTGATCGAGGAAAATAATGTGGGTTATTGCTTTACCGGGGGAGATGCCAGTGGTCTGAGCAACTTCATTTTGAGCCTTTATCAGGATCCGGAGCTTCGTATGGAAATATCTGCGAGGTGCCTTGAGTTGTCAAAGCTGTACAGTCCGTCTAATGCGAATAACTTTGTGAAGTATGCTATATAGAAAATATTTTAAGAGACTTATCGACCTTTTTCTTGGAGTATTCGCCATCATCTTATTATCTCCACTTTTCCTCATGATGGCAATCATCATTCCGCTGGACTCCAGAGGGCCGGTGTTTTATCTCCAGGATAGATTGGGCCTGGGAAAAAAAACTTTCAGGTTGTACAAATTCAGGACGATGACCCATGTCGACAGACAGGTGCATAAGCAGGTTTTCGGCAACGACCCTGAAGTTACGTCGGTCGGTAAATTGTTGAGAAGACTAAAGATTGACGAGTTGCCGCAGATAATTAATGTGATTCGTGGAGAAATGTCTATAGTCGGCCCGAGGCCATGTTTGGCTAGCATATCACACTTGTTCGATAAGAATACGGAATTCAGATTTTTGGCAAAGCCTGGCTTAACAAGCCTGGCTGCGATCAAGGGCAGCATCTATCTGTCCTGGGGAGAAAAATGGGTGTATGACCGACTCTATGTGGCCAAGTCTTCTTTTCTTCTTGATGTGAAAATTATTTTGAATACATTTTTAGTAATTATTTTTGGGGAGAAAAAATTTTTGGAACATCCAGACTCATCCCTTTTTAAACTAGACACCAATAACCAACAAGTAACATCGTGAGACTAAGTGACTACACCATAGGTGACGAAGAAAAGATACTTCAGCTTTTTAAAGCGGCATTCGGAAAAGACATGAGCCCTGCTTATTGGAAATGGCGATTCCAGGACAATCCTGCAGGCAAACACATGATTAAATTAATGTGGGACGAGGACAAACTCGTAGGCCATTACGCTGTGAGCCCTGTTCTTCTTAATTTAAATAAGAAAAAGGTGTTGACGTCGCTGTCGATGACCACAATGACCCATCCTGAATATGGCGGCAGGGGGATATTTGGTGAGCTGGCGACGGCACTTTACAAAGACCTCGAAGAAAAGTATCAGGTAAAGGCTGTTTGGGGGTTCCCAAATAACAACTCCCATTATGCTTTTGTGCAAAAGCTTGGCTGGAAAAATATTGGCTTGGCTCACACCATTGTTTGTTCTGGGGAGAAGATCAGCCGACCTGAAAATGTGCCGGTGAATGTGCTGGACGATTTTACTCTTCGACATGCTGAAATACTTCAAACTGAGGTTGGGAAATTTGATATAAGTGTCGATAGAAGTATTGACTACCTCCGCTGGCGATATCTGCAAAATCCAAGTCACAAATACAAAATTTTTGAGGTGAAGGGCGAAGAAGGGAATGCTCTTGCAGTGGCAAAAAAGTATGTTGATCCTACGGGAAAGATGTCTGTAAACATAATGGAGATCGGTGGGACAACCTCTCCCAAACTCTTAGGTCAACTGATAGGGGCTATTTCTCACCATTTTAGTGGTAGCCCTTTGGATTGCACCATGTGGTTGAGTCTTTTTGACAGGAGATATGCGCTATTTGAGAAGCTTGGCTTTATTCCCTCAGGACAGACTACCTATCTTGGATTTTATAGTAATTTTGATGTCGCTGGTACCATGGCTGACTTTAGAAACTGGTACTATTCTTTTGGCGATTCGGACGTTTATTAAATGGGTATAATGAAGAAGATACTCGTAGTGGCACCGCATCCGGATGATGAAGTACTCGGTTGTGGCGCAACGATGAAGAAAATGGCTCAATCAGGTGCAGAAGTACATGTTTTGGTCGTCACAAAAGGGAGTCCTAAAATGTACACCCATGAAAAGGTTGAAAATGTGCGGGCGGAAGCAAGGAGAGCCCACGCCATATTGGGAGTAAGCCAAACGAGGTTTTTGGATTTTCATGCGCCAGAGCTCGACATAACTTCCAATTCTGCTATCTCCAGGGAGGTGGCCAGCGTTATCAACGAACTGCAGATTGATACCTTGTTCATACCCCATCGTGGCGATATTCATCATGATCACTCAGCCGTTTTTAAGGCCTGTTTGGTCGCAGCACGGCCCGTTGGGAACTATTTTGTAAAGACCATTCTTAGCTACGAAACATTGTCTGAAACGGAATGGGCGCCACCTTTTGCTGACGACGCATTTATACCTACCATGTTTATTAATGTAACTGAAACCTTCGTGCACAAGATGGAGGCAATGGAATGTTTTAAAAGTCAACTCAAGGCCTTCCCTAATCCCCGCTCATTGCATACGATTGAGTCGCTCGCCAGGTTCAGAGGATCTACCGTTGGAGTCGAATTAGCTGAATCATTCATGCATATTAGATCCATTTTGACTTAGGACATAATTCTTAGTAGGTTATGTTTATTGTTTGGTGGGTGACAGTTACCAGTATTACTTTGACCGTACCGTCCTTGGTTAATAATTGTTTTTCTCGTTGGGAATTCGTTACCTACTAAAGCTGATAAAAATATGCAACAAGTAAACCTCTATCCCTTTGTCAGGAGTATTGCCAGTTATGTTCTGCCTGCGAAACTACTCAAAAGACCCGGTTCGGGGGGGACTTTCTCGTCGAAGTATTGCTACACTGTTTGGTTGCGTCATTTGGTACTTCTTAGCAAAAGCGGACTTTTGAAAGATGTGTCCAAAATTAAAAAAATAGCAGAGATTGGCCCGGGCGATTCTTTGGGTGTAGGTATTGCGGGACTCTTGACCGGAGCGGAGGAGTATTATGCCTTCGACGTTATTGAGCATGCCAACCGGGAAAGAAATATTCAAATAGCCTCTGAATTGACCGGCTATTTCAAAGAACGAATGGATTTGCCGCACAAGGAACATGAGTTTAGGAATACTCATCCACTTTTGGATGACTATTCTTTCCCGAGCTATATTTTTGATGATAGCTCGACCATAGAGACCCTCGAAAAAAGAGAGCAGGGTATAAAAATGGCGCTATCGGATGAAGAATCTGAAACAAAAATAGAGTATGTTCCTCACTGGTACGAGAAAGAATCCAACCTTCAGGGAGAACTTGACCTGATTTATTCTCAGGCAGTAATGGAGCATGTTGATGATGTTAGCCATGCATATAGTCGAATGTATGACTGGCTGAAGCCCGGGGGAATTATTTCTCATGAAATTGACTTTAAAACCCATGAGATGACCAAAGAGTGGAATGGCCATTGGTATATAGACAAGCGCACCTGGAAATTTCTTTTGAACGGTCGCAAGTACTCTATCAACAGGCTTCCATTCTCAGCTCACCTGATTGAAATGGAGAAGGCTGGTTTTGTGATCAAATATGTTTTGCCCTTTCAAATGGAAAACGCTTTTGGCGATAGGTTGCCAAAAGTGCCTAATGTCAATTTTACAAAAGAAGATATGACAATAGCATCGGCCTTAATACAGGCTGTTAAGCCTGACTAGGTTGTGCTGGTATTTTTAAATAGGAAAGTTCAATAAGTGTATATTTAAGCATGGAAAATTTTATCGAAAAGTTCAAAGAGATTCTGGAAATTGATGACAGGGAGGTGAAGCCTTCTGACAGTTTCAAGAAGTTTGAAGAATGGGACTCTCTCAGCCGATTGTCATTAATTGCTATGCTTGACGAGGAATATGGTGTGCAAATCGAAGAGGACGAGTTCAGTGAAATCAATACTGTGCAGGAATTAATCGACGCCGTGAAGGAAAAGAGTAAGTAGTGTAATCAAGTTGATGCTGTCAACTGACTGACTCCTCGTTTCAAATTGACAGATTGCCACTCCGCCAGCTGGCGGATCGCAATGACGTACTAGTGGGAAGCCTGCTAAATTAAACATCTAAGTTAAGTTCATGCCCTTACTTACTTACCAAAACATAGGAATCAGTGGTTTGGTGGCTGCTGTGCCACGCAATACCATCAAGAATCTGGAATACACTGAAAATTTCTCTGCTGCTGAAGCAGCTGAGATCGTGGAAAAAACCGGTATTGTGGAGCGCAGGTTTGCGGAGCCGGGCACTTGTGCCTCCGACCTATGCCAGGCGGCAGCGGAGCGCCTCATAAACGGTATGGGTATCAGCAAAGAGGATATTGACTTATTGGTCTTCGTTTCTCAAACACCGGATTATCGCATGCCGGCTACGTCGGTGCTGCTCCAGGAGCGCTTAGGGCTCTCTAAGCAAACGATGGCTTTTGATATTAATCTGGGTTGCTCAGCCTTCGTTTATGGTATGTCTGTGGTATATGCATTGATGCAACAGCAAGGCATGCGAAAGGCCCTTCTGCTGGATGGCGAAACCCGGAGCAGGGTGTACTCGGCCAAAGACCGCAAAGTGGCCTACCTGTTTGGCGATGGTGGGGTGGCGGCCCTTATCGAAAGGGACGACCGCTTTGGTGATAGCTTTTTCTCCCTCAACTCCGACGGTTCCCGTGAAGACCTGATCAAGGTAGATGCCGGTGGCTATCGAAATCCCAGCAGCGCTGAAACGGTCAAAGAGAACATCGTAGATGAACATGGCAATATCCGTACGGCAGAGCAGGGTTATATGAATGGTGCTGATGTCTTTAATTTCGTCATCAGAGAAATCCCTCAAGACCTGAAGCGATTATCAGAGTTTGCGCAAACCGACATGAGTACCCTGGACTACTACGTCTTCCATCAAGCCAACAGCTATATGAACAACTATCTGGGCAAAAAGCTCAAACTGGATCCGGAAAAGGTACCTGTTTGCCTGCACAGGTTTGGTAATACCTCTTCTGTCTCCATTCCGTTGACTATCGCTACAGAGCTGCATGGCAAACTTACGAAAAGAAAGAAAATGCTGCTGTCCGGCTTTGGTGTAGGCATGTCCTGGGCCAGCGCCATTGTAAACATGGAGAATTGTTATACCACAGACTTGGTGGAAATTTAAGGTGGACTCTCCCTTCTCTCTGAAAAATAGAACCATTGTGGTTACCGGGGCTTCCTCCGGGATTGGTCGGCAGTGCGCCATTACCTGTAGTGATCTTGGAGCAACGGTCGTTCTGATAGGGAGAAACGAAGAACGGCTGTCGGAAACCCTGAACCTGATGGATAGGCCCCATAATCACCTTGTGATTGCTGCCGATCTTACGGACAACGACTTGCTGAAATCTATAACTCAGCAAATCACTGAAGCAAAAGGTAAATTGCACGGAATCATCCATGCAGCCGGCATTTCGACTACACTACCTCTCAGAATGATCAACGAAGACAAACTGGATCACTTCTTCCATACCAATGTATCGTCAGCCATCCTGCTCACCAAATTATTGGTGAAGCCATCTGTTGTGAGTGAGGAGGGTATGAGCGTGGTGTTCATTACGTCGGTGATGGCTACAGTGGGAGAGGCTGGTAAAACGTTGTACAGCATGAGCAAGGGAGCCTTGCTGGCGGCCAGCCGGTCTATGGCATTGGAGTTAGCACCTAAGAAGATAAGAGTTAATTGTGTGTCGCCGGGGGTAGTAGAAACCCCGATGTCCCAAAAGGCAGTATATAGCCAGGATGAGTCAGCCAGGAATAAGATAATAGATATGCATCCTCTTGGCTTGGGTGAGCCGCAGGATGTAGCCAATACCTGTGCATTTTTGGTTTCGAGCGGAGGAAAGTGGATCACCGGTGCCAATATTGCCGTAGACGGAGGCTATACAGCCAGATAATATGAAAAAAGTCATTATCATAGGAGCAGGCGGCCATGCCGCTGAAATCGATGAGTATATCCAGTTTGCCAATCAGGCTGCCTCATCAGAGGGCTGGGAAGTGGTAGGATTTCTGGACGACAATCCGGATAGCTTCAAACGTTATGCTTTTTCTGCACCTTTCTTAGGGGGCATTGGCGAGCATAAGGTACTTTCTGACGTAGAATATATTATGGGTATTGCCAACTTGGCCTATCGAGGACCCATCATAGAGATGTTTGTGGCAGCCGGGGCTCGGTTCGCTACGCTAATACATCCCGGCACGTATGTTTCCAAAAGTGCTGTCATCGGACAGGGGGTGGTGATTGCACCTAACGTCAATATCGGTCCCAATGTAAAAATTGGTGATTTTACTTTACTCAATGCCCGTTGTAGCATTGGCCACGACTCGGAGCTGGGGCGTTACAACTTTATCTGTCCCAACGTATCATTGTCAGGCTTCACCAAAGTGGGTGACGAAAACCTGTTTGGCGTCAATAGCGCCACTATCCCTGGGATACAGGTCGGGAGCAAAAATAAAATTGCCGCAGGCATGGTACTGGACAAGGATATAGCCGACGATGCGGTTGTGTTTTTCCGCCAAAAGGAAAGGGTGATGGCGATACCCAAGGGGTCAGCCACCTAAATTTATTCTTATTAATAGACAGGTTTGTCAAAATAGTCCTCAATCAATTGTTGTGAAAGATTCATCAAGCCTGACAGATTTTAGCATCCATGCTATTTAACTCCTTCCACTTCGTCTATTTTTTCCTGGCGATCACTGCCTTCTATTATTTGCTTTCATACAAGTACAGGTGGGTGCTCCTCTTAATTGGAAGCTATTACTTTTACATGAACTGGAAGCCCGTTTATGCGCTACTGATTCTTTTTTCAACCTTTACAACCTACTTGGCAGCACTGGGTATACAAAGTTCAGAAAGGGCTACTCGGCGGAAACTCTATCTATACCTGAGTGTGTTGATCAACTTTTCTATCCTCTTTGTTTTCAAGTATTTCAATTTTATCAACCAATCTGTTTATGAGGGTTTAACGGCACTGCACATAAGATGGCCGGTTCCTGACCTCAACCTTCTTTTGCCAGTCGGTATTTCTTTCTACACCTTTCAAGCTGTAGGCTATAGCGTTGATGTATACAGAGGTGAAATTAAAGCGGAAAAGCACTTTGGTATTTATGCCCTGTTTGTTTCATTTTTCCCTCAGCTGGTGGCAGGACCTATTGAGAGGGCAAAAAATTTATTGCCTCAATTCAGGTCGAAGGTAATTTTTGACGTCGGTAATATTTCCTCAGGCATGCAAAAGGCACTTTGGGGCTTTTTTATCAAGCTGGTCATCGCTGATAGGGCCGCCATTTATGTAGATGCTATTTACAATCATGTGGAATTTCATACCAGCCTGAGTTTTGTACTGGCTACGTTCATATTTGCCATTCAAATCTACTGTGACTTTGCAGGCTACTCCCTGATCGCCATCGGCTGCGCAGAAATATTGGGATTCTCACTGATGACCAATTTTCGGAGACCGTATTTTGCACCTACTATTACGGATTTCTGGAGAAGGTGGCATATCTCTTTGTCTACCTGGTTCAAAGATTACGTCTATATCCCGTTGGGTGGAAATAGAAAAGGAAGTGCCCGCACTTACTTCAATTTATTTTTGACATTTGTCATTAGTGGGCTATGGCATGGTGCCAACTGGACCTTTGTCGTTTGGGGTGCCCTTCATGGCTTTTATCAGGTAGTAGAAAAGTTTTTCAAGACCAATATTCCTTCAAAAAGGCCTGTGCTGCGATTCATATATTATATGATAGCAATGGGACTTGTGATGATTGCTTGGGTATTTTTTAGGGCCAATTCCATTAGTGATGCGTCCACTATTTTCGGAAGTTTTCTTCAGCCGAAGACTTCCGTCTTTCTGGACAAAACAACTCTCTTTTATTTGTTTATCGGTATATTTATCCTGATTGGGGTTGAGGCGATCCAGGAGTTTTCCCCCGGCTACTGTCGGCCTGGAAACAATTCTTTCCTGTCCGGTTTGTTGCGTATATATGCATTTCCGTACTAATTCTTTTGATCGGTGTATTTGATGGGGACCAATTCATTTACTTTCAGTTCTAGCAGTGAGCACGACAATTAACTTCATAGGCAAAGCTTTGTTAATCGTTACCTTGCTTTTCGCACTAGATCAGGGTCTTTCTCGTGTTTTTCAACGTTACTTTTTTAAAGCGCCTTATGGTGATATTCGTGACATTAATTATATAATGTCTGAATCAAACGAAAAACTTATCGCTATGGGATCTTCCAAGGCCAGACATCATTTTGTTTCTAGCCTTTTGCAAGACGGTCTAAACATCTCAGCATTTAATGCTGGCATGGATGGTAAGGGAATCTTCTACCACTATGTCTTGCTGACCAGCATCTTAGAGAGGTATAAACCGGAGATAATAATATTAGATTTATCGGTAAAAGATTTAACGGCGTCAACGGATTTTGGATTTGATGCGCTTAACCAGATTCTACCCTATTATGGAAAAGTGCATTCACTTGATACTTTAATTGCGATTCAAGGGTTTTCAGAAGTGCTGAAAGTTCAATCCGGGCTTTTTAGGTATAACTCCAAGTTGGCTCAGCTTATTGGGAGTTATACGATTCCCTATAAAATAGAGAAGGGCTACAATCCCCTGAGAGGAAAATGGAAAGGCGGTCTTGCGGAACTGGAAAGAACCAACTATCAGCATGATTCGACCAAAGTAACATACATACAAAAATTCATAGATCTTACAAGGTCACGTGGAGTTAAGTTAGTTGTAACTATTTCCCCTGTATTTCGCATGCAGACTAGTGAGCAAGATGTTTATGCAGAGCTCACAAAAATGCTCGAATCAAACGGGATACCACACCTAGTGCTGAATCAGTCTCCCGAGTTCTTAGAGCATCCGGAATGGTTTGCCGACCCGGCACATCTAAACGACACTGGGGCGAGAGTCTTTACCCAGAAGGTGATAGGTTTGGTTAACTCGGTTCTGCGTAAATAGTCGCCTTTCGAGTTGAAGTAGAATCTCTGTATTTGGTATTGTAGCGAGCCTGTTCTAAACCTTATTTTGTCTTCTTTTTAGCTAGTATTGAAGGCAGGGAAGCGGAATTAGAACTTTACAATATTGACTTAAATAATAAAAAAGGGTGAGTCTAATGGATCACCCTTTTTTATTATCTGTAACACCCTTTTACTTTATGAATCGGGCAATATAGGTGCGTTTGTCAGTCACTACTCTTACAATATACACGCCATTGACGACTTCCGAGACATCAATTTGAGTAGGCGATGTAAAGAAAAGTGTTCCGGAAATGTCTTTTCCCCCAATTTCAAACACCTTGATTTGACGGATAACTTCGTTGGCGTCGCTAAGTCCGATATTCAGGTGCCCCTTTGCAGGATTGGGATATAATGTCAACTGATCTAAGTAAGCATCTTCTTCCGGTTCCTGGTAAGAAAGCAGTTGTTCGTCAGCTTCAATCATATCTTCCACTGTCATTATTGAAAAAACATCAATCTCTTCAACCGTTCGAGCACTTGAATACGGAGTAAAAACCGACCAGCCAGATAATACTCCGCCTGGGCAGTAAGTCCTTACGCACCAATTTCCATTTGTGCCATTAGGTATTGAATTCGTAACATAGGAATTGGTGCTTATTACACTTGTATAACCAATTTTGCCAATATATACCTGATACTTGGCTCCAGCCGCACCAACCGGACTCCAACCAAAAGTACTGGTTGGGTTAGCGTAATTATATGATAGTCCAACAGGTGCAATACATAGAGATGAGCCGGTTGTATTAGTCGTACCAGTGGCCCAACCTGTTTTGCTGCTACCCAAACAAACACTCCGAACAGCATAGTTGATTGTTGACCCTGGATCCAGCCCAGTGACTATGGCAAAAGTGTCCGTTGTAGTAGCAATGCCCTGTACTGGGATATAGTAGTCATAACCGATAGCCGCCGGATTAGAATCCCATGAAATAGTGATTGACGTATTTGTTATTCCTGTAACATTTAACCCTGTCGGCGGAATGCAGCCCGTTCCGGTGGTTGTCAATGTGGAGGGCAATGACCAATCTGTTAAGCTTCCTCCAGTAACACACGAGGCCCTCACTTTCCAGCTGTAGGTAGTGCCTGGTTTTAGCCCCCCAACGATGGCAAAAGTGTCGACAACCGAAAAGGTTCCTTTTCCTTGCATGTAGTATTGATATTCTTTGACCGCATTTACACGATCCCATGATATGACCGCAGAAGTATCATTTTCACTAGTCACCACCAGGTTAATTGGTGTAATACAACCTATGCCTGTAGTGGTAAAAAAGTCGTTGGACCAGGCTGTTAGCGTTCCTCCAACAGCACACTTCGCTCTTACTTTCCAGTCATAAGTTGTTCCGGGCGATAAGTGGAGGGTGTCGCCTTTTGCAGCAAGTAAACTATCAATAGAAACCACGTTTAGAGTAGGGGGAAGCAAGTGAGTGCCGATGCCATTATTAATATACAACTCATAGTTTTCGACAGGGTTTTTAAACACACCACCAACCGTTTTGTCCCAGGAGACAGTAGCTGTTGTGTCGCCTATTTCAGGGTTCATCAGATTAGTTGGTGCCACGCAGGAAGTACCTGTTGTTGTGAAGGAAGTTGTTGCTGCGCTTGTAAAAGAGCCGTTGTAACAAACTGATACAACTTCTATGGTGTAAGTCGTACCTGCAAACAATGTTGATTTGTTGATTGTGATTTCAGATTCATTGACAAACTGAAAAGTACCATTGATTGATACTCTGAAACTCCCATTCTTTCTTGTCGTGTTGACGTCCCCCCAGTCAATGATGTAAGCATAGGGTAATTCAGTTACAGTCAAATTTGCGGGTGTAGCGCAGCCGGTACCCGGAGTATTGAAGCTTCTAGTTGACCAGGGGCTACTATTTCCATTGTAGCAGTTGGCACGTACCTTGGCAGTATAAGGCCTGCCAGGATCAAGATTATATACATATCTTTGATTGACGATACCCTGCTGTCCTTCTGTGCTGACAGAATAATAATCATCATTCAGTTCAAAAGTGTACGGATTGACAGCATTTTTAGCATTAACGCCGTCCCAACTGAAAGATGCTGTTACCTGAGATCCTCCATCAACCAACGTCACATCTGTTACTATAAAATTAGCAGGTGCAACGCATCCTTGGTTATTTACTTTGAATGTACTTGATCTCCAATCAGTGACAAATCCAGAAGTACAATTACTTCTTACTTGCCAGGTGATGGTCTCATTTAGTGTGAGCCCGTAAAAAGTGATTTTATTAGTAGCGGCAGGGTAAACCTGGCCCTTGAAAGAGACTTCAAAGCCATTCGTTTCTTGGGGTAGTAAATTGGTCCATTGCAAGACAACGCTGTCTGTTGATACGAAACTCTCATTCAAATAGGATGGGGCACCACAATCTCCTCTGGTGATAAATGCACTGTAATCAGAGACTGCCAGACTATTGTCATTCTGGTCAAGGCTTGTGACCTGCCAGGTGTAAACAGTGGCAGCTGTCAAGCCATCAACTACCAGGCTGTCTTGTGTCGGCGCTACGTTAAAAATGCCTATGCCTTGAATATTTACTTCGTATGACGCAATCAGGCTCGGATCGCATACTTCCCATTTCAGCGTTGCCGTTGTATATGTTTGATTCTTTGCTTGCAGCTCAACAGCCTTTGGATTGATGCATGGATTATTATCGAAGAAAAAAACCTCGTAATTATTATATGTAAAAGCAATAGCATTGTCCCCGCTAGAGACCACTTTTCTTATATTACTCCCCCCGGACAGATAATATTCTAAATATCCTGATGATACTTTTGAAAAAGTGTCGTCAATGTTGCGTTGGTACCTGAGCAAGGAGTCATAGGACCCGTCTGTAAAGGAAATAAATCCGTCGTTGTAGGTAAAGGCAACGTTTGAAGGCAGTGTTACGCCAGGGGTGATGTCCCAGGCTCCCTCTAGGTTCTTTTTAGCCAAATTGACCTTTGATGCATTTTTATATATTAATAAAGCATCATCATAGGCAATAACACCTCCACCATAACCCAAAATATTATTTGATCCAATGGTAAAATTTGTTGGGCTGTCGTAGGCGTAAACGTAAATTTTTCCTTGACCCTGATTAAATCGAGAAGCTCCTACATAAAGCTCGTTTTCTGTAATATCGATATTTGCACCAAATTGATTATCAAGATAAAACGTTGCAGCTCCTGATAGCAAAGAATCTGGATTAGCAATCTTGGCAGTTTCATTAAATAGTTCAGATACTGGATCCAATTGGAAAACATAAACAGCTTCTTTTTCTGTGCGATCGCTGTAATTTTGAGAGGTAATTCTCGGTGCTCCTACTGCTAGCATTGATCCTTCAAGATCAAAATCGGATCCAAACAGCATTTGGGCTTTACGGTCACTTGCAGTAATTTTCTGGTGGAAGCTGACTACTCCATTGGTAAAGTTGTAGACAAATATAGCACCTGCACCTTGTACAATTGTACCCGTACCGCTGGAATCAGTATTATCTAAGGGAGAACCAAAAATAATATACTCGTCAAAAACTTTCAGCGAGGTTGCATTGATGCCCTCTATCGAATCTAGAGCTACCCAATCATAAAATTCGTTTTTTTCATAAATCTTGGCGGTACTACCAAATAAAGTAACCACATAAGTTCCTGAGGGACTGAAAGCAGCTTCATTTGCTTTTTCCATGTCCTGATAAGTGAGAAGTTGTGAGTTAGATTCCAAATGAAGGAACAATAACAAACTCACTGTGAGTAAATTTTTAAACATACCTAGGCAATTTGGTGTATAGATTAATTAAAAAATTCTAAACCCTTGAAACTGCTCTGTTCAAGAATTTTTTTGTACCGAAGAAATAGCTGGAGAAATATTTGACTAAATATATGTCACATTTAGTCTTCAACGGTCCGCTTCAACGAGGTATAAGCGACTAGATAAAGTAACGGGTAATAAATCATGTATTCAATACTTATTAGTAAGTATTTTTTCTATACTCAATCATCTCGTGCAGCAGTTAGAAGCCCTCTTGACAGACGTCGTGCCAATCTTGACCCGAATCTGGCAGGTGCATAATTATTAGTAATTTGGCGTTTGATTTTTGTTAAAAACCCATTTCCATGAAAGACTTATTCATGTATTTCATCCACCCCGTCTTCATCTCCATCCTACTCCTGCTTCTGGGAGTTTTTTTTCGTTTCAATAGGAAAAAGAAAAATGCGTGGCTGAGCTTTTCCCTGGCAGCAGTTCTTTTCTTCTCCGTGTCCACCTCCTTCCTGCCCAACTACCTCATCCGTCAGCTTGAAATCACCTACCCGGTATGTGAGCCGGGTCAGCTCACGCTCTCTGATGAACCGATACCTATCATTGTGCTGGGAGCGGGCTACGGACACAATGAAGCATTGCCTCCTTTAAATCGTCTGAATACAACTACTTTGGGCAGGCTGGTAGAAGCCGTGCGCATTTACCAACAGTTACCTAATGCCAAAGTAGCAGGCTCGGCCGGTCTGATCTATCAAAAGATCAGCCAGGCCCAAGCCATAGCCGAGGGGGCGCTTGCCTTAGGTGTTTCACCATCGGATACGTTACAAATCAGAGGAGCCCTCAATACCTGGGAAGAGGCTGGGAAATGTGCAGCTCGCTTTGGCAAAGGCAGTAGGGTAGTCATAGCCACCGACGCCATTCATATGCCCCGTGCCATGATGCTTTTCGAGGCCAAAGGCCTGCAACCCATCGCTGCCCCCACCAATCACCTCATCAAAACAGAAATCTCCCTCACGCTCTTTGATTTTTTACCCTCCACCGCCAGCCTGAGGAAAACTGAACTCGTGATGCATGAGTACCTGGGCATGCTCTGGGCGAAGTGGGTTTTGTTGTAGACATTCAGATATTCAGACATTCAGATATTCCGACAACTCGGACTTTCGGACAGTCAGATATTCCGACAATCCGGACGTTCAGACACTCAGATATTAGGAATTCCCGACTCGTCCGAACCATCCGACTTGTCAGCCGAAGCTTTAGCGTAGGTTGACCGTCCTTCAGTCCGAGCTATCAGAACATCCGAAAGTCCGAACCGTCCCATCCCTTGCGCCTTAGAGCCTTCGTGGTTCTATTATATGCCGTACCTACGGCACTCGCTCTATCATGGGGTACCACCTTTGGTGTTACCTACATGTCGTCCCTATGGGACTCTTTCCTTAGCGTCCCTGCGTCTCTGCGAGCCACCTTCTCCAGGCTACAGCCTGCCCTCTCTTTCTTCTCTCTGCGCCCCTCCGTGCTCCTCTGTGGTTAACCCTTCCTCTGCGCCTTAGAGCCTTCGTGGTCCTATTATATGCCGTACCTACGGCACTCGCTCTATCATGTAGGGTGCCACCGTTGGTGTTACCCCTGTGCC
Organism: Imperialibacter roseus; assembly: GCF_032999765.1. GTDB lineage: Bacteria > Bacteroidota > Bacteroidia > Cytophagales > Cyclobacteriaceae > Imperialibacter > Imperialibacter roseus. The sequence continues at coordinate 4,698,993 of NZ_CP136051.1, read as the reverse complement.
GTCCCTACGGGACTCTTTGCGCTACTTCGTCTCGGCAAGCCACCATCCTCCAAGCTTCAGCCTGCCCTCTTTCTTTCTCCCTTCTCTGCGGTTAAACCCTTCCCCTGCGGTTAAACCTTCCTTCGATCGCTTGCCCATGTGTTGCCACCAGCTATCGCTGTGGGAACCACGCCGCACCGCTTTCCTCACCCCAACCCATCCGGACCGTCCTGCCATCCGAACCATCCGAAAATCCGAACCATCGGAACATCCGAAAGTCCACCCCGCCAACCTTTGATTGCTGAGTTTTCTTCCTTTATCTTTGTAACATGGATGCAATAAAAGAATCGGTTTTCATCCGGAGCCCGAAAGCCTGCTAAACACACAATTGGTAGAGTACCATTTTTTCTATTTTTTTTCCTTTTTTCCTGGCGCTTATTGAACAAAAACGGCCTATATTTATTTACTTTACATCAAACTGACGATTCAATAATTTTAATGACAGAGACCAGCGAGAAAATTTGGCTTTCATCGCCCCACATGGGTACGACCGAATTGATGTATGTACAGGAAGCTTTTGATACGAACTGGATTGCCCCGCTCGGCCCGCATGTGCGTGCCTTTGAAACCGAATTAAAACGACTTACGGGCAGGTATGCCACTTCACTTAGCTCCGGGACAGCTGCTATTCATTTGGCGTTGATTATCGCTGGGGTTACAAACAAAGATGAAGTCATCTGTCAGTCTTTTACCTTTTGCGGGACGTCGCACCCTGTCCTGTACCTGGGAGCTACACCCATTTTCGTTGACAGCGAGGAGGAAACCTGGAACATGGATCCTCAGTTGTTGGAGGAAGCTATTCTGGACAGAATCAAGCTTGGTAAGAAGCCAAAAGCCATTATTTACGTACACCTGTATGGCATGCCTGCAAAGGTGGAGGCCATTAAAGCGGTGGCCGAAAAATATGAGATTTTCCTTATTGAAGATGCGGCCGAAGCTGTTGGCTCCTCCTACATGGGCCAGCCTGCTGGTAGCCTGGGCGACATCAGCGTATTGTCTTTTAACGGGAATAAAATTATTACCACAGGAGGGGGTGGAGCTTTATTGTCCGCAAAGCTGGATTTAGTTAGCAAAGCTACCTTTCTCGCCACACAGGCCAGAGATCACGCCCCTCACTACGAACACAGCGAGGTAGGGTACAACTATCGGCTTAGTAATGTGTCCGCTGCTATCGGCAGAGGGCAAATAGATGTGTTGCCAGAGCGAATCAGGCAGAGAAGGGATAACTATAAGTTTTACCAAAGAGAGCTTGATGGAAACCCTGGAATAGTATTTCTTCCGGAGCCGGAAGGGCATTTTTCGAACCGGTGGTTAACCACTGTGCTCATTGATGCCGCCAAAGCAGAGGGTGTCACCAGAGAAGAGGTCAGGCTGGCTTTGGCAAGGGAGAATATTGAGAGCCGCCCCATGTGGAAGCCCATGCATTTGCAGCCGATTTACAAAGGCGCACCTGCTTACCTGAATGGCGTATCAGAGCAGTTGTTTGAAAACGGACTATGTCTTCCTTCCGGATCGAACTTAACGCTGGCCCAGTTAGAGAGGGTCGTCAACGGGGTGAAAGCAGTTTTTAATCTTGTGTCCAAGAACACCTGAAGTTTTGAGCAGCAACTGCTGCCAGATAGTCACTACTGGACAGCCACGAAGCGCCATATTGAGTGGCATTTAACAACTCGGGTATCCGCTATTTTACCAATCCTGTATAACTCACACCAAACCCCACCGTCTTAAAGCTAAACGTATAGAGTTTTACAAAGCATTTTTCGTCTGGCAACCGTCCAATCAGCCCAAGGTTCACATCCTTTGCCTGGTACTCGGCAGCTACCAGCAGGTGCTTGTGTGCTTTCCACCTTGCCGACCCAAAGAAACCTACTTGATAGTTATTCTCTTTTTTGACAATATCGATCGAATCAAATCCGGTGAAAATCAGCGTTCTAACTACCCAGGGAATACCAACCCCTGCTGACAGAGTGAGCTCCTTGCCACCTAGATTGAAATGCTTGGTGCCGGTAATAAAATTGGAATCCACAAAATTGCTTGTACCCAATGGGATATACATGCCAAAAAGTAGAGCTGGAAATTTATCTGTTTCCTTTTTGAGCAGAAACCTTAAGCTCCCGGATCGATCGCCTATGCCGTAGTCTAGGGGAGCGTCAACGATTGGAGTAAGGTTGAAGGTAAGCTCCATAAATGGGAGGAAACCAAGGGTCACAAAATTGTGAATTTCGTGCGTCCCTCGTCTATTGGGATAAAGAATGAGGGCCTCTTGTTGTGGGTTAAAGCTGCTGCCAAAGGCTATTTTCTTGTCCCCAATCACCCGGGCTTCCGGCACGAGGAAGTTGCCCGACTGCCCGGTAAGGGTAAATTGTGCCAGGCAGGGGTGCAGGGTTCCTGCAAAAAGCAGTATACTTGTGAGTAGAAATCCAATTTTCATGCGCCTTTTTGCAAACAGTATTTTTATCACAATAGGTTTGGTTACGCTCTTTGCCTTTTCGGAGGCGCTGGCCCAGCCTGCTGATTCACTCAGAGAGCTGTTGCAAACCAAAGGTGCGGAGAACATTCAATATTTCAAAGACGAGCGGGGAAGAGGGCACTATACTTTGGAGTACCGCCTGCACCGCAACCCTGTTGTGTTACTCAATGAACTGCCTGATTGGGTGGCAAAGTCAGACACGGTAGCCCTCACGCTGATGTGGTATGGCAGCCCATGGACTACGCTGAGTGGCGGCAATGTGACGGCCGCTACAAACAATGATAAGCCGTCGAGAAGAATAAAGCCATCGGTTGCTGGCGGGTGGCCCTATAAACTCGATATTTCTGTTGCTCCGGTAGTTTTTGCTGAATTTGGTGACGAGTTCGATATATTTCGCACGCAGCTGGCGCTGGCACCCAAAATCAATTATTTGTTACCTTTTGGGCTGAGTGCCGACGTGCAATGGATATTCCCCATTCAAAACGATTTTGAAAGCCGCTTCGGTTTCAGCAGCAGGCCGGGTCAGATCAGCCTGAGTTATACCAAATCTTTCATCCCTAACCACATTTTCGTTGCTTCCGCCGGTACCTTCCTCAACAGGCAGTATGGAGCCAGCGTCGACTATGTCATCAGGGCAGGAAGGGATTATTTTGGAGTAGCAGCCAATTTATCTGCTACATATGCCTACGAGGATCGGGCGTTGTACCGGGAACCGTTGGAGTATGTAAGCGGAGGAGTTTGGTGGATGCATTCCTTTCCACAGCACGACCTTTGGACGAAGGTTTCCTTCGAACGGTTTCTCTACGAGGATTATGGTTCCAGAATTGAGTTGTTTCGTCAGTTTGGCAACAATGAAATGGGCTTGTATATGACGGCCTCTGCCAGAGGCTTCAACGGGGGGGTGCAATGGGCAATGCCACTTTTTCCAAAGGCATTTTATAAAAACAAATACCTTCAGGTGCGCCCGGCTAACCAATTTCTATTCACCTACGAATACCTTCGCAACCAAAATGATGGGGAAAGCCTGATGAAGTACCGGCAAACAGACAGGTCACTTAGGGCTTTGCATCCTTCTTTTATTAAAAATCATTTATTATCATTACTTAAAATATTATAATTTATCCGATAAGATTGCAACTTAAGAAGCAAATTACTAGTAAATTGCGCATTGAAAGTTGTTATTATCAACTGGCTCAACCAATTGTTCTTCGGTAGGGGTGTCAGTTTGGGTCAAAATTCAAAGTCAATGAAACGAATACTTTTAAAAGGCTCGGTACTGGTGGCAATGCTGCTCATTTTTTCGGACTGCGAGCAGCAGATCGTAGGACCCGTCCCTAATTTTGATTATGAATTTCCTTCTGGAGGAATTGATGTGGGTGACGTGGCATTGGAAGATGTAACGCCCGATGATATCACACCGGGGAGCATGAATACAGATGGCCAAACAGCCTTCGGTAGCAATCTGGCCAATGTTAACACCAACCCTGCAGCATTGGCGGCGGTGCGAGACCAGCTTACGTCCTTGACCCAGGCGCTGTCAACCTCTCAAAAGAATGCCGTGAAAGGCTTGAATGTCAATTCGCTCCCCACACAGGTAAAAAACGGAGTTGGCGATCCCAACAGTAACCTGATATCGTTGATCGCTTCTATTCAGGGGCTGCTGAAAGACTACCCTCAGCTGGCTCCGCTGGTGCCAGCTATGACCTTGCCCACTGGCGGGCGGATATTGAACGATGGGGGTCGGACTTTAGAAGTCACAGTCCCGTTAATCGAAACGAAAGTATTTGCTGTAAATGCCTTAGAGCTTGATTGCGAGGCAGCAGCACGACGGGCGTACAATACGACTGTAGCTGAGATCGACTCAGCCTACAATGCCCAGTTGGTGTTGATCAGTAACAAAGATTCGGAAAATATTCAAGCGGCTATTGCCCTGCGTACAATCAGCATTGCAGCGGCAAACACCCGCTACACAGAAAGAAACCTGGTGTTTAGGGCTCAGTACGATGCTTTTGCTGCCAGCATAGCCAGCTCTACTGTCTTTACTCCAGCTGAGATTGAATTGTTGAATATACTGAATACGTTGATCTACGCCATCGATTTGTACAACAGTACATTGCTGCTTAACCTCGAATTAACAGCTATTTCCAACCAGTTGGCAGCTAACCTGGCGAAAGCGGCCGCTGCAAAGACGAGGATGACGAATGAGGCAAATGCATTGAGAAACACCGCTGTCAAAGCCGCCACGGATCGGTTGAACGATGGCCTGAACACTTGCCACAACCAGGGCGGAGCCTCTGGAGGTGATTGATATTAGATTCGAAATGGATAAGAAGATATTGAAACCACTTACTCTTAAATGTATGCGTGGATTTATACCAGCCTTACTAGTGCTTTTTATTTTTGCGGGGCAGGCTGCCTTTGGGCAGGCCTCACTTACCTACCTCAATGTGGAAGGAGGATACTATAAGCCTTCACTCGGCTATTGGAACAATGACTCCTATCTAACTGGCTTCGATATGAAGCTGGGTGGGGGTTTGTACTATGGTGGAGGTGTGGGTTTCCGGGTGTATGATAGTTATTTTGGCAGACTTTCTGTGGGTCAATTCTCTACCAGCGACAAATCTGAGCCCATCAACCTTGGAGGGCTCACCAGAGAGGAGTACCTGAAGATCAAGATCATGCCGGTATCGCTGGACTTTTTGTATGAATTCCAAACACTCGCCAAAGACAAAATTTTCCCATATGTGGGTGCAGGAGCCTCGATCAACTTTATCCAAAGAACCTATAAAAGAAGTGCCAATACAGGCCTTGACGAAGAGGGCTCTGATACAGGTCGGGCCAATTCGTTTTACCCACTGGTTGGGGTATCTTACAATGTAACCAACTATATAGATGTTGGACTTGAGGGCAGATTTCCGATAGGGAGCTATAAGCAGGCCTTTTCGACAGTTACAGAAGATCCAAATAGTTTTACCGTGGAAACTGTGTCTATCACAGGCCCGATTGTGTCGTTGAAGGTGAACCTCCGCTTTGAGCCAAGAGGCCACAGAAGAAGCGCTTCATCAAGATACAGAGGCAACTACAAAGTAGGCCGCAGGAGATAAAACCGGATAGTCGCACAAAAATACTGGAATGAAGGGTCAGCACAACGCTGACCTTTTTTTTGTGCAGTAACGGCCCCTATTTGTGCCTCTTGCACTCTTGTGATCAGAGAGCCTCCACAAAACTTCCCCTTAGGGTCTCCGCCAGGGACCCTGAGGGAGATAGCTACATCACTTCCCCTTGGGGTCTCTGGCAGGGACCCTGAGGGAGATAGTCTCACTACTTTTCATTCTTATGCTTGAGAAGGCTACAGAAGTCTGCTCCATGTATCTCACAAAGGGCATCAGCGCTATCCAACCCTTTCGGCGTCCTCTTCGAGAGACACCAAAAGGATATGGTTTTCGGGATAAGGTTGTTTGGAGAAAAATCCCCTTGGGGTCTCCGGTAGGGACCCTGAGGGAGATAGTCTCACTACTTTTCATTCTCAGGCTTGAGAAGGCCACAGAAGTCCAATCCTTGTATCTTACAAAGTACATTAGCGCTAGGCAGGTCTTTTGGTGTCCTCTTCGAGAGACACCAAAAGGATATCGTTTCATGATAAGCTTGTGTATAAGAGCATCCCTTGGGGTCTCCGGTAGGGACCCTGAGGGAGATAGTCTCACTACTTTTCATTCTCAGGCTTGAGAAGGCCACAGAAGTCCAATCCTTGTATCTTACAAAGTACATTAGCGCTAGGCAACCCTTTCGGTGTCCTCTTCGAGAGACACCAAAAGGATATGGTTTTCGGGATAAGGTTGTTTGGAGAAAAATCCCCTTGGGGTCTCCGGCGGGGATGCTGAGGGAGTTAGCTACATCACTTCCCCTTGGGGTCTCTGGCAGGGACCCTGAGGGAGATAGTCTCACTACTTTTCATTCTTATGCTTGAGAAGGCTACAGAAGTCTGCTCCATGTATCTCACAAAGGGCATCAGCGCTATCCAACCCTTTCGGCGTCCTCTTCGAGAGACACCAAAAGGATATGGTTTTCGGGATAAGGTTGTTTGGAGAAAAATCCCCTTGGGGTCTCCGGCGGGGATGCTGAGGGAGTTAGCTACATCACTTCCCCTTGGGGTCTCTGGCAGGGACCCTGAGGGAGATAGTCTCACTACTTTTCATTCTTATGCTTGAGAAGGCTACAGAAGTCTGCTCCATGTATCTCACAAAGGGCATCAGCGCTATCCAACCCTTTCGGCGTCCTCTTCGAGAGACACCAAAAGGATATGGTTTTCGGGATAAGGTTGTTTGGAGAAAAATCCCCTTGGGGTCTCCGGTAGGGACCCTGAGGGAGATAGTCTCACTACTTTTCATTCTCAGGCTTGAGAAGGCCACAGAAGTCCAATCCTTGTATCTTACAAAGTACATTAGCGCTAGGCAGGTCTTTTGGTGTCCTCTTCGAGAGACACCAAAAGGATATCGTTTCATGATAAGCTTGTGTATAAGAGCATCCCTTGGGGTCTCCGGTAGGGACCCTGAGGGAGTAGGTTCACCACTACCCGCCAAAAATCCGTTGCAAAAACCCTTTCTTTGAAGCTTCCTTAGCCATTTCCATCTCATCCCCCTCAATCATTTTCCATATTTCGCCCCAGGGAGGCAGTCCGCCAACATTTCGGTCGTCGATAAAAAGATCCACGTTCACTTTCCGGTAGGGACCCTGAGGGAGTAGGTTCACCACTACCCGCCAAAAATCCGTTGCAAAAACCCTTTCTTTGAAGCTTCCTTAGCCATTTCCATCTCATCCCCCTCAATCATTTTCCATATTTCGCCCCAGGGAGGCAGTCCGCCAACATTTCGGTCGTCGATAAAAAGATCCACGTTCACTTTTCTACTTTGTCCTTCCTCAAACCCCTCGCCGGGAAAGGTTTCGTTGATAGCATAAAAGGTGAGGCCTTGTTTTTCACAGTAGGCGATCGCTTCTTCCAGATACCTGCCTTCCCGAATTGTCCAAAGCACTAGCCGGTGATTGCGTTTTTGCAGTGCTTTGAGTGTCTCTACAGCAAACAGGATGGGCTTGCCAATTTTTGGGTAAGCATGTTCTACAATGGTGCCGTCAAAGTCCACGGCGATAGTCAAAGTTTGTCGCATGTTTGTCGCTTCTGTATGCAAATATAAAGAATGAGCAGACAGCACGTGCCGCTATCCAATTTAACCATTTGTTACCGATTTCTTTTTCGCAACCCGATGAGTTTTGCCTAACTTTGTTCAACAAATCCAAAATTGATGAACTACTATAATCATATCGTTGAGACCATAGGAAACACCCCTTTGGTGAAGCTGAACAAGGTGTCGGCGGGCATAAAAGGCACCATTCTGGTGAAGGTCGAGTACATGAATCCTGGTAACTCTGTGAAGGACAGGATTGCATTGAAAATGATTGAAGATGCGGAGAAGGAAGGCCTGCTCAAGCCAGGGGGCACCATTATAGAGGGCACTAGCGGAAACACGGGCATGGGCCTTGCTCTCGTCGCTATTGCCAAAGGCTACCGTTGCATTTTTACCATGGCCGACAAGCAGTCGCAGGAAAAAATAGACATTCTGAGGGCTGTAGGGGCAGAAGTAGTTGTTTGTCCTACCAACGTGGAGCCCGACGATCCAAGGTCGTACTATTCCGTGGCGAAAAAGCTGAACAAAGAGATTCCAAACTCACTTTACCCCAATCAGTACGACAATCTTTCCAACTACAAGGCTCATTACGAGTCAACGGGGCCGGAGATTTGGAAAGACACAGCCGGTAAAATAACGCACTATGCAGCTGGTGTGGGCACAGGCGGCACCATCAGCGGAACGAGCAAATACCTGAAAGAGCAAAAGGCAGATATTGTCACGGTAGGTATCGATACCTACGGGTCTGTGTTCAAAAAATACAAAGAGACGGGCATTTTTGACCCCAACGAAGTATATCCCTACCTCACGGAAGGCATTGGCGAAGATATCTTGCCCAAGAATGTCGATTTCTCAACCATCGATCATTTTGTGAAAGTAACGGACAAAGACGCTGCTATCATGACCCGGCGACTGGCCAGGGAAGAGGGGCTTTTTGTGGGCTGGTCGTGTGGCTCGGCGGCATATGGAGCGCTTGAGTATGCAAAAGAGCATCTGAAAGACGGCGATGTCATGGTGATCATTCTGCCAGACCACGGGACACGCTATCTGGGTAAGGTGTATAACGATGCATGGATGCGCAACCATGGATTCCTGGAGGAAAGAACTTTTGCTACCGCCAGAGACATCATCAAACGCCGCAATGGCTATACCAAACTCACAACAGTCAACAAGAATATGAAAGTGGGCGATGTGATTGGCGTTTTCAATATCGACGGGATTTCACAGCTTCCGGTGGCGGATAAAGATCATTTTGTAGGCAGTGTACACGAGACCAAGCTGCTCAATAGCCTGATCCAGGATCCGAGCATTAAGGACAAACCTGTAAGTGAGGTAATGGATCCGTCGTTTCAGTTTGTAGGCATGGACAACACCGTCGATGTGCTTTCTTCTCTGATCAACAAGGACAATAAGGCGCTGTTGGTGAGAGATGAGACGAATAAGGTGCACATCATCACTGAGCATGATCTTTTGATGGCACTGACACGCTAAGCCACTGATAATTGTCTTTGAAGTGTGCGGTAGTCTTTTTACCTTGACACTTCAATCTAAATTACTCACCTCTTTACTTGCAATCCCGATGGGTCAACACCTGTCGGGATTTTTTTTGGCTGTACGTTAGAGTGCGTTGCCGTCACACACCCAAAGGTTAAGGTGCTGTATCTTCACACACCTTTAGGTTAAGGTGTGGTGTCTTCACGCACCTTGAAACACTTCTTCACGGGTTCAGTCTTCTTCTCTTCTTCGTGCCTTGGTGTCTTAGTGGCTCCGTACCCTTGGTGTTTTTATATGCCGTACCTACGGCACTTGCAGGCCTGCTTGGGGTGCCACCGGTGGTGTTACCCATGTTCCGTCCCTACGGGACTTTTCTCTGTGGTCTCCCTTTCTCTGCGGTGGCCATAGTCTCTTCTTTTTTGTCTCTCGCAAAGTCTTCTTGCTTCTTCTTACTTATCTCGAGTTCAGGTGTCGTGTCTTCACGCAACTTGAAATACTTCTTCACGGGTTTAGTCTTCTTCTCTTCTTTGTGCCTTGGTGTCTTAGTGGCTCCGCACCCTTGGTGTTTTTATATGCCGTACCTACGGTACTTTTAGTGTTGTTGGGGGTTGCCGCCGTTGGTGTGACCCACTTTCCGTCCCTACGGGACTCTTTCTCTGTAGCCTCCCTTTCTCTGCGGTGGCCATAGTCTCTTCTTTTTTGTCGCTCACAAAGTCTTCTTGCTTCTTCTTACGCATTTTGAGTTTGGGTACTGTGTCTTCACGCACCTTGAAATAATTCTTCACGGGTTTAGTCTTCTTCTCTTCTTTGTGCCTTGGTGTCTTAGTGGCTCCATACCCTTGGTGTTTTTATATGCCGTACCTTCGGCACTTGCAGGCCTGCTTGGGGTGCCACCGGTGGTGTTACCCATTTTCCGTCCCTACGGGACTTTTCTCTGCGGCTCTCCTTACGTCTGTGATGACATCCTCCCAATGCAAACCCCTCAGACTTCCAATTTCCTCAAATTCTTCACTATCCCTCAATGAAGTCACCCCGAGAAAACCCATATTGCGTCAAAATTGCACCATGCGTTCATCTTCACCCATAGGCATATTCGACAGCGGCATAGGAGGCCTCACCGTGGCCAGGGCCGTCAAAGACCTGCTGCCCGATGAGCAGCTCATTTACTTCGGCGATACCGCCCACCTTCCGTATGGCGAGAAGTCCGTGGCTGCCATTCAGGCCTACAGTGTTCGCATTGCCGACTTCCTCATTCAGCGGGGGTGTAAGCTCATCCTGATTGCCTGCAACTCGGCCAGTGCGGCTGCCTATGACCTGGTAAAAGAGTATGCTGGTAAAAAAGCCCAGGTGTTCAACGTCATCGACCCAGTGGTGGACTATGTGCGGGAGACCTATGCTGATGCGGCTATTGGATTGATAGGGACTAAGGCGACGGTACAAAGTGGCGTGTACCAGCAAAAGATTGAAAACCTGGATAATAAAAATCAGTGCAAGGCGCTGGCAACGCCGCTGCTCGTTCCTATGATAGAAGAAGGCTTTCTGCACAACCGCATCAGTCACGATATTATCGAGCAGTACCTATCGTCGTCGACGCTGTCCGACATATCGGCGCTGATTTTGGGTTGCACGCACTATCCATTGATCAAAAAGGAGGTGGAAGCCTACTATAATGGTAAGGTGCAGGTAATCGACTCTTCGGTGACAGTAGCCAGGGCGTTGAAAGGCTTTTTGGAGCTTCATAACCTGAAGGCTGCCAGCCGGACGCATGAAAATCAGTTCTTTGTGTCGGATTACACTGCTTCATTTGAGGGCACCACCCGGCTTTTTTTCGGTGAGTCAGTTAGTTTGGAAAAGTTTGATCTTTGGGAGTAACGCAATCCCCTTGGGGTCTCCGGCAGGGATCCTGAGGGAGTTAGCGACGCACTTTTTATTCTCATTCCTGAGGAGGCTACATAAGTCTACACCATGTATCTGACAAAGAGCATTAGAGCTGGCCAACCCTTTCAGTGTCCTCTTTGAGAGACAACAAAAGGGTGTCGTTTTCAATAAGCTTGTTCGGATAACCATCCCCTTGGGGTCTCCGCTAGGGACCCTGAGGGGTTTTTACCCCCTATTTTTTATTAGCGACGCACTTTTTATTCTCAAGCAAGAAGTTAACAGAAGTCTACACCATGTATCTGACAAAGAGCATTAGCGCTGGCCAACCCTTTTAGTGTCCTCTTCGAGAGACCCTAAAAGGATATCGTTTTCATGATAAGCTTGTATTGAAGAGAATCCCCTTGGGGTCTCCGGCAGGGATCCTGAGGGGTTTTTACCCCCTATTTTTTATTCAGATTGTATATTATTTTATTTTAAAAGTATCTATTTTGAAGTAATGTCTATTCATCAAACACATTCGGAGAAGAATGCGATATATTTCGTCACTTTTACATGTTTTCAGTGGTTGCCATTGATTGATGAGACTTCCTGCTATCAATATTTCAATAAGTGGTTTGAATATTTGACGACTCAAAAGGCTTATCTATTAGGATACGTTATCATGCCAAATCACTTTCATGGATTGATATATGTTGATGAGAATTCTGAGAAAACGATTAATCAGTTTGTTGCAAATGGGAAAAGGTTTATCGCTTATGAAATTATCAGGAAGTTGAAGGAGCAAACTCACCATGGTATCTTGACAAAGTTGGAAAGTGGCCTTTCCAGGAGGCAGGTCGAGCGAGGCAGTAAACATGCGGTTTTCATATCGTCGTTTGATGGGAAGCTTTGTTTCGATAGAGAAATGGTTGAAACTAAGTTAAATTATATTCATAAGAATCCTGTCAAAGGAAAATGGAGGCTGGCGGATGACTGGGTTCATTACCAGTATTCAAGCGCAGGTTTTTACGAACTTGGGGAAAGCAATTCTTACCTACGGCACTACCGAGAATTCATTTAAGCTCCCTTTTGCGATTTTGTTACAACTCTTAAGGGTGCCTTAACCCCTCGGAGTGTCTGCTCGGGATCTTTAGGGGTTAAGTTGGATATTCTCTCTAAAACAGGATTTCGTCGACGAACCCTTTCAGTGTCCTCTTCGAGAGACACTAAAAGGATACGTTTTCATGATAAGCTTGTATTGAAGAATCCCCTTGGGGTCTCCGGCAGGGATCCTGAGGGAGTTAGCGACGTACTTTTTATTCTCATTCCTGAGAAGGCTGCAGAAGTCTACACCATGTACCTGACAAATGGATATTCTCTCTAAAACAGGATTTCGTCGACGAACCCTTTTAGTGTCCTCTTCGAGAGACACTAAAAGGATACGTTTTTATGATAAGCTTGTATTGAAGAGAATCCCCTTGGGGTCTCCGGCATAAACCCCGAGGCTGTCCAGTTGAACCACCAGCCATGCGGGAGATTTAACCAACCCACCTTTCTTTCATAAGGATTACTCATCTCTTCCTCTTATATTCGCATAACCGGAGAAACCAGCACCCTATGACCACTTTTCTCTTCTTTTTACCGCTCATTCTCACCAACGCTGTGCTTGGCATTTATGCGGAAAGGAAGATTTCTGCCTTTATTCAGGACAGAATGGGGCCCATGGAAACCGGGAAGTTTGGCATATTGCAGACTACAGCCGACATCGTCAAGCTCATTCAAAAAGAGGATATAGTGCCAGCCGCCGCCGACTGGAATCTGTTCAAGCTGGCGCCTGTCATCATATTTACTGCTGTTTTTTCCGGGTTTGCCGTGATACCACTCAGTGGAGCATGGGATGGAGCAGGCCTCGAAATTGGCGTTTTCTACCTGCTGGCCATCATATCACTCGACGTTCTTGGCATTTTGATGGCAGGCTGGGGCTCTAACAGCAAGTTTTCTTTATTTGGAGCACTTCGGTCAGTCGCCCAAATCATTTCCTATGAAGTGCCGCTGGGTCTCTCAGTCCTGTGTGTTGTCATGATCACACAGTCCCTCGATCTGCAGGAGATCTCCTTGTCGCAGGGCCTGCAGTCGCCCAATTCGGTTTATTTGTTTGGCGTGGTGAAGTCCATGGATGTGAGCCAATGGGGAGGCGTCTTTGCCTGGAACATTGTGCAGGCGCCGTTGCTCATACCGGTATTTGTCATCTTCTTTATTGCCTCGCTGGCAGAATGCAACCGGGCACCTTTTGACCTACCTGAAGCAGAGTCAGAATTGATCGCTGGTTATCATACAGAATATTCGGGATTCAGGTGGGCCTTCTTTATGCTGGCAGAATATGGCATGATGATGCTGGTGAGTATGCTGGCAGCTATTCTGTTCTTTGGGGCATGGAACACGCCACTCCCCAATATGGGCGTGGTGAAGCTGGCGGATTGGACAACAGGGGCTCCCGGCTCCTTTATGAGCTATATTTGGGGAGTGTTTTGGCTGCTGTCGAAAGCCCTCATTGGTATGTTTATGCATATGTGGATCAGGTGGACCTACCCTCGTTTGCGTATCGACCAACTCATGAACCTGAGCTGGAAATACCTCACTCCGGCGGCCATCCTCTTGCTTTTGTTATGTGGAATCTGGAGATTATGGATGATCGCATGAGAGACGAAAAAACTACGTATTGGTCAGATATAAAAACCAGCACCCAGACCTTGCTGGAAGGGCTTCAGCTATCTATTCGGCACTTGAAAAAATCGACTGGAAAGTGGGCGTTAGGTTCTGTGGCTAAAGACAATTACTTCAGGGAGGGCGAAGGGCTGGTGACCTTGCAGTACCCAAAAGAAAAGCTACCCGTGCCCGACAATGGAAGATACAAGCTCCACAATGAGATCGACGACTGCATTGTGTGTGACAAGTGTGCCAAGATTTGTCCCGTCAATTGCATAGACATAGAACCCGTGCGGGCGGTGGAGGAAATAGGAAAGACGTCTGACGGCACCTCCAAGCGCATTTATGCCGCTAAGTTCGATATCGACATGGCGAAGTGTTGCTTTTGCGGACTCTGCACCACAGTATGCCCCACTGAGTGCCTGACCATGACCAGCGAATATGATTTCAGTACCTTTTCAGTAAAGGAGCATAATTTTGCTTTTGCTGAAATGACGCCGCTGGAGATCCTGGAGAAGAAAAAGGCCTTTGAGGAAATGCAGCTGGCCAAACAGCAAGGACAGCCAAAAGAGACCAGTACCGGCGAAACATCGGGAGTAGCCGGTTCAGCCAAGCCGGTTTTCAGACCAAAAATGCCTGCGATAAAGCCGCAGATGCCCAAAAAGGAGTCTGGTGCCAGCGAAGAGGTTCCGCAAGCTGCTTCAGAAGCTCCAAAGAAACCTGTTTTCAGACCGAAGATGCCTGTGATGAAGCCCAAAACACCACAGAGTGCTGAGAAGGAAGAAACGCCGAAGGCCGACACCAGTGGAGACGCTTCGCCGAATACAGCCAAGAAGCCGGTCATGAAGCCTAAAATGCCTGTCATGAAACCCGTGATGAAGAAACCTGAGCCTCAGGAGGGCGAAGAAGAGAAAAAACCGGAGGAAACTAAAAAGCCAGTGTTCAGGCCCAAGCCCATCATGAAACCGAAAAAAGACGACTGATGGACACAGGTGTTATTCACTATATTTTTGCTACAATTGTAGTGCTCTCCGTGCTGGGGATTCTTGTCACAAGAAACCTGCTTTATGCGGCCTTTCTTTTGGTGCTGACTTTTTTGGGCGTAGCGGGGTTGTTTGTTTTGGCGCAGGCCGATTTTGTGGCGGTTACACAGCTGATGATTTATATAGGGAGTGTGTTGATTCTCCTGATTTTTGGTATTATGCTTACCAATAGGGTCTCCGGTCAACCCATTCTAACCCAACTTAACCGGACAGTGTTGGGAGTACTATTCTCTGTCGCACTTTTCGCTAGCATCGTGTACCTTTCGCAAGGGTTTCATACTACGGAAATAGTTGCGGTACCTCATGACATACAGCGGCTGGGAATGGCCATCCTCACCGACTATTTTATTCTGTTCGAAGTTGTAGGCGTATTACTGCTTGTGGCGTTGGTGGGTGCTGCCACCGTAGCCAGGTTCAAAGGGGAGGGGCATGGGTAATTCTATCTATCTTTTACTATCCGCCTTCGTTTTCTCGGCTGGTGTGGCGCTGGTGCTCACCCGACAGAATGTGATTGCCGTGCTGATAGGCGTTGAGCTTGTGTTCAATGCAGCTAATATCAACTTTGTTTATTTCAACGCCTTGTACCCTGAAAGGCTCGATGGCCAGTTTTTTGCCCTCGTGGTGATTACTATCGCCGCTGCCGAAACGGCATTGGCATTGGCTATCATATTGAAACTTTACAGAACATATCATACAACCAATCTTGACGAAATAAGCAACCTGGTGGAAGAGTAGATGGAACAGCAACCTACCAACATATGGATTTGGAGTGCCATTGCCGTCTTATGGCTGTTGCCTTTGCTGTCATTTGTAATAGGGCTGGTGTTGTGGCGAAAAAGAAAGGATGGTCTAGGGAAGTTTTCTACTTCACTTCTGGCCGTTAGCACCCTTTTGTCATGGATTATTTTCGGTGTCAACTTTGGTGTGCCAGAGTCGTTTTTCTCCGTTTCGTGGTGGACGGTAGGAGATACCGAGTTCTCTTTTTCTCTTGCGCTTTCAGGCATCACCCAGCTCTTGCTGGTCATTGTCAACACAGTGTCTTTACTCGTGCATGTTTACTCGCTGGAGTACATGAAGGATGACCCGGGGAAAAACCGCTATTTCGCCTGTCTTGGGCTCTTCACATTTTCTATGCTCGGTATAGTGCTATCCGACAGTTTACTGCTGATATTTTGTTTTTGGGAGCTGGTGGGTACTTCTTCCTACTTCCTTATCGGGTTTTGGTACAAAAAGCAGTCGGCGGCCCTGGCTTCCTTTAAGGCTTTTCTTGTCAACCGGGTGGGAGATCTGGGTTTTCTGATCGGTATTTGCTTGATCTATGCTATTTTTAAAACCCTCAGCATCAGTGAGCTGCAGGGGATGGTAGATGCGATTCAGTGGAAGGGAGAAGTTTTTAATTTTGAAAAAAATGGAGAGCTTATCAGTTCGTCTCCCTTCATGTTCACGGTGATTTCCATTTGCCTCTTAGGGGGAGCGGTAGGCAAGTCAGCGCAGTTCCCTTTGCAGGTGTGGTTGCCAGACGCCATGGAAGGCCCTACGCCAGTGTCTGCTCTCATTCACGCTGCTACCATGGTGGCGGCGGGAATTTACTTCATTGCCCGGGTATTTTTTCTATTTACACCACCCGCTCTTTTCATAGTGGCTTTTATTGGGGCCATCACTGCAGTGATGGGTGCTGTGGCTGCCATTTCCCAATATGACATCAAGAAGGTACTGGCTTTTTCCACCATCTCGCAACTCGGGTTCATGGTGCTGGCGCTGGGGGTTGGTGGGAGAGAGGAGGGCTTATTCCATTTGGCTACCCACGCAGCCTTCAAAGCGGGCCTTTTTCTCGCAGCTGGCAGTATCATCCATGCTATGCACCGTTTTGCGCATGAAAGCCAGGCTCACTTCGATGCCCAGGATATGCGCCTGATGGGGGGTGTCAGAAAGTATATGCCTACTACCTTTCTGGTTTTTCTTTTGCTGGCGATGGCTATCTCGGGTATTCCCATGTTCTCAGGCTTTCTGTCAAAAGATGCTATTATCACAAAAGCTTTTTCCTGGGCGTCGGCTGAGGGGGGTGTGAGGTGGGTTGTGCCAATGCTGGCCTTGTTTAGCGCCTTTCTCACGGCTTTTTACATGAGCAGGCTGGTCATGCTGGTTTTTTTCGGGAGCAATAAAACACCGGGATTAGGCAATAAGGGCGGCCTGACAGAAAATGGCAAACTAATCACCATTCCTCTGCTGGTTTTGGTGGGAGGCAGCCTTTGGATTTGGTTCAACTGGAACCCCTTCGGGCAAGGCAGCTGGCTGATGGACCTGGTAGCCACCGGCCGATCCACCATTTCTGGCCTTTATCTGGAGACGACCAACGAGATTCCACATAAGACAATAGCTATTATTTCCATATTGGTTTCTCTCACGGGTGTCGGCCTGGGGTATGTGATGTATGATGAAGATGAGCATCAGGCCATTGCTGAACTGGAAGAAAAGACTTCGAAGCCTGGCTTTTGGAGTGAGCTGTCTTTTAACAACTGGTACCTCAACGAGCTATATGATCAAACGGTTGTGTATTCTTTCAACCAACTAACGAGAGCGTCATCCTGGGCTGATCGGCGTGTGATTGATCCTGTGATCAATTTAACAGGGGTTTTGACGGTCGTGGTTTCGGTAGTCGTGGGGTGGTTTGATAAGAAGGTGGTGGATGGCCTGGTACTGCTTACGGTTCGAATCACTGAATTTTTTGGTAACATTGCACGATCCCTCCAGGGCGGTGCAGTGCAGAAATATATTGCATGGTCGTTGTTTTTTACCTTACTGGTAGTTACCTGGATATTGATTAAGTAAGCCAATGATGAACTATCTGTTATCGCTGATTATATGGACACCTGTGGTAGGAGCGCTGATAGTGTTGCTGATGAAAGACAGGCAAGCCACTGCCATCCGCTGGATATCGTTGGCAGCGGTGTTACTGCAACTTGCAGGCAGCAGCATCCTCTTGTTTCAGTTTTATCAGTTTCCGGAAAGCGGCGGAAGTTATTCCATTGAAAGTTTTCATTTTGTGGAAAAGGCGGACTGGATCACCATGGACCTCGGGAGTTGGGGGGTGTTGTCTATCGACTACCTGCTGGGTGTTGACGGATTGAGTGTCCCGCTGCTGTGGATGTCTACACTTATTTTGGTAATCGGCATGATCAGCTCGTGGTCGATCACCAAACAGGTGAAAGGTTATTTTGCTTTGTACCTGCTGTTGAGCAGCTCCATTATTGGTTGCTTTGTGGCCCTCGACTTTTTCCTCTTCTACATATTCTTCGAGTTTATGCTCTTGCCCATGTACTTCCTTATTGGTATTTGGGGAGGTGTCAGAAGAGAATATGCATCGATAAAGTTCTTTTTATACACCCTGGTTGGCTCTGTGCTAATCCTCGTGGCCATGATCGGCCTCTACATCTCGGTGTCTGATCCAACCGAAATATTAGCTGATGGCAGGCTGGTCAGGACTTTCAATCTCCTGCACATGAGCGACCCCGCCAACTTTATTGCAGGAAGCATTTTGGATCCAACCTACCTCAAAGAATGGGGAGGTGTTTCTATTCGATCCCTGGCATTCTTATTCCTTTTTATAGGCTTCATCATCAAGTTACCTGCCGTTCCTTTTCATACCTGGCTGCCCGATGCGCACGTGGAAGCGCCCACACCAGTGTCGGTTGTGCTGGCCGGTATCTTGTTGAAAATTGGCGGTTACGGTTTGTTGAGAATTGCCTACCCTATTTTTCCCGAAGCTGCGCTCGACTACTCGTGGTGGGTTGGCTTCTTGGGGGTTGTAGCCATTATCTACGGCGGATTCAACGCCATGGCGCAGTCCGATTTAAAAAAGCTGATCGCCTACTCATCTGTTTCCCACATGGGCTTTGTGCTGCTGGGGATTGCTGCCGGCACCACCGAAGGGTACTCTGGTGCGGTGTTTCAGATGGTGAGCCACGGGTTTATCTCGGCAGCGCTCTTCCTGATAGCAGGAGTGCTCTACGACCGTACGCACGACAGAATGATAGAGAACTACAGCGGCCTGGCAGAAAAGATGCCTTATTTTACCGCTGTTACGGTCTTTTTCTTCTTTGCTTCTTTGGGGCTACCCGGCCTTTCTGGTTTTATTGGCGAGCTGCTGGTTTTTCTTGGGGCTTTTCAGTCCTCTTCAATCAATGGGCAGGTGCCGCAGTGGATGGCGGTGCTGGCTACCTTTGGTCTGGTGCTTTCCGCAGCTTATTACCTCTGGACCTTGCAGCGGATGTTCTACGGTAGGTTAGCGCTTAGGGAGGTAGCCTGGAAGGATATGCTGACCGAGCTGACCAACCGGGAGTGGCTGATGTTCATCCCATTGATTTTCATCGTGCTTTTGCTTGGTATTTTTCCTCATTTCCTTCTCGACCTAATGAACGGAAGTATCAATCAGCTGAAAGAGCTGGTTTTCGAAAATGGAAATACCATCATCCAGTCACTTAATTCAGAAGGCAGCTAAATATGCACAAAGAAGGCTTATCGTTTCAGTTGCTGGAAGCCCTGGGAAGCCTCAATCAGGTGGGGCCTGAGTTAGCAATCGGTGCTGGAATAATACTGCTTCTTATAGTTGACCTGATCACATCGGGTAAGCGACCACTATTGTTGCTGGTGCTTTCAATGCTTTTTGCTTTTGTTGCGCTGTGGCTCATTTTGCCTTTGTGGGTGCAAGAGCCGGAGGGAGGGCTCTTGTTTTCCGGGCAGCTGACAGCCGACAGGCATGCGTTGTTTGCCAAAGCCATCATTCTCCTTGCCCTGGCGCTCACCCTTCTTTTCGGAACAGGCTTGCAGCTTCGGACAGAATACTACTATATCCTCCTTTCGCTTGCCTTGGGCGGCATGCTCATGGTGAGCAGCACTACACTGCTTTCAGTATACCTGGCGCTCGAACTTACCTCCATCAGCGGTTATATTCTTACTGTGTTTGGGTTCAAAAAGCTCAACTTTGAAGCTGGCATCAAGTACTTGCTGTTTGGGGCATTTGCCAGTGGTCTGATGTTGTATGGCATCTCCTTGCTTTATGGGCTCACCGGCTCACTTGCCTTTACTACAGAGGCTTTTGTCACACAGCTCCAGCAAGCCAACGAACCCCTGGCCTTATTTGCAATAGTACTCGTGCTAATGGGCATTTTCTTCAAGATCGCTTTATTCCCCATGCACCTGTGGACACCCGATATCTACCAAACGGCTCCTGTGCCGGTTGCGGCCATTTTTTCCGTAGTGCCTAAAATCGGCGGCCTGATTGTGCTCTTAAGGCTCACAGAAGGCTTTTCGGTAGTTAGTAGTTATAGTCAGTTTTTGATTTTCATGGCCTCTGTTTCTATCGTTTTTGGCAATATAGCAGCATTGAATCAGAGCAACGTGCGACGGATGCTGGCGTACTCCTCAATAGCCCAGGCAGGATTTTTAGTATTACCAATTGCGATAAATGATGGATTTGCGGTAACAAGTTTTTACTTTTACATCTTCATTTACCTCTTTATGAATTACTTGGCCTTTTATCTGGTAGATCATATGGAACGGGAGCAAAAGTTCTCTTTCAATGACTACAAGGGCCTTGGTAAGAAACATGCTTTCCTTGCTGTTGCGTTTCTGGTCGCCATGATGTCGCTGGTGGGATTTCCTCCGCTGGCTGGGTTCTCCGGGAAGCTTTACATTTTTTCGTCACTTTGGAACGAATGGCAAACTTCTTCGGGGAGTTTGTTGTTGTTTGTTCTCCTGATAGCAGCAGGAAACACTGTGGTTGCACTATTTTATTACTTAAAGATACCCTACTTCATGTTTTTGAAGGTGGAAGAAAAAAATAATTCCGAAATGGAAACACTTACGGCAGGCCAGATCATGACGGCTTGCCTTCTTGTTTTTATGTTGGTGTTCTTTTTTTTAAAGCCTGACAGTTTAATCCAAGTAATTCAGCAAATACCTTTCCCGGTAACCCATTTATGAGTGATCAAATTAAACACGAGTGCGGCATAGCACTCATCAGGCTCAGAAAACCCCTTCAATATTATATTGATAAGTATCAGTCGCCTGCCTATGGGGCCAGCAAGCTCTACCTGCTGATGGAAAAGCAGCATAACAGAGGGCAGGATGGAGCCGGAGTTGCCAACATCAAAATCAATATTGAGCCCGGATACAGGTATATCAGCCGGTACCGGTCTATCGAAAATCAAGCCGTGTCCCTGATTTTCGATAAGGTGATGAAGAAGTACAAGAAGGCGGAGAGAGAAGGAGGGGAGAAATACTTCGATGCTGAATGGCTGAAGAAGAACTATGGATTTACCGGCGAGCTTTGGCTGGGGCACCTGCGGTATGGCACGCACGGCGTTAATAGCATAGAGAAGTGTCACCCATTTTTACGCCAGAACAACTGGAGAAGCCGCAACCTGGTGGTAGCCGGCAATTTCAATATGACCAACGTGGATGAGCTTTTCAAAAAGCTGATCGAGTTGGGGCAGCACCCCAAGGAGAAGACTGACACGGTGACCGTGATGGAGAAAATCGGCCACTTCCTCGATGAAGAAAATCAGCTGCTTTTTGATAAGTACAAAGACGATTTCAGTAATCAGGAAATTACCGATATCATAGAAGAGAAGCTTGACCTGAAAAGGGTTTTGAAGCGCTCATGCAAAGATTTTGACGGTGGCTATGCCATGGCCGGCCTTATTGGACACGGATCAGCATTTGTTGCCCGTGACCCTGCCGGCATCAGGCCCGCTTATTACTATGCCGACGACGAGGTGGTGGTAGTGGCATCAGAAAAGCCGGCCATCAAAACTGCTTTTGGCATCAACTATTCGGATATCAAGGAGATAGAACCCGGCAGTGCGCTAATCATTGAGAAGGATGGCAGCTTCAGAGAAGAGAAATTTATTAAAAAAATACCGAAGAAGTCCTGCTCATTTGAGCGCATCTACTTTAGCCGTGGCTCCGATCCGGACATTTACCAGGAGAGAAAAATGCTGGGTGAGCTCCTGGTGCCTCAGGTACTAAAGGCCATCGACCACGATTTGCAGAACACTGTTTTCAGCTATATACCCAATACGGCTGAAACGGCTTTTCTTGGATTGATGGCAGGCATGGAAAAATACCTCATCAAGCAAAGGAAGAAAGTGATTTTGAAAGAAAAGATTACTGACCCCAAGAAGCTGGAAGAGATTTTGTCGTTCAGGCCCAGGGTGGAAAAGCTGGTGATCAAAGATGCCAAGCTACGCACCTTTATTACCGACGACCAGCACCGTGACGACCTGGTGGCCAACGTGTATGACACTACCTATGAGGTAGTAAAGAAAAAGGTTGATACACTGGTGGTGATCGACGATAGTATTGTGAGAGGCACCACACTTGAAAAAAGCATTTTGACTTTGCTCGACAGGTTGGAGCCCAAGAAAATAGTGGTGGTATCTTCTGCCCCTCAGATTCGCTTTCCCGACTGCTATGGTATCGACATGAGCAAGATGAAAGACTTCATCGCTTTCAGGGCAGTGCTGAAGCTACTGGAAGACCATAACAAGGAGCACTTGCTGGATGAAGTGTATGAAAAATGCGTCATGCATGCCGACAATAAAGAGGCCCCCAATTTTGTAAAGGAATTGTACGATCCTTTTACTGACGATCAGATTTCTGAAAAGATCTCTGAGATTGTGAAGCCGAAAACGCTGAGAGCAGAAGTAGAGGTGCTATACCAGACCGTACCCAACCTGCATAAAGCTATCCCAGGCCATTCAGGCGACTGGTATTTCACAGGCGACTATCCAACTGCCGGTGGTAACAGAGTAGTGAATCGGGCGTTTATCAACTTCATGCGGGGCGTAGCAGTAAGGGCTTACTAGTATAGAGTGACTATTTACTGTTTGGGTAAATGAAAAGCAAGAATAGTTCAATGCGTCTCGCTTGGATCTTCCCTCAGAGTCTCCCGCAATGCTATGTTAAGAGTATTTTACTACTATGGCTTAAAGGGTCTACGCA
The DNA here is from genome assembly GCF_032999765.1 of Imperialibacter roseus. Classification (GTDB taxonomy): domain Bacteria; phylum Bacteroidota; class Bacteroidia; order Cytophagales; family Cyclobacteriaceae; genus Imperialibacter; species Imperialibacter roseus. The sequence goes on along the minus strand of NZ_CP136051.1, from coordinate 4,676,200 downwards.
TGGTAGTCCATACGCCCTTTAGGGGAAGGGGTAAAAATAGAATGGGACACTGAACCTCTTAACTTAATAGCATCAGAGCCTCCCGAAGGGACTCTGAGTGATGTTCAAAGGATCCCGATGTCTAAATTTTGATGACCATGGTTAGCTATGATATTTTTCTTAAAGTATCTGATTTAGCTGGAATTCCATCAGAGTCTCCCGAAGGGGACTCTGATGGAATATTCTGTTCTCAAGCCAACTGTACTTGCTTTTGGCTCCTGATATACATTTCTATCACAATCATATTAGGTACCCAGCAAGCCCAGGCCACAATCTGGTAGGCTGTTGTAAAATCCATGTGCAGGGCAGCCAGTTCGAAAGGCAAAATAAGTCTGAGTGAAATAGCGGCACAGCAGGCAGCATAGCTTCTGAGCATCCATTTTCTGTGCGCTTCTATGTCTCGATTTCGTATGCTGCTGTAAGCCAACCACGAGGTAAGCAACCAGGTGACAGCCAAAAGATTGAACCCCACCTTAGCGATGATCCCGCCCTCAGCAAAGATGGAAAGCATAAATCCAGCCAGTCCGCCAAGGAGAATGCTTATCAGGTAGATTTTACCCAAAGTGCGATGCAACACTACTCTTTTCCTCAACTTTTCAGAAAACTGAAAAACACCTGTAAGAAGGGCAATACCCCCAAAGCTGATATGCATGTAAAACGCCAGGAGCCAGAAAAAGCTCGTTCTTATTTCTTCGGGTTTTTGAGCAGGGAATCCTTTGTCGGGGGTGAAGCTCAAGTACGAAAAAGCATAGCCTGCAATGCTAATGGAAAGAAACACAAGCAAGCCCCATAAGATAATTTTAATCCTTTTATTCATGAGTTTTTTATGCCAAATAAGTGCTTTTCAAAAACGGTATCGCCTCATCCGGCGGGATGAGCCCTATTGTTGATGAATCTTTTGGTGGCGCTCCCGGTGTTCGCTCGGGCTGATGCCGGCATACTCTTTAAACACCCGATTGAAGGATGCCTTGGAATTGAAACCGCTATCAAGGCCAATACCCAGCAAACTGAAATGTGCGAAATCTTCGGAAACAAGCTTTTCTTTTGCGGCCTCTACCCGTAGCTGGTTGACAAGCGAGTAGAAAGTCAGGCCTTCCTCACTACCTATTGCCTGTGAGATATAATGGCGGGGTTTGTCGAGCTTTTTAGCCAGATCATCCAGCGTCAGGTTTTGTTCCAGGTAGAGCTCTTGCTCCACCAGTAGCGATTTTATTTGATTCAGCAGGGCTTTTTCATCGGTGGGTTTCAGCCCGGATTTTTTATATCGCTCTACCGTGGCAGCCTCGTCGCTGGCCACATCTGGTGAAGCATATTTCACAAGAATGTTCTCATACTTCAAACCATGGTAGCCTAAAAAAAGCACAAATAGGCTAACGGCAATAAAAATGTAATAGTTGTTATTGTCGGGTAAACGAGTGTCAGCAATTCGGCAGTAGGCGTATGTGCCCAGCACCACGGCCCAGATACCACCAAGGCCCCAGGTAAGCCGTTGCAGCCATTGTAGGTTGATCCTTTCAGTGGACGAGAAGAAGTCCCTGAGACCACTTCTGAATCGTTTCAGTCGAACAAGGAGAAAAAGGACGTAGACGGGCCCTGAATACAGTGTGAGAAAATTGCCAAGCACTGCCTGCCATGGTGGGTTTTCCCACAAGGTGGCGGCAAATTGAGCTTTCTCCTCAGGAGGACTCAGGTAAAAGTCGTAGATAGAGACATTCAGAAGTACAAATGGCACAAAATGGATCAACCACCAGGGATTGAATCGCTTGGCGCCAGAAAGCAGGGCCGTAGCGTAAATCCACAAAAATGGCCCTTCTGCTATGGGCATAAACCAGCTGAAGCCAAGGAGATGAGGATGTTGGCTGGAAAAGCCAGAGTAGTCCCAATAAAAGCCCAGGAGGTGAAGTCCGATAAAAATTAGCCAAACGAGGAGAATCTTGTCAGCGACAGACTTGTCTTTTTTCCTACCCAAAAGCAGAGCAAAAAAGAACGCCTGAGCAATGCCCACAATGAACAGGAAATCCATTACGCAATTTGGACATTGGAGGCCATCATGTCAAATGACTATTTCGTTATCCCAAAGTCCTGCTGAATTTCTTCCAGCGATCGCCCTTTCGTTTCTGGCATCATGAAGATCACAAATACAAGCTGAAGTACCATCATACCTGCAAAGATGAAAAAGACCATGCCCGGGCTGCTGAAGCCGCTAAGTAAGGCCGGCATGAACAGGGTCACCAACGCAGCCAGCACCCAGTGGGTGGAGGAACCAAACGATTGTCCAAAAGCCCTTAAATGGGTAGGGAACACCTCGGAGATAAAAACCCAGATAACTGTGCCCTGGCCTATGGCGTGGGCAGCGATGAAAAGGAACAGGAAAATGGGCACCGCCATGCCCTGCCACTGCTGGTAGAACGCAATACCGACCAGACTCAACGAAATGATGTAACCAAAAGAGCAAATATACATGAGCACTTTCCGTCCAACTTTGTCGATGAGGTACAGGCCGAGCAATGTAAAGACCATATTGGTAATCCCGATCCCAATACTGCTTAAAAGTGCCGAGCTGGCACCCAGTCCTGCAGCTTCGAATATCCTTGGGGCATAGTAAAGGAAGGCATTGATGCCCGACATTTGGTTGAAGAAGGCGATGAAGAAAGCGAGCATCAGAGGAAACCTGTACTTGCCCTGAAAAATAGACTCGCTTGCGTGTTGTGCCGCTTCGTCCTTTGTGGCCATTACGAGCTCCTTTTCGTCTGTCCCAATTTTTTTCAGGATGGCCACGGCCGCTTCCCTGTCACCTTTGTGCACATATAACCATCTTGGGCTTTCGGGAAGAGAAAAAGTGGATGCCAGGTAGATGAAGGCGGGGAGGGCTTCCATGCCTACCATCCAGCGCCAGGCATTTTCGCCGATGTCTTTCAGCAAATAGTTAGAAACAAAAGCCAGCAGGATGCCAAAAACTATATTGAATTGGTACAATGCCACCAGTTTGCCTCGTTGATCCGCAGGGGCTATTTCGGAGATGTAAGCCGGAGCTGCTACGGTGGAGATGCCAATGCCCAAACCACCGACGAACCTGAAAATAGCAAAAGACCAGGGATCCCAGGCGAAGGCAGACCCCATGGCTGACACAAAGTAAAGAACACCGATCCAAAACAAGGTTTTCTTTCTTCCAAACCTGTCGGTTGGGTAGCCACCAAACAGAGCGCCGATGACAGTGCCCCACAGCGCCATCGACATGACCACAGAGCCGTGAAAAAGATCAGAGGTGCCCCAGAGCGCCTGAAGTTGCTGGTCGGCACCAGAGATAACAACGGTATCAAATCCAAACAAAAGACCACCTAGGGCGGCCACAACAGAACTTACAAGCAGGTAGCGATTGGTCTTCATGCAATAGGTGTTAAGCAGGTGTTTTTGTACAAGGCCTGAAAAATAGGAAAATAGATTGATTTGCCTGAATCTTATTAGGCTTAGTTAATAAAGGCGCTCCGTTAACTGCGGATTGAACGTACTTTTTATTGTGGGTCAGCCATAGAAAATGAGGATCAAGCGGGAAATCTGGGGGATTACCTTTCAAATCTAATTCCCGAGCGGTCATAAAAAAGCAAAACTGGTTCAATGCGTCTCGCCCAGCCGGGCTTCTCCAGTCGGATAGGCTTGGACCTTTTGCTTTTTTATTTAACCACAAACGAAACATTCAATCCCCAGAAATATAGATTGATCCGAAAATGAAAGCTGCATATAGGCAATTTATGTTCCGTCACTTCCTTTGACGTACCTGCGTGAAGTCAAGGCAGCCGCTGGTAGCCGATATGGTTCTCTTCGTAGATTTTTGTCCAATCAACAAGAAAGTTTTGCTTACCTTCCTCGCCTGATCAATCGGAACAATATGAAATTTAGACTTTACTGCCTCCTTTTTGCCTTTGTTGTTGTGTTTAGCAAGCGGCCTGTCGAAGCGCAACCTGCTCAACTGCCGCCAGCACAAGACCTGCGCATATACGACATCGCAAAGGCGGTTTCTTCCTCAAGAATAGAAAAAGACGTCAGGACTTTGGCTGGCTTTGGTACCAGAAGCACTCTTTCTGATACCGTTTCAGCTACGAGGGGCATTGGAGCTGCCAGAAGGTGGATCAAAGCTGAGTTCGATAAAATAGCTAAGGACTGCGGTGGCTGCCTTACAGTAACTTATCAGCACAACAAGGTGCCGGCAGATAAGTTTGCCAGGATCAAGGAGCCAACGGTAGTCACCAACGTGATTGCTATCCAAAAAGGGACAGTGAACCCCAACAGCTACATCATCATGTCGGCTGATATCGACTCCAGAGCAACGGATGTGATGGATGGGAAAGTAGATGCCCCGGGAGCGAACGACAATGCTTCAGGCATGGCAGGGGCTATTGAGGCGGCCAGGGTGCTGAGCAAGTATAAGTTTCCGAACAGCATCATTTACGTGGGGCTCTCAGGGGAGGAGCAAGGCCTTGTGGGTGGCACTTACATGGCTGAAATGGCCAAGGAACAAGGTTGGGATATCATTGGCGTGATGAACAACGACATGATTGGCAACATTGAAGGGGTAGATGGAGTGATTGATAACCGCACTTTCCGGATCTTTTCCGAGCCCACTCCGGTGACGGAAACCGATCAGGAAAGAGGACGTCGGCGCTTTTATGGAGGAGAGGTGGATGGAATTAGCCGCCAGCTAGCTCGTTATGTACACAAGACTGTTTCCACTTACATGCCCGAAATGAACCCAATGATGGTGTATCGGCTGGATCGTTTCGGCAGGGGCGGGCACCACCGGCCTTTCAATGACGTGGGTTATGCCGGCATCCGGATCATGGAAGCCCACGAATACTACCCACGCCAGCATCAGGACATCAGGGTTGAAGACGGCATTTCTTACGGTGATGTGGTTGAAGGGGTCAACTTAGATTATGCTGCCAAGCTTACCGCTGTCAATGCCATTAATCTGTCTAGTTTGGCCTGGGCACCGAAAGCACCCGCTGAAGTGAAAATTGGAGGAGCTGTTCAGCCGGCTACCAGGCTTGCTTGGTCTGCAGTTGACGATCCGAACCTGGCTGGCTACAGAATTTATTGGCGAGACACTACGGTGCCGCAATGGGAGCATAGTAGGTTTGTTGGTAAAGTGAATGAATTTACGCTGGAAGGCTTTGTGATCGACAATTACTTGTTTGGGGTGGCTTCCGTTGGTAAGGACGGAAACGAAAGCCTGGTGGTATTTCCGTCATCGTTGATTGGGAGGTGATAAAGGTATATGTTTCATTTTTGGCAACCAATTGACTGGTTGATTGAAAATAAGTGGTGTGAAGGGCTATTTTACCGTTTACTCTCGAAATATGCTACAGGTATAAAACTAAAGTTCATTCTTTTAGCTGTTATCTATCTTTCGGAGACGCCCGGACTCAATCAATTGTGTTCCTAACCAACCATTCCAATTGAAGCTCAAGGGATTTGTACTTTTTATTTTGCTGGTTGCTTGTCAGATCGGGCATGCACAAACCGGCCAGTTGTGGTCTCAATTCTCACTCATATACAATCCGACGCCAAAATGGAAGCTAAGCACGGACGCTTTCGCCAGGTACCAGCTGGTAAAAAATGGTTGGCAGGGCTATGTGCTGAGGGAGGTAGTAAGCTATAATATTCGTCCCAAAGTATCACTGGTGATGGGATCTGGGTACTATTTTGTTGATTTTAGTACGGCTGACAACCACAAGGAATTTAGAGTGTGGGAGGGTGTGCAGGCCCGTTGGCCGAAGATTGGCCCCTGGGAGTTTACTCATTACGTTAGGTTAGAGCAGCGAATTATCTTTCAGGGGTTGAATGCTCCTTATGTAACTCGTGTGAGGTATAAGATAGGCGGGGGAATGCCCGTAGCCAAATGGGCCGGTGGCAGCGGAGTGTTGTCATTTTCCCTCGGGTTTGAGCCGCTTGTGCTCCTTAACACTCCGTTCGATGACCTTTATGCCTATACCCATAGGTATTACTATGGCCTGGGAGCAAGACTCAACAGTAAGTGGAGGGTAGATTTGAACTATATAAGCCAGGGCTTTAAGGGCAGCAGAAAAGAACGGTATCATCACTCTTACGATATTGCGTTCCTTAAACTGGCTTATGCCATTTAGGCCGGTTAGCGGCTATTTTTTCAAAAACCTGATTAAATAATCATCGCTATTTACCTACTTGCATCAAATTTATCGTTTGATGCGATTCTACCTTTTTTTCACCCTATTGTTAGCAAACCTACGGTTTGTTAGTGCTCAGTCTTCTCAAAGCAATTCCAACTTTCAGCTTTGGATAGACCCTACTATCAATTACAACCTTTCCGCCAAAACCAGGCTGTCTAGTGATATATACTATCGAACAAGGCTCAACGACATCGACTGGAAACAAACTGTTTTAAGGCCGGGCATCAGCCATACTATCTCTAAAAAGGTAACGGTGCTCGGAGGTGTTGGGTGGTTCAGGCTAAAGGACCATGACCTGGAGTTGAGAAACGAAATTCGGTACTGGGCTGGTGTGCAGTACACACATCATTTGTTTTGGAAACTGGACTTGCAGCACTATTTCAGAGTGGAAGAAAGGACGTTTTATCAGGAAGGTGCCGACAACTACCAAAACCTGCGACTTCGTTACCGGTTAGGGTTAAACTACCCTTTGAAGGAAAAAAACGCCAGCGGAAAAAGTGCTCAGCTGGCACTTCAATACGAGCCTTTTTTGACCACCAACTCCGGTCACTTGAGCGACCAGTTCTTCAATACAGAGCGGGTCTATTTCGGAGTAAGCAATAGTCTTTCTCCGGCCATAAGGGTAGATGCCTACTACATGCTGCAATGGGGTAGAACGTTGAAGGCTGAACAGTTTTATTTTACCGACCACATCATACAGCTGAAGTTCATTTATACCATCAACCCACTTTAAAGCCTGAAAAGGCGAACAAAAAGCGGGAAGGATACAGGAAAGCTCTCTGGCAGGCCATTGGTTTTCAGTTCTTTGATAAAGGGAGTGACCGGGTTCTCTTTCTTTTCTTTGATGTAGTTGCCTACCGACGACCAGGTGTTGAGGTACCCCTCCAGGTTTTCTGTATTCCATTTGTAGATCATCTCAAAGTGTTCGGAGGGCTTCAGCTCCTTAAAAGGAATAGAGATGTCGGCATAGCTATTGTCGATGTGCTTTCTTTCGGCATCCCAATAGGGGCCAACTACCTTGCTGTAGAAGTAATCAACCGCTGGCTGATAGGCTGGGGGGAGTTGCATCAGGCCGTAGCCCCAGGTGGCTAGCAAAGCCCCAGGTTTGGCTACTCTGGTTACCTCATCACAGAATTTATCTATCTGAAACCAGTGAATGGCCTGCGCTACAGTGATCAAATCGATGGAGGTGTCCGAAATTTGAGGAGCTGCTTCGTCTGCGACAAAACTACTTAGGTTCGCCATATTCGGCACCTTCATCAGTTGTTTTATACTAATATCAGTGGCATACACCCTGTTGAATTTACCTGCCAGCACTGCTGCCACCTGTCCATTGCCTGTGCCGGCATCCCAGGCAGCATCGAAAGTCTTTGTATGAGTGTAGAGGTGATTGAAAAGCGTCTCAGGGTACTTGGGCCGGAAGGCGGCATAGCCGCTGGCTTTGTCGGAAAATCGATCTTTCATAATAATGCTCAATGGCCTGTAGGTTGGCCCACGGTTATAATCGATAATTTAGGCGGATAAAGCCAATTAGAAAAGGCAGTGCCTTATTTTATTGAATCTATTTATTCTTCCTGACAGTAGCCAATACGCCTAAAACAGGGCCCGGGGCAAGGGCCAGGAGGGCTAAGGTGGGTGAGCCATAGTGCATGAGCCACTGCACCACTTCGATACTGAAAATTGTTATGGAAAAGCCTAGGCAGTTAACAATTGTGAGCGCCGTACCTGTATTCTCCTTCGGTGCCGACTGAGCAACCAGCGTAGAGAACTGCGGCGAATCGGCCACAACAGAAGCTCCCCAAATGAGTAGAAACACAATAAAAAGAGCAAAGGGCAGCTGGTAGCCAAAAGGAGACAAAAGGCAACACAAGCCGGAAATAGTCAGCGCCATTTGGGCAACAAATTTACTGCCTCGTGCTGCTGAAATATAGCCGCCTGCAATACAAGAAAAGGCACCTGCTCCAATGACGATAAAGGAGAGAAAGGATACGTTTAATGTGGTTAAGGGGTGGCTATCCTGGTAGAGTGAAAACACAATAGGAACGAAGGCCCAGAATGCATAAAGCTCCCACATGTGGCCAAAGTAGCCGAACGCAGCCCTTCGAAAGTCTTTCTTTTTGAAGACTTCCAGCGAAACAAGCAAGTCAATTTTAACGCTTGGTTTGCGGAATGGCCCGTCAGGTACAGTGAGAAACAAGAAAATGCCTCCCAGAGCCGAAATGGTTGATGTGCAGATAAAAACGATTTGCCAGCTAAGCCCCTGCCCAATGCTCTTGATTAAATGAGGGAAGGCCGTGCCAAGTACCAGGGCTCCGACAAGAAAGCCCAGCGCCTTGCCGAGCCCTTTTTCATGATAATCTGAAGCAATCTTCATCCCCACGGGATAAATGCCAGCCAGAAAAAAGCCCGTAGCGAACCTGATGACTAACAAAGAGGTCAGCCCCTGATCGGGTAAAAGCACCAACAGGTTGGCTGTTGCGCCTAGCAGCGCACATACCATAAAAACCCTGGAAGGGGGGAAGCGATCCGAGACACCAAGGAGCGCAAACACCAGTGTGCCGCTAATGAAGCCAAACTGAACAGCGCTTGTTAAGTGACCCGGCGTGCCGTCGCCTAGCTGATACAAAACAACGAGGTCTCTTGATACAGCATTGCCTGCAAACCACAACGACGTGCAGGCAAATTGGGCCAATACAATGATGGGGAGGATAGCGCTGGCTTTGGGTGGTGTTTTGCTCATTTGCTTCATGCCATTACTGACACCATTTGGAGTACCTGAGCTGCCAGAAGTTTATCACCCTCTACTTTAAGCCGGTCTTTGACGTCGCCTGGCCTGATGTTTTTCGAAAATAGCTTCCAGGCTAGTTCGGGGGCTATTTCCACAGCAGTATCTGGCACCCGGCCGGGCTTGTCAACCAGCACCCAGTTCGAATTTTGCCTTTCCAAATGCCACGCTCCACCCACCTGGCCGCTTACCGTAGCAGTGACCAGCGTCCCCTCAGGCGCTGCTATATTTCTGAAAGTATGTGGCAGGGCCGTGAAGTAGGTGGCTATCATGGGAAAGAAAAATGCCCTGGTCATGATGCCGGGCTTCCCAACAGCTTCCCTTATCTGCTGCTGGTGGTGCCACTTCTCAGTGTATTCCCGGGCCAGGTGCATCCAGTTGTAGCTTTTCGACTCACCCGCCCAATCCACAGCGAAAATCGCTTCGTCCCACAAAGGCAGTGACTCATAATAGGCAGAGGTCAGCGGGCCCGTTGCCTGGTGAAGTATTCGAAGAACATTCGGGCTCAGTCTTTTGCTGGCTTTTACCCAATCAGCGTTGAGCAGATTGAGCCAGCCGACAAGGTCTTCATAAGTTTTTATCGGAGGAGGTGCTTCGCCAAAGTAGCCATCACGTTGGATAGACAAAGTTCTAAGATTACCGTCCAGCAAATGGGCAGCGACATCCTTCACGTTCCAGTGCTTCGCAGGCGTTGGCTTTTGCCAGTCATCGTCATTCAATGAGGCCAGCAGCTTCATCAGCGCTTCGTCAAGTGGACGAAACAAATGGGCTACCTTAATGGGTGGGGCTTTCGGTGATTGGCTCCTATCTGGCATTTTCCACAATGAACGTCCCGACGTCTTTCTTGAACTTCTCCAATGAAGGTTGGTGAGTGTACATCATATGGCCAGCCTCGTAATACTTCATAATAATATTGTCCTTCACTTCTTTGGTCAGCCCAAGGTGGTTGATGCTGTGCTCTACACCATAAAATACGGTAGCAATATCGTAGTAACCGTTGAGGATCAATACTTTCATATTGGGCGCCTTGCTCATGGCTTCGGCCATGTCGATGCCCGTATTAATAGCGGCGGTTGCTCCCCAGGCAAAGTTGCCTTTATGCTTCCAGTCCCACTTGAAGCCGTCTCTTCTTCCCGCTGTAACTGTGTAGGTCAATTTTTTATTCACCTTCAGGTCGTTGTGGAAGTAGTGAAGAAAGCCCTGGATATAGGCCGGTGAGATCGCAGCACTTTGCGGATCGTAGTCAGCAAACTGGCCGATGCCATCCTGGCTGATGCCTTTGTACCTGGAGTCGAGCCGACCTACGGTATTCCCTTCGTCTCTTAGCAGCTCCTGAAAAAACTCATCGGCCTGCACCCTGAGGTCGGCTTTGAGCCAATAGTCGGATGAAACACCAGAAAGTGCACTTAGCTTTGCTGCCATAGCGGATTTCTCCCCCCCTGAAAGCTGATCGCCTTTAAAAAGGGCTGGAGCATACTCCTCTTCGGTGAATTTTCGCACTGTTGTCATGTAAGCTTCTACGGTGGCTGGTTTGTTGGCCACCTTGTTGTGGTACCAGGCCGTGGCTGCATAGGTTGGGAAATGCACTATGTAGGGCAGGTCGTCGTTAGGAGGAAAGAGCAGCGTCCTCAGGTCGAAAACAGCCGACACCATGATGACCCCATTCATGGCAATGCCCTGATCGAGCAGGCTGTTCATCACTCCGGCGTTTCTGAAAGTGCCATAGCTCTCTCCCAGCAAAAACTTGGGCGAGTTCATGCGGCTGTTGTCAATCAGATACTGCGTGATGAAGAGACTGATGCTGCGAATATCCTGGTCTACGCCCCAGAAGTCTTCGAATTTAGCTTTACCGATCGGCACGCTCAGCCCGGTACCCACGGGATCAATCATTACCAGGTCGGCGACATCGAGGATCGAGTAATCGTTATTAACAAGCTGGTAAGGAGCCGCTGAGTTGAAGTTTGGATCGTTCACTACAATCCTTTTCGGACCCATTACGCCCATGTGAAGCCAAAATGAGGAAGAACCTGGTCCGCCATTGTAGGAGAAAACGATGGGCCTGGTGGACGGAGCACCTTCCTTTACGTAGCTCGTAAAGCCAAAAAGGGCAATAGGCTCATTGTTCTCGTCCCGAAGCTGAACAGTGCCAGCTTTGGCAGTCAGTTCTATGGTGGTGCCATTAATTTTTACCGTTTGTTTGGTGGTGGCCACTTCACCTTCTGGGATCGGCCCGGTTGGTTTTTCACTTTCCTTTTCTTGTGCTATGGCGTCACCAAAGTAAAGAATAATGAATGAGAGATAGAGTAGTTTTTTCATAAGCAATGTGGCTGCTTTAATTGTTTGACCAAGTCGAATGTAAAAAGACCTTTGAACTTTTGCACTCCACCAGTCAAAATCAACCGACTGCTTAGTGGATCGGCTGATCGACGGGTCGGCTCCTCTTCCACCGCCTGTGCGTCCATAACCAATACTCAGGATGTCTTTTTATATCGGCTTCCAGCAATGCTACGTGTTTTTTTGTGATGGCGCCAAAGGGTTCTTTGGTAGCGTCCTTCGTAATCAATTCAAAGTCCATTTGGTAGCAGCCTCTTTTAACTTTGATGATCCGGCCAAAGACGACGGCACAGTCTTGTTCTACTGCATATTTTTCGGTTCCGAAAGCCACGCAGGTTTCCTGGTTGAGGAAAGTGGTCCAAAAAACGTTCTTACTCTTTGTGGGGAACTGGTCGGCACCAAACACGGCAGCAAAGAGCGGCCCGTCTCTGGCTTCAAAAATCTCCCAAAATCGTTTCTTCGGATATAGCTGTAGGCCGTATTTGCCTCTGGAGTTTCTCATGAGCCGATCAAATCCCTTATTAGCAAGAGGTGTGTACAGGGCCATAGCCTGATGTGGAATTTGCTCGTCGATGGCCACAGCCAGCATTTCCCAGTTGTTGTAGTGCCCCCCGGCGATGATGATATTCTTGTTTTCTGCAAAGAGATCTTTGAATACCTGCTCGCCGGAAATTGTGCACCTTCGAATGGCCTCCTCCCTGGATATGCTGAAAATCATCAAAGATTCCACCATCAGGTCACAAAAGTGCGAATAGAACTTACGGGTAATTTCCAGCACCTCGTCTGGCGACTTTTCCGGGAACGATGCGGTTATTTGTTTGATAACGATTGATTTTCTGTAGAATCCGCCATAGAACAGGATAAACGAAAGAAAATCCGAAATGCCATAGAGCAACCAGGAGGGCAATAGGGAAACTGGCTTGATAAAGCAGTGGTAGAACAGGGTAAACATAAGTAGGCTTAGGTGGTTAGTTGAACCTAATCAACCGGCACTGGTTGGCGCAGGCCGCATCCGAAAGATAGTAATATCAGATCAACAAGGGCTATTCATTTGTTTGAACGGGTGCTTTGGCCGACCTACATAAATTGACTGACAGCCTTATCGAGCTGTTTTTCTATGGCTACTTTTAGAAGGGCTTTCAATAAGAAGCCGATGTTAGTCTTTCTTTGTCGGCGAGCCGCTCTGATGACTACTCACATTGAACACCGGTGCCTGATAGTCCTTTGGCAGATAGCTAGCTGGAATTGTGACCATGTTACCGTCCCGCAGGGCACGGTAGTGCGGCGACAATATTTCTACCCCACTTTCATTGAACTTATCCTGAATATTTTGGTGCAGATCGGAGTAAGTCCTTGGCATTTTGTTGGGCTCGGAGGTATAGGCATTGAGCTGGTACGATACATAGTAATCATCAAGGCTTGTCTGCAAAATGAACGGCGTGGGCTTGTCGTTGATGCCTTCAGTGGCCACTGCTGCAGCAATCAGCAGCTCATGCACCTGCCTCCAGGGAACATCATAGCCAATAGTGACGGTGGTGTGCAGCACAAGGCCAAGCTCTTTGCTGGAGGTGGAATAGTTGACGGTTTTACCCCCAAGGATACTGGCGTTTGGCACTGTAATGTCTTCGTTTTTAGGCGTACGAATGCGGGTAACCAGCAGCGACTTTTCGACTACGTCTCCAACAATGTCGTCAATCTTGACCCTGTCACCTACCTTGAAGGGACGCATGTATGTGATAACAAGACCCGCTACTGCATTGGCAATCGCAGTGGAAGAGCCCAGCGAAAAAAGAATACCAAGGAAGACAGAAACGCCCTGAAAGATCTTAGAGTCGGATCCTGGCAGATAGGGGAAAATAACCACAAACATAAAGGCATAAAGCAACACTTTGACGATATTAAATGTAGGCATTGCCCAGTCGGCATAGAAGCCCGTGAACTTGAGCCTTTCAGCGGCAATCTCTTGCGCCACAAATTTTATAAACTTGATAGCGTAGTGCGTTGCCAGATAGATAATTGCTATAGAAAATACATTAGGCAGGTAACTGAAAAAAGAAACCAGGATCCCTTTTGTGGGCTGCCAAACCCAACCGAAAAGAGTGGCGGCCCACCCTCTTGTGAAGGGAAATACGCTGAAAAGCAATGGAAGCGAGATATACATCAGCAACCCGAATACTGCCCACTTCAGAATCGTGCTAATTCGCAGGGTTAAATCCAGCTCACGTTTGGGAGGAAGAATTTCGTAGTCTCTGAACTTGATGCCATGGAAAATTGAATCCTTCTTGACGATGATCAAAAGATTGAGTTTGCGGAAAAGTCGATTGAGTAGATAAATTAAGCCGTATGTGCCTGCAATGATGAGCATGGTAAGCGCTGCCCTCAATAGTATATTTTTCCAGCTATTGGCATCCCTTTCAGCTTCAATGCTTTTTGATATCGCAGCAGCGTGTGCTGTGGCCAGTGCTTTCTTGTCCTGCCCCACCCAGAGTGCATCTGTGTCGGTCACACTCATCAGAATCATTTCCCCAAACGTGATGTCGGCCGTCGACTCGTTAAGAATAACCTGGAGAGAATCGGGTTTGAAGCTGTCGTCCTGATAAAGCACTTCAATCTTTTTTGTGATATTGGCTGCTCTTTCTTTAGGCATCACCGGGCCCAGCTTTGTGAAAACCATAAACAAAGTATCACCGAACGGGGTAACAGGATAACCTACCGCCGTTTCCTTCAGCTGATTGATTCTTTTGAGTTGCTCGGCCTTTCTTGTAGAATCCTGTATTTCGATGTTCTTGACCTGACGGAGCAGATCGGCTTGTTTCAGCTTGTCATTTTCCTTTAGCAGGGTGATTTGTTGAAGAAGCTCGGCCTTTTTTACCGAATCGTCGATACGCTTTTGTTCGCTTCGTCTGACAAGGTTGGAGTATTCCTCCAGTTGGTTGGCAATGGAGTCGCTGATATGTTGCGCTTTCCTGGCTTGTTCGAGTGAATCGGACTTTATAACCAAACTGTCAGCCTGCTTTGCCTGGCCGGCAAAGCAGCTGCCTATACCTATGAGGAGTGATAAAACTTTGAGTTTCATATCATTGATATTTCAGGTGCAAAGTTACTCTAATTCAGACGAATGGCGATGATAATAGTCAGCCGAGGGTCAGACATGCAGCAAGCTCTTGATGCTGATTATTGTTTTCCCCCGAACTTAACCCGCCATGACACCCCTGCATCAACAAACCAATCGCTGACTCCGTCATTTTTCCCATAACCGACTGACATATCGAGAAGGAAATCGTTGTTGACAAGATAGGAGAGGCCAGTATCCCACCTGTTGTCGAAATCACCATTGAATACAGTGCCATAGTTTTCAATAAAGCTCCCCACCTTTTCAGAAAGAGGAAAAGAAATATTCACTGTGTAGTTAAATGCCGGATCAGTGTTGTTGCCCGTCCATGCCACGGCCCAGTTGGTGGTAAGCCCCAGTTTGTCGGTGAGCCTCTGGCCGTGAATAAGCATGATTCTGGGAGCGAGGTTGGCCGCTTTGTAGTCCTCATCCACGGCAGTAAATCGGGCGTCAGCCTGAATACCGAGCGAGGGTTTGTCCCCATGACCATCAAGCAGGTTGTAGCGGACGCCAGCGTTCCACAAGCCCAAACCACCTGCGGTCATATCTGAGGAACTCGTTTTGTCGTGGCGCAGAGCAAAAGCAGACCTGATCTCGAGCTTTTCAAGAATTCCATACCGCAACGACGCCAGATAGGTGTAGTTAGTACCGGTGAGGTCAGTATTGTCTAACGAGTAACCGTTGTAGGTACCTCCGGTTTGCACCTGAAAAACATTTTTCCCGGTGGTAAACGGCCCAACCGACTGACCCGGCCTGGCACTGCGAATGGTGGGGTTGTACTGAGCAGCGGCCTTTTGTATTGAGAGGCAAGAAAACACGAGCATCAGTAGCAGGCCAACCATCAGTTGATGGCTTGGCTTTGGTAGTGTAGGAATAGCCATTAGGGTGGGTCGTTTTTTTGCGCAATGTTAGTACAAAAGGTGAACATTATATGTGTTGGTTACCAACAAAATAATTTACTGAAAGGACATTAAAACCAGCTGTTTATCAGGAACTTCCTGCTGCTCAGCAATAAAAAGCAACGAAAGGCTCACTTTGTTTTCGAGAGAGCTTCTATTTCTTTGTCAAGCTTGTCCCAATCAGTGAATTCAAGCTCATTTTTGTCCTCAAAGTCCTGCTTCTTGAAAACAAGCCCGAGTGTCATAAAAACACTTGTTGCAATGATAACTATCAAAAGAATGGCATCACTGAAGGCGTCATTTTTCCATTCGTCAGGAATGGAAAAAAATAAAAGAACGGTGATTAAACCTCTGGGGGCAATCCAAATTTGAGGGCTGATATTTTTGACAACAATCGACTTCAGTAAAATGTACCTTACCACATAAGTCAGCACTAAAATGGTAAGGGAAGTGACGAGTGCCAACACGTCGGTAAGGCCTGAGAAATCCAGTGTCATTCCGAAAATGACAAAAAAGAAAGTTCTCACCACAAAGGCCGACTCCATTGTCACCACATGGAAGTCTTCCAGTATATGTTTCAGGGCTGTTTCATCGATCAGCTTTTTCAGCTTGCCCCTAAAGAAAATGGTGTGATTGCTCAACACAAGGCCGAATACCATAATGATGAGAAGGGAGGAGAGGTGAAACATTTTGCCGGTTGAATACAAGAGCACCAAAACAGCTATGAGAAAGAACAGTTTTACTTTGGTCGTTAGCTTTTGTAGCAGAAGCACCAGTGAGTAACTGATAATGATAGAAAGGGCGATAGTAATCAGGATGCTGCTCGACACCTCCCACACCACTCCGGATGTGGTGGTGGTTTCGGCACTACCGAGCAAAAAGTAAAAAAACATGATCCCCAGGATATCTGAAAAGGTGCTTTCATAAATCATAAACTCCTTTTTGGAGCTCGACAGGTTGCCAACGCTGGGAATGATGATAGCACTGCTGAGGATTGAAAGGGGTACAGCGTATATCAGTGCCGTGTAGAAATCGTTGAAGAAAAAATACTTGAGGAGGTAGGCAATACCAATGGACGTAGCAATGAGCGACAACAATGCCACTAAAAAAGATTTTATCAGAAGGGGCTTTTTTTCTTTCGTAAGCTTCAAATCGAGGGCAGCTTCGAGCACAATCATGATAAGGCCAACCACGCCCAATAGCTCCAGTGCCTCCATAATACCCCTTTCCAGGTTGATGTCGTAGAAGTTTAAAAGCTCCTGAAGGCCAACACCCAAGCCAATTAGGAGCAATACACTTGGTATATTGGTTTTCTTCGAGAATTGATTAAAAAAGTAAGAAGCAATGATGATGATCGAAATAGCGATAGTTTCGCTATAGGCATTTAGCATGTCCATACCTGGATGTTAAATTTGAGATATACTACAAAGAGAATTACTTTTAACTGAAAGCAAAAACTCCTGTTAAGTACGAAAATAGCAGTTTCAATTCTTAACTAGCATTAAATTAGATGATCAATGTCGAAGAGTAATAAGTTCGGGACTTTCGGGGGAGTCTTCACGCCATCCATTCTTACCATCCTTGGGGTGATCATGTACCTAAGGCTGCCAATGATTGTCGGCGAGGTGGGGTTATTGACTACGCTGGGGATCATTTTGGTTGCTCATATCATTTCCGTGACAACAGGTCTTAGCGTATCATCCATTGCTACAGACAAAAAGGTGGAAGCCGGCGGCACTTACTACATGATCAGCCGCAGCCTGGGTCTACCCATAGGAGGAACACTTGGGCTGGCATTGTTTGTAGGGCTTTCTTTTAGCGTCAGCTTGTATCTCATCGGGTTTTCTGAAAGCTTCCTCAGCTATTGGGGCTACGAAGGCTCTGTGAACAATATAAGGATAACTGGTAGTATTGTGCTGCTGGCAGTAACTACGCTTACTTTCATTAGCACCTCCATGGCCATCAAAACCCAGTATTTTATTATGGCGGCCATTGTGTTATCCCTGGCCTCCATCTTTCTGGGCACACACGACCTTGGGCCATCCGATGTGACTAAGGGCATCTCTTCCTCCACTGTGTCAGTAATGGTGTTGTTTGGTATATTTTTCCCGGCGGTTACGGGGTTTGAGGCCGGTGTATCAATGTCTGGTGATTTGAAGGATCCTAAAAAATCGATTCCAACCGGGTCTATTCTGGCGATAGTGGTTGGATTTATCGTTTACGTCGGGTTTGCATGCTACCTATACTTTACAGTAGACGCAGGCGTGCTGGCTACTGACCCAAACGTGCTGTTGAATATCTCATGGGTTCCTGAGCTGGTGATTGCCGGCATTTGGGGAGCAACACTTTCGTCAGCACTTGGCAGCATCCTTGGAGCCCCCCGCATTCTGCAAGCCACATCATCTGATAAAATCACACCCCGGTTTTTTGGAAAAGGGTATGGCAAAGCCAATGAGCCCCGCAATGCTTTGTTGCTTACTTTTCTGATTGCTGAGGCGGGTATTCTGATCGGAGAACTCGATGTGATTGCCCGGGTGGTGTCCATCTTCTTCATCACCACCTACGGGTTTCTCAATGTCAGTGCGGCTTTTGAGTCGTGGACCAGTTCCGATTTCCGGCCTGAGTTCAAGGTGTCCGGCTGGATCAGCCTGCTGGGTGCTCTCGCCTGTGTGCTTGTCATGATTCAGCTCGATTTCGTCGCTATGGTGGCAGCTGTGCTCATCCTCGGCTTGTTGTTTTTATTCCTCAAAAGAAGACAGCTAACGTTGAACTCAGGGGATGCCTGGAACGGAGTGTGGGCTTCTCTGGTTAAAACAGGCCTTACCCGGCTTAAAAAGGAAAAGACTCACACCAGAAACTGGCGACCCAATATCATCATGTTTAGCGGCAGCCCCGACAAGCGGCAGCACATCGCTGAAATGGGAAAGGCTATTGCTGGCAACCTGGGTATTCTGTCAGCTTTTGAGCTGTTCGAAACCGATGAAAAAAACCTATCGAAGGCAGAGTCGATGCTGGCCACTACCAATAGCAAAAGCGAATACTTTTCCTACAAGTTTGGCTGCAAAGACATCTACTCTGGCATGGAAGAAATCAGCAGGGTGTATGGCTTCTCCGGCGTAGAGCCCAACACTATTTTGATGGGCTGGAGCCGGGCACCCAAAAACAAAGAGCAGTTTGCGAAAGCACTGCGAGGCTTCCGCCGGGGTGAGTACAACAATATATTTATTGACTATGACGAAGACAGGAAGTTTGGTCAGCTCAGCACCATTGACATTTGGTGGGGGGGAAAGGGCCCCAATCTGAGTTTTTCGCTGGCGTTGGTTAGAAACCTGGTAGCTTCCAGCCTGTGGAAACTGGCCAGGGTCAGGTTGCTGATTATTGATGAGTCAGGCGGCAACCATGAAGGTATTTATAAAGAGGCAAGGGCCATTCTCGAAAGCGCCAGGCTTGACGTGACTGTGCGGGTAATCAAAGGTGAGGGAGACAACAAAAAAATTATAGCAAGAGAGTCGGCGGAGACTGATTTGGTAATGCTGGGACTTGATGGTGGGACATTGGATCAGATCGACCTGTACTATGATGGTGTCAATGAGCTCCTCAACGAGCTTGGCACCACGATGGTTGTAAGCTCATCGGGTTATTTTGAAAGCTTTGAAATAGCGGAGAAGGTAAAGGACGTGCCATCTCCAGATTCCAGTGGCTTATTGAAGGCAATTCCAACGGTTCAGCCCTCCAGGTTCCCTGAAGTGACTGTTAACATCTACAGAATAGACCAAAACGGGCGGAGACTTCAGAAGCTCCTTTTTGCGAAAGGGTTTAGAAGGTCATTTGAGAACCACAGGCTTATTCTTGGTGAGCTTCAAACACTATTGAAGACTATCGAGAAGGAACTGGCTGACATAAGAAAGATTAAGGAGTCGTATAAAAAGGCAAAGGCGCTGGATAAGCTTCGTAATGAAACCTCGTACCGTCTTAGCCATTTGTTTAGCGAAAAGGTCTTTCAAGAGCTCGTTCCTGAACAGGTATCTATGCTCAGAGAGGCGACCACAGAATATTTGGAACGCTTAGAGGAAGATTACAAACTCTATCCTAAAACACTGCCTGTAAGCTATTCAAAGGAAGCTTTTGCAGAAGCGCCTGCCTCTACAGCGGGAGCCTCTTTTTACAAAGGGTTCAGGAGAGCCGTTCACTTCGTAACTGGCTACCCACTTACACATAATGTGGTATTCAGAGCGCTGGCGGGGTATTTTCAATGGGGAGGCAGACTTTCATTCCTTTCCGGGTACCTGGCAAAGCACACTGATAGCGTTTTTGGCTTCTATTCCGACTGCCGAAGTGTGATTAACACTGCCACCACCATATTTGATGAAGAAGAGAGTAAGTGGGCGGCCACAATTCGTGCCGAGATAGAGAAGTTGAACAAACTTCTGGAAGGACAAAAGCGGGAAGAAACGCTGTTTGAAGGGAGGCTTTTGCTGGAGCATGTCCAAAACCTTCAGCTCATGAGTCATTCGTTGGAGTTACTTTTTCCAATGAAGGAATCCTGGAGGCGGTCTTCCTCCGCCCAATATATCAAAGCTAAAACTGAGGGAATTGAAGCTTTATTAGAATCTTTTGATTCTGACCTGAAGACGATGCTCAACAAGGTCATTATGGAGCAGGAAATCAACAGGGTGAAAAACAGGATCGGCATTATGCATCGGTCACTCAATGATGGCTTTGCCCACATGATTGAGTCCAGAGTGATTAAAAAGATTGACAAGTACCTCAAAATGCCGATTACATCTTCAAGGGAAGTGGTGTTTGAACTCGAAACTGACTGGGAATTGGAGCTAAAAGAAACACTGGATTATACTACGGAACGGTTTCTGGAAACGGCGTCGGAAATGCCAGAGACGTTGGAAGTATTGAAGGTAAGAACCTCAGCTGCTCGACTGGAGAGCGAGTCGGTGGAGATACCCGTCAGCAAAATGGCGGAGTATTTTCTGAAGACGAAGCTGATCACCACGCTGGAAGAGCAGCATGAGCGGGCGATAGATGGCATCAAGCGAAGCATATATGCTATAAAGGAAGCTGGCAATTTGCTCAGGTTTAAATTAGACAATGCCGAAACTTCCAGCGCCGATCTTTCAATTGAAGATATTTTAAAAGAGTTTTCGCTGAAGGCTGACCAGGAAAAAAAGGAAATTGATAACGTGGTTCAGCGGTTTGTGTCGGAATCTAAAAAGAGTTTTGACGATGCATTTGAGCCCTTAAAATCGTATAAGATAGAGGAGGCAGCGTCAGCTTTTGGCTATGGTTTCAAGAGTATAAAGAGCCGGAAGGTGGCTCAGCTTATTTCCAGGTCGTGGCAGCAAGTAGTTCAGTTGGCATCTAAGTCGGTTAGTAAGCTTTTGTACAGCAGGAGTGAGGGGCTGCTTTTTGCCAGAAAGCTTTCCAATAGGCAGGAAATTCATTCACTATCCGGTCGCCTGCTGGACCTGAAGGAGAAAGTGAGCCCACAGGAGAAGGTTTTAAGGGAGTTGCCGGGTTACTATGTGAGCCTTTTCAATGGCAGGTCGAGTATTGGCAGAGATTTTTGGGTGCCACGCCCCCGGGAGGAGGCTATTTTTAAGAAAGCTGTTTCCAGGCACAGAACAGGCTACCTGGGAGGGATTCTTGTCATTGGCGAAAGAAACGAAGGCAAGACTGCATTTACAAAATATGCAGTGAGCAGCTTAGGCAATGAGAAGAACTTTTATGCTGTTTTTCCACCGTTGCAGGGCACTCTGGATATAGCTGAATTTGAAAAATCGCTTCGCAAGGCAACGCTGATGCAGGGAAGCACGAAGGAGATTTTAGCGCAGCTTCCTCCGGGAAGCATTATTTCCATCAACGACCTCGAGCTTTTTTGGGAGCGGCAGGCCAATGGAATGAGGATAGTGGAAGCAATTGGCGACCTGATTGATGAGTTCAGCTCAAGGTGCCTTTTCGTTGTTAATGTGAACCCGCATGCCTTTAAATTAATCGACGAAATGACAGGGTTTTCTCAAAAGTTTATTGAGATCATTAATATGGACGCATTTGATGCTGAAATGATTAAAGACGTGATAATGAAGCGCCATAAATCAAGTGGGCTTAGCTTGTCGGTCGGAGAAAGTGAGAAGGATATAAGTGAGATTGAGCTGGCCAGGCTTTTTAATAAATATTTTGACTACAGTGGTGGCAATCCGGGTACTGCTCTTAATGGCTGGCTGACAAATATTTCTAACGTTTCTCATAATCAAATTGAAATAGCTGCTCCGCCAAAACTTTCACTTACTTTCCTGAAAGAGCTTGATGAAGAATGGGTGATGATACTCAGCCAGTTTGTCCTTCACAAGAGACTCGACGCAGATAAGATCAGTCGGATAACTGGCTGGGACAGTGTTTACATCAGTAAGGTGCTTTTGGCTTTGATCCGCTCCGGTGCAATTGTGGAAAAGGCGACCGGTATTTACATGATTGATCCCTATCTGCTGCCATTTATAATACGCCATTTTAAAGAACGAGACTTGCTATGAAAGCCCCAAACCTAACCGGCAAGTTGAGTGGTGTGATCGATGAAATAAAAAAACGGCTGTCGCTAAAGAAGCGGCAGGCGGAAGGACATGCATTAAAGGGGATTCAGCAGCACAGAATAGACATTCGGCTAACAGTTGGCGTCGGAGAGCACCTGATTAAACGACATGTAAAACAAGCAGTGCTTAACGACATGTGGACAATACCAACAAAGGGTATCGCCTTTGCGATAGGCGAGCCCACAGGTGGTCTGGTTGAAATGGAGATTTCCTACTATGCTATCGCAGCCAACGCAGATGGCCTCTTAAATAAACTGCTGGCGATAGAAAACATTAAAGGCGCTGGTGTAGCGCAAACGCAGGCCACTTAGCCTTTGATTTTCAAAACGGCTTTCATCACATCTTTCTGGCTGATTTGCCCCACAAGCTTCCCTTCGAGCACTACCGGAAATCTACGCAGCCGACGTTCGAGAAACAGCTTGGCCACGTCAAAAATGGTCATTGCAGGGCCAATACTTACCACATCTTTCGCCATGTGATCGGCAACCTTTCCTGACAGCACGGGCATGTCGTGATACTTTCCCCTGACCACCTCCTTCAGGCAGTCTCCTTCGGAAATCACACCTACCAGCTCATTTTCGGCATTAACAACCGGCCCACCGGATATTTTCCTGGCAAGAAGGATGTGAACGACCTCATAAATGGATTGGTCTGGATGGAAAGTCACGAGCCGTGTAGCCATGTAGTCGGCCACCAGCACGGGGTGCATTTCTCTTCGCTTTGGTTTTTCCTCTATTTCACCTCTGAAGCTCTTTACCATGGCAGTGCTTTTTGATGTAACAGAAGTTAATCATTTTCAGGTAGATAAGCAACTACTGAGAGGCATTGAGCGTACTGAAGAGGTGTTGCTACAGGAAGTAGACTTTAAAAACTGAGCCCCTATTTTCTTCACTTTCTACCGCTATTTTTCCACCCATCGCCTCGATCTGGTTGCGGGTAATGAAGAGACCAATTCCCTTGGCATCTTTGTTGGGATGGAACGTTTTGTACATACCAAAAAGCTTGTCTCTGTGGAGATGCAGGTTGATGCCAAGGCCATTGTCGGCTACCTCCAGAACAGTATAATTTTTTTCACTGTAGGCAGTTAGACGCACTTCTGGATCACGATCCGGATGGCTGTATTTGACAGCATTAGAGAGTAAATTTAAAAGAATGCTCTCCATATAGGCTGCATTGTAATTTATTACTATGTCCCTGGGGATGTTATTTGCTATATGGGCATTTTTTGAGGAAATGTTTGCCGTCAATACCTCTCTTGTTTTCTCCGCAAAGCTGTACAGGTTGATGTTTTGCCGTTGAAGGTCGATGGAGGTTTGAACCATCACCACTTCGTTGAGGTGGTGGATGGTTTCGCTTAATTTTTCCGATATCGTTCTGATATGGGCAAGCATTTCCTTCCGCTCGTCGTCATCTTCAGCAACATCGTACATCTTGAACATCATTTCAAAGTTGCCCGAATGTGACCTGAGATTGTGAGATACGATATGCGCAAAATTGAGCAATCTTCTGTTTTGCTCACCAATTATGTCAATTGTGCTTTTTAATGCTTTTTCTTTCTCTTTGGCCTGGGAAATATCGGAGTGCGTACCGATGATTCTCAAAGGCCTGCCATTTTCGTCTCTTCTGGTCACTTTTCCCCTGTCAAGCACCCACTTGTACTCTCCGTTTTTGCACAGCACCCGGTACTCAGTGGAGTAGATTTCTGCCTTCCCCTGCAGGTGCTCGTCCAGGTTCTTTTGATACGTTGGAACATCATCGGCGTGGATCAGTTTGGCCCAGCCTTCCGGAGCATTTCTCACCTCGTGACTAGCGTATCCCAGCATTTTCTTAGATTTTGGCGAAATGAAAATGGAACCCTTTGCCAAGTCCCAATCCCAGGCACCGTCGCCTGCTCCTTCAAGTGCAAACTGCCACCTCTCCTCACTTTCAGCCAATGCCAGCCTGGCTTTCGTCATCTGACTGATGTCGGTGGCAACACACAAAAACCCAACTATTTTGCTGTGTTCGTCGGTAATGGCCGTTACAACAAGTTGCACCGGAAAAGTGGTGCCGTCCTTTCTTGAGTAGGTCCATTCCCGGGTGTCGTGTTTTCCCTTTCTGGCCATTTCTACAATCGCATCGAAGCCTTCCACCTCTTTTCCTAGTCGAGCTGTTAATTGCTTCTCACGCAATTTAATTTCTTCCCTCACATGGAAGATGGTCAGATTTTCTTTGTCCACCACCTCGTCGGCTTTATACCCCAGTAAGTTCTCAGAGCCCTTGCTAAAATGTGATATGAGGCCGTTAACTCGTGTGCCGATGATTGATATTTGGCTACCTGCATTTAGAATACCCTGAAGATCCTTATTTGTCTTGACTAGCTCTTGCTCTATTTTCTTTTGGTGGGTTACGTCGGCCATGTACCCGTGCCAAATTACGCTGTCGTCAGGTTGCTGCTCTGGCCTGGCGCTTCCACCGATCCACCTTTCACCTTTTGAGGGTAGCACCACCCTGAAATTCATTTTCCAGGGGTTTAGGCTTGTGTATGAATTGAGCATCGACTGAATGAACTCGTCGAGATCCTCAGCGTGTATTCTGTCAAACACGGAGGCTGCATCAGCCCTTACTTCCTCGGGAGTATGTTCAAAAATATCCCAAAGCCCATCACTGGCGTAAGGAAACCTCGAGAGGCCGTTGTCCAGGTATTGGTATTGATAAACGACTCCGGGGACATGTTCTGTAAGCTTCCTGAGCAACCGATTGCTTGCACTACTGAGGCCAGGCTTGTTAATCGCTACATAGCCGATCACTTTTTCAGCTTCTCCTGAGTCGTTCCAGGCCACTGTCTCCATTTGAATTTCGAGAGTAGCAACTTCCCCCAGCGCCGTGATGCCCTGAAGCACTGTAGATATTATATCGGCCTGCTTTTTTCGACTGGCGTCTGCCCGCAGTTCAATAAACGACTGAAAATCAATAACCGAAAGTATCGTTTTCCAAAACGCCCCCTCTTCCCGGCTAAAGGGGTGTTGTAAGGAGAACGCTTCAGCAAGACTCTTACTTATATTTTCCTGCCGATTGCGAATATCCCACTCCCAAAATCCCACCAAAGGGCCTGCATTCGTTACAATTTGATTAGTCTTAGAAGGCATCTGGTATCTTCTTGTCGTTGACGCATAAATCTTAATAAAGCCAGTTTGTAAGAGCCTTTACAAATGATGACTGAACAGCTGGGTGAGATGTGAAATTGAAAGAAATACAAATTCACTATATTTCTTACTCACTAACATAAACTAATTTTATGGACATTTCTGCATTGAATTGGTTAGCAATTGTGGCAGCCACAGTCGTAACCTTTGTTGTTGGTTTTGTTTGGTACAATCCAAAAGTATTTGGTACAGCCTGGATGAAGGAGTCGGGCATGACCGAAGAGAAGGCGAAAAGCGGCAATATGGGTAAAGTGTTTGGTTCAGCTTTTGTTATGAGCTTTATCCTCATATTCAATATGGCCATGATGTTCGGAACCGAAATCGGAGCCACTGACGGCGCCTTGTACGGTTTTTTGACAGGTTTTGGCTTTGTTGCTATGGGCATTGGCGTTAATGCAATGTACGAGCAGAGATCCTTTAAGTATATTATTATCAATGGAGGTTATTGGATGGTGTCTCTGGCTATTTCCGGCTACATTCTTGGTACCTGGCATTGAGGCCATCCCTCAGTCTTCTTTTTGATAGAGATCGCCTGTTTTCTTCACTACGTCGTGAATAATTTCGTCGAGCTGCTTGCTCACCGTGTCGACCTTTCTCACGATGTCTAAATTTTGGGGGTCATTCATATTGCTCCAATCGAAGATATTCATCAAGCCCATAATAGTGGCCACCGGGCCTCTTATTTTGTGCGAATGCAACCAGGCGATCTCTGTCAATTGTTCGTTTTGAATTTCGAGGCGCTTTTGAGTTTCTATTGACTCTGTGATATTCCAAAACACTCCCTGAAGGCCTTCAATGCTCCCATCCCTTCCTTTGATCGGGATTTTGATTGTTTCAATATAGATGTGCTCTCCTGTTTTCAGATCAATATTAGGTTCAACTGAATGCAGGGCGATGCCGCCGGATATCACCTCCTTGTCATCTTTTTCATATTTGTCAGCAAGCTCCTTTGGGTACAGGTCATGGTTTGTTTTTCCCAGTAGCTCCGACTCTTCCATCTTTACATTTTGAACCAGGGTCTTATTTACATAGGTTATTTTTCCTTCCCTGTTTTTTCTCCATACGCTGATGGGTAGGTTATTAACCAGAGAATGATACAGGTCGTCGCTTTCATCTGAACTTTGTCTGCTTGTTTCGCCAGCTGTCTGCTTTTTTTGGATCGGGTCGTTGATTGGAACCTGGTAGGTTATATACCGAATGATCTCGCCATTTTCCGAGAGGTCGGGTACTATGGTGGTATCCAGCCAATAGTGCGTGCCTTCTTTCGATAAATTGCATATTTCCCCTTTCCAAATTTGACCTTTGCTGACGGTGTTCCACAAGTCTTTGTAGAAATCTTCACCGTGAGTTGCTGACTTCAGAATATTGTAAGGCCTCCCTATTAATTCGTTTCTCTCAAAGCCTGATATACGACAGAAGAAGTCGTTAACCGATGAGATAATACTTTCCGAGTCGGATACCGAAACGGCGCAGAATTTATCAAGAGATCTTTGGTAATAGTCGTCCATTTATTCCTAAAAAAAGAAAGTAATTGTATCAAAGCTCACTGAATATAGCGTAAATCTGACTCAATCTGAAATACGTTTGAGTCCACAACGATATTTGTTGTCATTTAGTCGAACAAGGTCTGTTGGTTGCTGGCTTGGGCGGCAATTGTGGCTAATTGATGTATTTCCTCGTAGGTGTTTCTTTCTTCCGACAGTGGTGGAAGTTCCTGCAACGAAAAGAACCCAACCTCCAAGGATTCATGCCCTTTTAGATCGAATGAGCCGCCTGTGGCAGTTCCCAGAAAGAAGAGCTTATACACATAGAAAGGCGATGGGGGATGTTGGTGCAGGGAGTTGTCAAAAACTGCCAGCAGTCTTTCAATTTTCACATCCAATCCTGTTTCTTCTCTTACCTCTTTCACTGCCACTGCCGACGGCGTGTAACCAACTTCGGCCCAGCCTCCGGGCAGCGCCCAGCGGCCGTCCGCTTTTTCTTTGATTAGCAAAATCTGGTCGTTCTTCAGCACTATAGTTCTAACATCCACTTTGGGCGTTATGTAGCTTTCTTCATTTGCATAGAGGTTCTGTATTCTCTCGATTGGCATGTCAGATATGCCTGCAATAAGCTGGTCTGCAATTGAAACAATCTCCTCGTATCGTTCCAGGTCGTACTCCGAGTTCCCAAAATTGATTCCTATCTGAGAAAGGGTTTTTATTCGGAGTAAGCTGCTAAGAAGGCTCGTCGGGTCTACCATGATTGCACCTTTCTAAAATGTAGCCTTCTCACCCTGCCGCCAAACACCTGAAAACCAGAAATGTCGTCCGCCGTGGTGGTAAACAGAACCCTGCCCAGAAACCACTCCCCGCCTGCAAACAAGTTGCCTGCAATGGGTCGCAACTCAACCGGGCCGTGTCTGAGGCTGCTCATAAAAAGCTGTTCATCTTCCATAACTACTTTATACATCATCTGGAGTTCATCGCTGAAATAGGTGCCAGTATAGTTGCCCAGCGGAAGGCTGCTCGCCGAGAGTTTTTCGAGTGGGGCACCATTGACAGACAACGTGCCGCCAACTTGCTTCAACTGTAGCGTGGGATCTTCGCTGGCGAAAAATTCTCCTTCTGAATCGGCCGCCACCATGGTGTACTCAAAAGCCCCATCGATCGATAATTTCATTGGGTTATCATCACTACCAAGTTCGTAAATGCGGGTGGGGGACGAGACATAAGCTCCTGCCAGGCGCTGATAATTATCCGAGAGTGGTGGTTCGTCAGTCTTTTCATCAGAAAGATGATAATCATCCGTTAAAAAGACTTTTGCCACCTTTTCGGCATAGCCATATCTATCTAATCCGGCGTAGTTACTTAAAATGACCAGGCCAAAATCTTTTGTTGGGAAGCGCATAGTCATCGCTCTGAACCCTGCCCACGATCCTGTGTGGGTAATTACCGGCAGGCCACCCGACTCTTCGAACCAAACTCCATAAGCGTAGTGAATGCTGTCGCCATTGGTTAGCACACCTCTTTCATGGAGCCGATTAACCGCAAGGTTGTCTGCCGGGTTTTTCGATAGAAACATCAGCCACCTGGCCAGGTCTTCGACAGTCGACACCATGCTGGACGAGCCCATGGCAGTGGTGGTGTTGGCATAGCTGCCATAGTTGGCCGAATCGGCTTTGTAGTAGCTTTGGGCCCTGGCTGGAATAACGTTATGGATGTCGTGATTGAATCGGCTATTCTTCATCTCAAGCGGCTCAAAAACCACCTTTTCTATATGTGAATGAAACGGTTCCTCAGCTACCCTGCTCACCAATTCTGCCAGCAGTACATAACCTGTGTTGGTGTATGAATATTCGTCGCCTGGCTCGTAGTTGAGGTTTTTTTGAGCAAAAGCCATCCGCAGTATTTGTTCGTAGGTAAGCTCATCCTCCATGCTCCAACCCGCCACCGCCAGCGTTTGTGGCCAGTCTCTAAGGCCGCTGGTGTGATGGATGAGCTGGTCGATGGTGACGTGGTGGGGAAAGTCATTCAATTCAGGAAAGTACATTTTTATGTCGTCGGTAAGTGACATCTTTCCCTGTTCCAGCAGCAGCGCCGCAGCATAGGCTGTAAACTGCTTGGAGACCGATGCTATGTCGAAGGTAGTTGATGTGGTGATGGGAACCTTGTTTTCGATATTGGCGAGGCCATAGCCTTTCTGAAAAACTACCTTGTTTCCCTGAAAAACAGCAACAGCGCAGCCTGGTGATGCGTCGTTCTGGAATTCTGCGAAAATGGCATCGAGCTCACTTTCGAACTTATTTAACTGTTGCGGGTTTTCAACGGGGGTGCAACAATAAAAAATGCAAACGAGCACTAAACCGAGAAAGGATTGTTTCATTATAAAGGGGGATTTAAGAGGAGAAGTAATGAAAAAAATACCACCTTTTAAAGTAGCGTTGATTTGATTGGTCGGGAACGGTTTTAGGATTAGTTTTGCAGCACTTAGCTCATCACATCTCCCATCAACTATTGTTTTAGAATTTTCAGCATTTGTAGCAATGGCATTTAGTTTTTTTAAGAAGTCGTCAAAAGAGAAAAAGAAGGATAACAGGTACCTGACACTTAAAGTCCATCAGGTTCGAAGGGAAACTAACGATGCGGTAAGTCTTGTTTTTGAAAACCCGGAAGGCGGGTTGAATTACCAGGCAGGGCAATTTGTAACGCTAATACTTACTATTGACGGGAAGAAGATTCGGAGGGCTTATTCTCTTTGCAGTAGTCCGTTTTTGGATGAGCTGCCAGCCGTTACCGTGAAGAAAGTGGAGGGAGGCAGCATGTCTACGTATGTCAATACTGTGACCAAGGCTGGTGATGAAATAGAAGTGATGGAGCCGATGGGGCATTTTGTGACCCCAATTGATGAAAATAAAAAACGCCATTTGGTGATGATTGGAGGGGGCAGCGGCATCACGCCGCTGATGTCCATAACAAAATCGGTTTTGTTCAAGGAAGCCCTATCCACAGTTTTGCTGGTCTACTGCAATCGTGACAAAGACTCGATCATTTTCAAGGCCGAGCTGGAGAAAATGAAGGCTACCTACGGGGAAAGGCTGAAGGTGGTTCACATATTGGAAAAACCGTCAGCTGACGTTGAAAGTCTTGAGGGCTTACTCACTGTTGAAAAAGTGGGGCAAATCCTAAGCAACGTACCTGGGTTTGATTACAGAGGAGCTGATTTTTTCACCTGCGGGCCAGCGCCAATGATGGATATCGCTGTCGACGGGCTTGTGAAACTGGGAGTCGCTGCTGACGCTATCAAAAGAGAAAGCTTTACCGCCGGAGAAACATCTCCTGCTGAGATTGTCGATCAATCCGGGCAAAGCTTGCCTGTTAAAATTATTCTCGACGGAGAAGAGCACACATTTGACGTTCCTTCGGGCAAAACGATTTTGGAGACGGGTCTTAGTCTCGATATTGACATGCCATATTCCTGCCAAAGTGGCTTGTGCACTGCGTGCCGGGGCAAATTGCTTTCGGGTGAAGTGAAGATGGATGAGGACGATGGCCTGTCAGCGTCTGAAAAAGGGGAAGGGTATGTTCTTTGCTGTGTGGGGCATCCTATCACAAGCGACGTTGTGATAGAAATAGGATAATTACCGATCATAGTTTAAAAAAAACCATTTATACCAATAACCACCAGGGTTTTTCGTTGAAAAGTAAAGAAGACTGTGTTTTGTGATGTTACATTTTGACTATTTGGAGTCTAAAACATATTTTTCACCTTTCAAATAAATTTTAAGCCGATCAGCACTACGTTAAGAATAGAGGGCGTGTGGCTTTTCTTCTGACTTGTATAACGCTCACAGAAACCCCTTTGCACCTTTGAGATTTTAAGGCTACATTCCTACTAAGAAACCTTAACCGTATGCAATTGAAGCGCTGCCTGGATAATCTATCTCCTTTATTTCTACTCATTTTTGTTGTCGTTGTCGGCAGTTGCTCTAACAAAGGGCAACCCAATACTCCCCCACTCAAACCTGTGCTTAATTTTGGGATTTCTATTGACAAGAAATTCGCCGATGGGCCTTTTGACGGTAGAATATTGCTGGTCATTGCTAAGACCAACGACCCCGAACCACGCTTCCAAATCTCCGATGGGCCTTCATCTCAAATGATTTTTGGAATTACTGTGGATCAGCTTCAGGCTGGCAGTGAAGTTGTCATTGACTCGTCGGTCTTCGGGTATCCGATTCAAAGTATCAAGAACATCCCTCCCGGTGATTATTATATCCAGGGATTTTTGAATAAGTACACCACCTTCAATTTAGCCAACGGACATACCGTGAAGCTTCATATGGATCAGGGTGAAGGGCAGCAATGGGCCTCGTCACCGAAAAACCTTTTCAGCACACCTCAAAAGGTCACCATCAATCCCGCTACCGGAGGCAATTTCAAGATTTCACTGACCAATGAGATACCGCCCATTCCTGATCCGGTCGACACGAAATACATCAAGCATGTGAAGATTGAGAGTAAGCTACTGTCTGAGTTTTGGGGTAGGCCAATGTATTTAGGTGCTAATATTCTATTGCCTCATGACTGGGACAAGCAGCCCGATGCGAGGTATCCCCTGATGATATTTCATGGGCATTTCCCTTATACTTTTGGTGGGTTCAGTGAGACGCCTCCTGACCCTAATCTGAAGCCAGACTATAGCGAAAGGTTTAAAATAGAGGGATACAATAAGATTGTCCAGCAGGAGGCATACGATCTCTACAAACAGTGGACCGGGCCGAGATTTCCCCG
The DNA here is from genome assembly GCF_032999765.1 of Imperialibacter roseus. Taxonomy (GTDB): domain Bacteria; phylum Bacteroidota; class Bacteroidia; order Cytophagales; family Cyclobacteriaceae; genus Imperialibacter; species Imperialibacter roseus. The sequence continues at coordinate 4,644,772 of NZ_CP136051.1, read as the reverse complement.
GTATATTGCTATTGAAATTCAGCACCAGAATCCGTACTACGATGATTCCTATGCTGTGAACTCAGCCAATTTGGGGCCTTACGGCGATGCCATTACTTATGAGCTGCTTCCCTATATCGAAGAGCAGTTTAACGGGATTGGTGAGGGCTGGGGACGGTTTTTGTATGGCGGCTCCACTGGCGGCTGGGAGGCGCTTGCTGCTCAGGTGTTTTACCCTGATGAGTACAACGGTTGCTTTGCCGCTTGCCCTGATCCTATCGACTTTCGTGCTTATACAGTAGTCAATTTGTATGAAGATGAGAACGCCTACTACCTTGATAATGATTACAATAAAACACCGAGACCCGGACACCGGGATTATCTGGGCCACGTGCAAAGCACCATTCAGGAGTCGAACCACAAAGAGCTCGTGATTGGAGGCAGGGAGAGCCGGTCGGGTGACCAGTGGGACATTTGGCAGGCAGTATATTCGCCGACGGGTGCCAATGGATATCCCCGCCCGATTTGGGACAAACTGACTGGCGTGATTGACAAAGAGGTGGCTAACTATTGGAAAGAGAATTATGACCTCAGCCATATCATGCAAAGGGACTGGGCTAAGATTGGCAAAAAGCTCGAAGGCAAAGTGCATATCTACTGTGGAGACATGGACAACTACTATCTGAACAACGCTGTTTATTTGGCGGAAGAGTTTCTGGAGAGCACCACCGACCCATATTATGGAGGCGAGGTAGACTATGGTGACCGGGCTGAGCACTGTTGGAACGGTGATCATGAAAACCCCAACTACATCAGCCGGCTGCGATACAACACAATGTACCTGCCCAAAATAAAGGAAAGGCTGCGTAAGACCAAGCCGAGAGGTTTCAGGCTTATTAACTGGGGTATCTGATTGGCCACTTCGGCTGGGCCGACCGTAAATTTTAACTCTGGTGTTACGCTGGCAGAATTGTATACTGCGTATAAGCTAATTTGTTATAAATTTGCCTAAATCAACAAACACCTATAAATGGACGTTATCTCCGAACTCAACTACATCGCTATTTTTTTTGCCGTTTTGATTGGCCAGAGTTTGGAGCTGCTGTGGTTTAGCAGAGGGCTGTTCGGGTATTTTTGGGCCAAAGACATTGGGCTTGGTGCTGAAGGGGTTGCTTCACGTGATAAAAAGTACGGTTTTTTAACCGGCTTGTTTTTGAGTATATGTACCTCATTTCTCTTGTCCATCCTTATTCATGCAGAGCATGGTACCAGCGCTTTTGAAGGGGTGCTCCTTGGACTTTTGGCTGCCGCCTTCGTGGCAGTGGCGCAAGCCATCAATTTTGTATACGAAACCCGCCCAATACGCTTCTACCTTATTTCTGTTGGATACTGCCTTGTGGCCTACCCGTTGATGGGGCTGGTGCTGGGCTATTGGATGTAAACTCCGCCTTTGTCCATTTCGAGACATTCTTGATTTAGCGTTCTTGGTATATTTAGACCTAAAACGAACAAGGATGTCATTGATCCAGCGCTTTATTGCATTCAGCACATTCTCCGCATTAATGATTTCGTGCATAGGCACCGATCTGGTTGAGGACACCGTGAGCAGCGTGGAAATTTTTTCGCCTCAGGCATTTCTTAGCGTCAATGAAAGCCTGCAGATGACCTCGAACGGCGTGAATGAATTCGGAGATCGATTCGATGTGCCCACTACGTGGCAGTCGTCTGACCCAACTGTGGCGACAGTTGACTTGAATGGGATCGTTTTTGGTGTTGCCAGGGGGCAGGTGACAATTACTGCCAGTTACGGGGGGCAGGTATCAAAAGGTCTGCAGCTCAATGTTATTGACTTGGCCAACGAGGTAGCCTACATCAAAATAACCGGTGAGGACATGAGGCTTGAGGCAGGTGAATCTGTCGACCTGAATGCTTTTGTCTACAATTCGGCTGACGTTACCATCGACGATATAGAGGTCACGTGGTCATCCACTGATCCCACTATCGCTTCCGTTGACAATGAGGGGCTGGTGTTGGGCGTGGCTAACGGCACCACAAACATTATTGCCTCAGCCGATGGCGTCAATAGTGAGCCTTACCAAATAATTGTCGGTGGAGAATTTGGTGTGCGAACCGGCAGCTTCATCGGCAAAGGTGGCTACAATGTAAGCGGCGATGTGAGGGTAAGTATCCTTGACAGCAATGCCTTGCAGGTAAGTTTACAAGATAATTTCAATTCCAATAATGGTCCTGGCTTGTTTGTCTACCTTTCTAATCAGGACAACTCGGTGGCCGGTGGAAAAGAACTGGCTGCGTTGGCCAGCACCACAGGGCCCAGCAGCTACCGGGCCGACGGCGTTGCTATAGACGACTACAAATATGTGATTATACTGTGCAAGCCATTCAACGTTGTATTCGGTTTGGCCGAGCTGAACTAATAGATATGAAACATTTCCTCTTGCTCATTACCGGACTTGCTTTGTCTGCCACTTCCCTGGCAGGCGGAGGTTGGACATCTAAAAAAGGACATGGCTACTTTAAGCTGGAAGAGCGTTGGATCATCGCCAACCAGTTTTTTGACAAGGAGGGCAATGTAGTGCCGATTACGACCTCTTCAATCTATCTCACCAACTTTTACGGAGAGTATGGCATAACGGATCGCATTGATATCATTGGTACCGTGCCGCTGATTGCCAGGAACGTCCTGAACGAGCGCCAGTTCACCCTGAGCGGCCGCACCGAACCCGGCGATGCAGTTACTTCACTGGGCGACATGCTGGTGGGCGCTAAATACGGTATCATTCAGGACAAGGCTTTTGTGCTGGCAGCTGGCGTCTATTTGGGACTGCCAACGGGTAATCCGGGCGGCGGAAACACCATGCTTTTGCAAACGGGAGACGGTGAATTTAATCAGCTAGTTAGGCTTGAAGGAGGAGTGTCGCTTTATCCATTGCCGGCTTATGCCACTTTTGGCGTGGGTTTCAACAATAGGACGAAGGGTTTCTCAGAAGAGTTTCATTACAATGCCGAGATTGGCTACACGATTAAAGAAAAGGTGCTCGTCTCTGCCATGATCAGAAGTGTTTCTTCCTTTTTCAATGGTGACGCCCCTGATGCCGTTAATGGTATTTTTTCTAACAACACAGAATACCTTGCCTATGGCCCCCAAGTTGCCTATTTGTACAAGGGAGGAAAAATGGGTGCAAGCTTGGCTGTTGATTATGCTTTATCAGGAAAAAATGTGCTGGCCCGACCTGCCTGGAGTGTGGGGATCTTTTTTAAGCCATAGAAGGCATTTGCTTTATACAATTGCATCTTCCAAAAAGTCAATAAAGTTTCCAGAGATTGGCTAAATGTCACACTATCATTATTTTGCAGCTTAATTGATAGTCAAATGAAGAAACCAGCCGCTCTACCGAGTATTTTTTTATGCATTATATTTCTTTCTATCGCCCATTTTGGGAAAGCACAAGAGGAGGACGAAGCACCAAAATTTGACCTCGAAAAACTAGGGAAAGAATTGAATACTGGCCACCACGAGTCCGGCCCAATTATTTCTCCTGATGGCAATACGCTTTATTGGGTGGTGTCTAACAGCCCTGAAAACACCTACGGAGAAGACGGTTCGCAGGACATTTGGTACTCGACCAGAGATGCAGATGGAAACTGGACGCAGGCTGTGCATGCCGGTCCCCCTTTCAATATCCATAAGTTCAATAAGGTACTGGGAATTACCACAGATGGAAACACGCTCATGCTCAATGGCGGAGCCCGAAAGAACGAGCCTGGTTTTTCTATTGTACGCAGGTCAGGAAATAGTTGGTCAACACCTACGCAGGTGAATATTCCCAACTACGACAACATGAACAAGGGATTGTTTTCGGGCAGCTTCATGAGCAACGACGCCAAAGTGGTGATCATGTATTTTACTGAAAGAGTAAAAGGCAAATACAGTGACCTGTACATCAGTTTTGACAAAGGAGGCAAGTGGACGCCACCTGTAAAAATGCCTGAGGGTATCAATACTGTTTATGATGAATTTGGGCCGTTTCTGGCTGCCGATGGTGTGACACTGTATTTTGCCAGCAATCGGCCGGGTGGACTAGGCAGCACCGACATTTACATGGCTAAACGGCTGGATGATACCTGGATGAAATGGTCGAAGCCGGTGAACCTCGGCGAGCCGGTGAATACTAAAGGTTTTGATGCTTACTTCTCAATCAGTGGTGACGGGCAAAATGCTTTTACCACAAGGTCGTACACAACGCAGGATGGTGGAAGCCTCGATATTTTCGGTCTGGTGCCTGCCAAGCCCGAACCGGAGCCTGAGCCGGAACCAGAACCGGAGCCAATCATTGTGCTTACCGGCATTGTAATGTCAAGCAAAGACCGGACGCCAATTTCGGGTGCGGTGGTAGGGTTTAAGTCGGATCAATCCGACGACGGGTTTGTGGAAAGCGGAGAAGGAGATGGTTTTTATGAGGTGGAGCTTCCTCATGAAGGTAATTTCAAGCTGGAAGTAAAGGCAGAGGGATTTCTTTCAGCGAACGACGAGATTGATGTGGCGTATGATGGGTTGGAAAGGTACTACGACAAGCCCTTTTACCTTGATCCGATTGAAGTAGGTACCAAGGTGCGTTTGGAAAAGGTATTCTTTGATACTAACAAGACCATTTTACGTCCAGAGTCTTTTGAAGAGCTGGACAAGGTGGTAGATTTTATGAACGAGAACCCTGGCATTACCATCGAAATTGGCGGGCATACCGACGATGTGGGCAGTGACGATTACAACAAGAATTTGTCGCAGGGGAGGGCAGAGGCAGTGCGCCAGTATGTGGTAGACAATGGTATTGACGCCAACCGCATCACCGCCCTGGGCTACGGCGAAAGCCAGCCAGAGGTGCCAAACACCTCCGCAGAAAACCGTCAGACAAACAGGAGGGTGGAGTTCAAGGTGCTGGAGAATTAGGCATAGCTTTGGCACTTGGAGATGACTATTACCCCTTTGGCCTGGCTTTTAACTCTTATCAGAGTGGACTGAAGAACGATTACCTGTACAATGGCAAGGAGCTTCAAGAAGACCTTGATCTAAACCTTTACGACTACGGTGCTCGCTTCTATGATCCGACAATAGCCCGGTTCTCTACACTAGATCCAAAAGCAACAATATATGCGAGCTGGTCTCCCTTCCACTATGCCGCTAACAACCCTATTAGAAAAGTAGTCATTAACGGAGAGGGTTGGGATGATGTTGTCAAAGGGGTTTCTGGCTTTGTTGACACATACACGGATTCTAAGACTTATAAAAAGATAGGTGAAGGATTCAAGGAGACAATTGTTGGGGAGGCAATTGTCAATTTGATTTCTAGTATTCCAAGCTTGCCGAATGTTGTCACTTTCGATGATGGTCCCATGGAAGATGATTCTCATTTACCGTCGCCTCGAGACAGCAAAACAATTTCAATCGATTTATCTGATGTAGACGCTGCTCAGGAAGTGTTTACCCTCCCATCAAAGGCAATTAAGCCCACAAAAAATGAGAACTTGACTAAAGAAAGGAATACTGGACAAAAGAGAACGAATCCAGATAAGCCAGATGCTCGTGGAAAACTTGAAAGCGGAGATTCTGAGGCGACAGGTATGGCGATGGAAGCGACTGACAGTGTTCCCGTTATACATCAAAGTGATATGAAGGATTTAACGACTAAGGATGGAGGTAGTGCTTCTTGGAATGCCGGAGATACTACTTGGAATAAGGTAATTAAGAAAAACTAGAATGATGAAGTATATTCAATATACCTTGCTCAACGGGCTATTTTTGACGCTACTTGGCTGTAATGGTTATGTTGTTCTCGATCATTATGATGATGGTAGTATCAAGTACAAGTGTCAAATGACAGGTTCCCAAAAAAATGGAGAGTGTATATACTATTTCCAAGATGGCTCCACTAAGCAGATCGAAAGCTATTCAAAAGGAAAACTTAATGGGCAATCATCCTTCTGGTATCACAATGGTCAATTGCATTGGAGAGCTGAATACACAGAGGATAAAAAAAATGGATTGGTCAAGTATTATGATTCTCTAGGACAGCTGTATCAAGAAACTACATTTCTTGATAATGAACTACATGGAGTTAGTAAGTCGTATTTTTCTAGCGGAAACCTCAAAAGCTTTGGAAAGTACAGAGTTGGAACCCCAATAGACACCCATAGAATTTTCTTTGAGGATAACAAAATCAAGCTAATCCAGATATTCACAAAAGAGGGCCTATTAGAAGATTATTCCAAATACGATGAAAAGGGGAACCTCGTTGATTCGTTGATTGAATACGAATTTGCAGTGAGCGATTCGACAGGCTACCACATTGTATCAATTCGAATGACCAACCCAATGTATGATTTCATGGGTGTTGTAGTTGGGAAATTAGATTCTATTAACCATAGTGTAGTTGATACGTTGCGACTTGAACAAAGTGAGGATTACGAAATTATGTTCTCTCTGAAAAGCAGCAACAGCGACAATTATCTAGAAGGAATCATATATGATTTGGAGGATTTAGGGAACAATAAAGCTGTGGTAAAAAGATCTCTAACTTTTAAGCTTCAACTCCCTCCTGATAGTCCGAGTAGCTAGGCTGCGAATAGCACTAAACGACAGAGCGAGACAAATGAATCGAGCGATCGGCCACAAGCACAAAGAGCCCTTGCAGCAATGCGGGGGCTTTTTACTTCCAGGGCTTCGCCGCTCCAATTTCCAGCAGGTAGTCAGAAAGGTTTTCACCATCATGCACTACCTCGGCCAAGTATCGAGCATAGCGGTCCCTCTTTTCCTTCATGGTCTGTATAGTAACTAGGGAACCTTCGGGGCAGAACTTTTTGGCCTTGGCTCTTGCACTTTTTGCTAATCGCAGCTGGTAGGATGCGACCCGGCCAGGGCGTCGGCGGTAAGCTCTGGGGCATTAATGCGAGCCAGCCGCACCTTCTCTTCTTCACATAGAAGCCCAGGTCTACTTCTACTAAAAGTGTGTCACAGGCAGGGATTTGCCGACTAGAAAGGGTTGAGCGAGGGAATTTATTAACATCATCCACTCTAAACGGATCAAATCATACAAATAAATCGTTATTTTGTGAGAAAGCTTCTATTTATGAGCGACACGCAAATACAAAAACTGGAATTACTTGAATGGATGGCTTCATTGGAAGATAAGTCCTTGATCGGTGAGCTGATTAAATGGAAAGAGGAACATCAGCGTATCAGTATAGAACAATACAATGCGGAAATAGAAGAAGCTGATGCACAAATCGAAGCAGGAGATTATCTAACCCATGAAGAAGCTGTAAAGGAAATCCGTTCATGGAGAGAAAAGTAGTCTGGAATAAACGACCTTCCAGCTCATTGAACAAAGCCTTGAAAAAGATTAGTGAGGACTCGTATCTTCAGGCTGAACGAGTGGAAGAGGCCATATTAGCGACATTGGAATTGGCCAGGCAAAACCCTGAAAGATACCCGCCGGATAAGTTTAAGAAGGAGAACCAGGGAAGTTATCGGGCTTTTGAAACCCATAGTTATCGCATAGCTTACCGGTTTACAGACACACAAGTCAGGGTATTAAGAATCAGGCATGTAAGGCAGGAACCAAAGCCCTACTAACCACAAACCTGCTCAGAAATCTCTATTGCTTCGTTCGGCTTATGGCCTTCACCCCACAGGTAAACCGGCGTGCTGTCCAGCCGGGCAGCAGGTAAGTCGCCAGCCAGTCCCGGCCCCCCCCGTGTCCGTGCAGCAAAGCCAGACAATAGCAGCGAACGCTGGTGCGAGTTTGAACCCGGTTGGGGAACCCGGACGGAGTCTCGTCCCAATAGCCACAAAGAAAGCCCTTGCCATACCGGTAAGGGCTCTTTTACTTCCACGGCTTAGCCCGGCTTCTCCGCCCCAATTTCCATCAGGTAATCAGAAAGGTTTTCACCATCATGCACCACCTCAGCCAGGTAGCGGGCATAGCGGTCACGCTTTTCCTTCTGAGTCTGTAAAGTAATCTGACAGCCTTTGGAGCAGAACTTCTTGGCCTTGGCTCGGGCACGGCCGGTTAGCACTCTTTGCTAAGCGCAGCTGGTAGCATGCGAACCGGCCAGGGCATCAGCAGTCAGCTCCGGGGTGTTTGTGCTGGCCAGTCGCACCTTCTCTTCTTTCTTCACATAAAAGCCCAGGTCTACTTCTACTAGAAGAATGTTCTTTCACTTTTCCAACAGGTTAGGGTATAAAAACTTGCGATATGCAACTAAATATAGTTACTTTTGGTTGTGTCCAGAAAGGAAAAGCTTATTGCAAGATTTGTAAGCATGCCATCCGATTTTCATTATGATGAGATGGTAAAACTGCTTGGATACTTCGGCTTTGTAGAAGTTAAGAAGGGGAAAACGGCTGGATCAAGAGTAAAATTCGAAAATGGAGAAGGCGTTCCGATCATGCTTCACAAACCACACCCGAACGGTCTTATGAAGCAATACCAAATGCGACAAGTAAAAGAAATATTAGAGTTATGAAATACCTGGAATACAAAGGCTATACAGGCAGTATAGAGTACAGTCCTGAGGATAATTTGCTCTATGGTAAAGTGCTGGGAATTAATGGCCTAATCTCTTTTGAGGGGCAAACAGGTGCTGATCTTGAAAACGATTTTCACCAAGCGGTCGATGCTTATTTAGAGGATTGTAAATCAAATGGTGTCGAACCTGAGAGGCCATTTAAAGGTAGCTTCAATGTAAGAATTTCACCGTCGCTTCATCAAAAGGCAGCTTTATTGGCAAAGGAAGCGAAGGTGTCTTTGAACAATTTTATAGCAGAGGCTATTCGGTTAAGAGTACAGAAATCGTGAAGAAATTTCGACTTCCCAGAAAAGAAAAAAGTCCTTTAGGGGGAAAGCTATTGCTGTATCCTGCAGATGAAAAAGGGAATTCGCCGCAAGTCTGAGCAGCTAAGCCATCCAATAGCAACGAACGCTGGTGCGAAACTGCGTCTAGTACCATTAGCCACAAAGAAAGAAGAGCTTGTACGGGGGCTTTTCACTTCCAAGGCTTGGCTGCACCAATTTCCACCAGAGGGTTAACTTAACGGGTTCGAGCCGCAGGGTCGCACCGGCGGCTTAGGAGATATTTTCTGTATCCTCCAATAGTATTTTGGACTTATTTTGCTGATAAATTTGGTTAATGCGTGGTTGTATAAACCATATGCCCACGTAGCCTGTCATCAAGAGTATCATCTCACCAACATGTTCTCCAAACGAGGTGCGTTTTCTTTTTTCAGCAGTTGTTAAGGCTTTTGAAGCAAAATAGTACAAGTAAACAAAGCTGAACAGCATGTAGAGGGGAATCAGCACTGCCCAGCCAAAGAAGCGAAGCTGATAGTCTAAAAGAATGGCTATTAGGGCAAATATTATGGCAAAGGCAAAGAGGTTAATAATGAGGAAGGTCTCACTTAATTGATACCGTCTTGGGATACAATTATTTAAAGCTCTCCCTAGTGTAAAAATCCACACAGTAAATGCCAGACCAACAAAAATGATTTTGACAAGTTGAATATTGGGGTCAAAATTAGGCACAAAGCCAGCTATCAAAGAAGGAATCGAAAGTGACAGAAAAATCTGATAGTGTTTAGCTTTTAATACGAACTCTTCCATTCGTTAGGAAATTAAATATTTACGAAGTCTCTAAGTTAAAAAAATACGTGACTTGAGTAGATAAATTCTATTCCCGCACCGAACCTTGTGGGATGCCTTTGGCTGGTGCCACTAGCAACAAAAAGCCCTTACCACGCAGCAAGGGCTTTTTTGTTAAGCTTTGTCTCTCATTTTAAGCGAGTGATCAAACTGCTTCTTCGTTTGAAGGAAAGAAATCCTCACCCTTTTCATCCAGCACTGACTGGTACAGTGAAGCAAACGATGCTTTGATCCACATCACGGCGGGGAATACGCCAACAAAGAAGCAGATCAGCCCAAGGATGAAAATGAAGATGGACAGAAAGCCCAGGCCAAAGATCTTCCAGCCATGGCCCCTGGTCAGCTTCCAGCTGGTTTCCACTGCACTGATGGGGTCAAGTCCTTTGTCCATCACCAGATAGGAGGAGAACGCCAGCCTGCAGCCAACAATGATGCCGGGGATGATAAAAGCCACCATGGCCATGCCTACAAGGCCCACTATGAGCAGGTGATTGAGCACGATGGTCAGGTAGTTATTCACACCGTTGATGAAGTCCTTAAAGTTGAGCTTTTGTCGCCTTACCCCCTGCACAAAAATATAGTCGGCGCCGTAGTCGAATACCGGCATCACTAAAAAGAAGTGAGCGGCAGCAAGGAACTCAGCGAATATGATGCCTGGGGTTAGACCTCGTTCGAAGTCGAGACTGAAAAGTGATTTGACGAAATTGCCTTCACCGGTAAGGCCACGGCCAAAGAGTTCCATCAATCCGTCCAGCAAGCTGAGCAGAATGATGATAAGAAAGAAATAAAGGAAGTTGGCTTTCATCGTTTCCCAGCCTGAGGACAAAGCCTTTCCTACGCCGGGAGTTGTTGTTGTAAAATCATTTGAGTTTGACATTGAGATATAATTTTGTTGATGACTCAAATGTAGGGGGAGTGGTCGCCATCCTTTAACTACCAAAGTAGTGTTTTTACTTTCACTACTTTAGTATTGAAGCTACTTTGGTAGTGGTGTCTACTTTAGCCAAAGTAACCGACGAACTATTTGATGACTGTAGAAGGACTGGTTTTCTGGATAAGCTTTATTTTTTGCCTGGCGCTAGCGGCTGGAGGCATTATGGTGATTTTCAGATTCACCAAACTAAAGGCACTGCCAGCTTTCCAACACCTGCAGTATTTTTTGATTTTGTTGTACACCTTTGGTTTCTACAGCCTTTGGAGTGAGTCGTTTATTGCCTTTATGCCTTTTGCAGAACAGGTAAAACCTTTTTCAAAGGTGCTGACTGTGCTGGGCATTCCGTTTATCGCCTTCAGTGCTGCGCAGCAAATGTACTGGAGCAAACAAGTCACGCTAAAAAGCACACATTGGGTCGTTATTCCTTCCCTGGCAGTTATCGTTAGCATTGTTGTAATCACTCAATACTATGCGTTGGAATGGACAGTGCTCACGTCGTTACCCAACGTTTATGCGGTGTTTGGCTTTGTTGCATCGGCTTTCTGTGGAACGCTGTTTCTCACTCAGAAAACGACCCTCCTGTTGACCAGAGATCGCCTGGCACTTACTGCGGCACTTTTTGCCCTCGCCATTTTTTATGGTTTTGAGTACATGACATCCACCGTTAATGTCATGCTTCAGGCCCTCAGCCACTTCGTCTTCTTCCTGCTCAACACTTTCATTGCCGTTTACTTCGTGTATACCATTAAGTATGAAGCTGCCAAAGAAATCGATGCTCCGTCAGCGGAAGCGTTTATTGCCAGGTTCGCTCTCACAGCCCGTGAATCCGAAATTGTCAGGGAGATATACAGTGGCAAGACCAACCAGGAGATAGCCGATACGCTGTTTGTGACGTTGCAGACAATTAAAGACCACACCTCGAGGATCTACCAAAAGACCGATGTGAAGAGCCGGGCTCAGCTGATCAGGCTGATGCGTGATTTTGTCTAATCATACCTTGACAGATTAAGTACCGTGTGATTTTTCTCCTGATTTACCCCTGCCCTTCTATGTTGTAATCCAAGAAGTGGCCAGCAATACTTTGCCTCCATGTTCCTTGTTAGTCATGATAAATCATCATAAAAACATCCTTCTATCAACGGACTAGTAAGCCGCATTTCCTTGTTTAATTTCTATGAATGAAAGCAGCAGCCTAAAGGAAACGAATACTAAAATTTAGCATCGCAAGGGCTGAGTAGCTGTCTTTCAAGTGAAGTTTGTTTTATGATGATAGTCTCTTCATTTAACCACCGCATATTCATACTCTGTTTCATTTTTCAATACAAACCTTATACGATTCAATAACTTTTTAGCTATTCGAATAATAGCTCTATTTGGCTTCATTCGCTTACACAAATTACTATAAGCCAGAGCTAGAGCAGGATCAATTCTACTGGCAACCCATGCACTTTCAATAAGTACCCCTCTCAATGGTTTATTGCTTCTGGGTGTAATGCTTCCTGTTCGATCTTTATCTCCTGAAGAATTAGTAGATGGAATCAGTCCAATATAAGCACAAAGTTTATCCAGGTTCTTGAACCGGTTGATCTGCTCGAGTTCTGTAAGCAAAGTCATCGACACAACCAGTCCTACTCCGGGAATACTTTTAAGGCAGTTAATTTTATGAGCATACGCCTCACTTTTAGCTATTGTCCTTAGCTGCTTATTGATTTTGAGTAGTGTAGACCGTAAATGATCAACTGTATCCACCGTGTCGGCTATTACGGTATGGCCGTAATCTGTCGATAGCCTTATGGTTGCTAACCATTTGGAGAAATTAGCTGACCAGTGGCGTGATGCAGAGTCCAGTTCTGCCGGAATTTCAATACCATAGAAATGTAAAGAAGCTTTGACCCTGGTCTTGTTTCTACTGATTTCCTTGACCAAAGTTTTACGGTACCTTACCAGCCCACGAAGTTCTTCTATAGCCCTGTCTGGAACATGGATAGCTTCTAATTCTCCAGTACGTAAACAGCGTGCAATTTTTCTACTATCTCGGCTGTCCTCCTTTTGTTTCTTCTCTTTATCTGTGGTAGGAATGTCTGCTGGGTTGACTACAATATTGTGTATGCCACATGCCTCCAGAGATCGGTGAACACTGTAACCGCAAAATCCTGCCTCATAGGCTGAATAATATTCGGCCCCTGGAAAGGTTCTCCTTAGATAGCTGGCTAAAGTCTCAGCTCTCGGATCCTGTGAAAACGTCTTATGTGTAAGCTGTTCCAATAATATGGTCACTTTCCAACTGGTTAAATGCACATCAATGCCAACGAATACCTTTTGACCTTCGAAGTTCAATTCTTTACTTTTACCTTTCATAAGCTTCTATCTTTTTAGTTTGACAAGTGTTGATGTCTATCCAAAACTAAATTGCATAGAAGCTTATGCTTTTACAATCATAAGGCCTAAAGGGAGTCAGGAGAAAAATTTGTCTGTTTCCTTTAGGTTCAGGGCGAAAACAGGCAGATTTTTCGAATGTGTCAAAGTAGACTTAACTTGTTTTTATTCCCTGTTGCTCTGTCGCAAAGACTACAAAAGTTTGTAAGGGAGCTTGAAAGTTAGTGTATCTCCAAGCTTAGTATGAGAGCTAACAGCAGCACCTTTGGCGAAACTTTTGTAGTCTCATTCTGCTAAAATCAGCCACAAATTCCCATAATGATGCATGGCACTGGCTTTTTTGAGCGCTTCATCGCCCACACCCATATACACATCTACATGGCCGGGGCCTTTAATGGCACCGCCTTTGTCCTGGGCTGTCACTATGGTAAAGTCATGTCTAAGCAGCTTGCCGCTTTCGTCCAGCACTGGCAAGTGGGCCAGCAAAACAGCACCCAGTGGAATAAACTGTGTGTCCACCGCAATGGAATGCTCCGGGGTAAGCGGGAAGCCATAGGCCCCTTTTGGCTCTTCTTTGACGGGCGCCAGGAAGGTGTAAGACTGGTTCTTGTAAAGAATAGTCTCAAGGCTGTCGGGGTTTTGTACAAACCAATTCCTGATACTCTGCAACGAAATGTCGCTTTCTGAAATGTGTCTCTGTGCAATCATGTACTTGCCAAGGCTGGAATAGGGTAGCCCGTTTTGTCCATTAAAAGCCAAAAACTGTAGTGAGCCGTCGGAAAAGGCCGCATAACCAGAGCCCTGCACTTGCAGGAAGTAATTTTCGAGAAGACTGGATGTCCAGGCGACTTCAAGGCCTTTGTTTTTCAAAGCACCCTGTCCGTCTATCTGCTTTCGGGTAAGGGGCTTTTGGCCGGATTCCGAAGGCTTTTTGTAAATCGGGTATTTGTATTTCTCTGTGGCTACTGGGCTGGCGTCCAAAACAGGGGTAAAGTAGGCCGTAAAGTGCACGTTGCCTTTGCCGTCCTCACCTTTGATCTGATACAGACTGAATGAGGAAGCAGTTGTTGGGTTTTCAATGGATTGGATCAGTGCCCGCAACGTATTTCGAAGCTTTTCGTTGGTCGGTTTCAGGTTTTCGAGGTTGTACTTTTGATCGGGATCCTTCAAAAAGAGGTATCGGTATTGGTTTTTTAAAGACACGATCAGGGCCGAGTCGCTGTGCTCAAGCGCCTGCCGAAGCCCTTCCGAACTTTCTTTCTTGGTGTAAAGCAAAGGCAACGTGGCGGCTGTAATGTCTTTTCCGTTTCCCTCGAAATCGTATCCGTGACCAATAGCAGTTGGCTTTGTTTGGCCGCTGGCCACAAACGGGCCGAAATTGAGGCTAAGAAAAGCGAGGCCGACAAAAGTTAGCCCTGGCAATTTTGACGTCATTATTTCGACAGTAGAAAGGTTTTTAGTTCCGTTAAATTGTCAGCGTTAAGCAAATCAACACCGTTGTTAAGCAACACCTGCCATGAGGCCGGATCATCAGGTGTAGCCCAAAGCCTTAGTTTTTTCCCTTCCTTGTGGGCTGCATCGCTCAGCTGCCTGATTTTAAGCCGGATGTCGAACGGAATTTCACCGTTGCCGTTCCAGAAGCCAAGCGACTTGAAGGAGGTGCTTACTACAGGCATTTTATCAGCAGTTATGCCCTGACCAAGGTCGTTGGGTCGGCCATCAAGGCTGACCAGGTTCTCAGGGTCATTCAATATTGCGGTAATAGGCCTTTCACCGGAAATGAAGATCGTTACCGGGCCATCCTGCGTTTTTGTTTTGAGCAGGTGTTTGTATGGCTGCAATTGCTCAATGAGCTTGGCGTAGGTGCCTTCGGCGTCGTTTTTAAAGTCGATCATGAGGTAAAAAGATCCGCTATAGCCGGGATACACCTGCCCATTATTGGCTTTAACAACCTCATCAAGAGGCTGGAGGTAGAGTTCTGTCAAAGTCTTGGTGTTCTTCAATGAAACAGGCTTGTTGTGCGTCACATAAAGCTCGTCTTTGATAAGGAAAATGTCGGCCTCTACACTGGTGAAACCGTTCGAAAGTGCATCGAAGAGTGGTTTGTCGTGCTCGTAGTCGTTGTGGGCGTGGGCATTGGGCAGGGGAATTACCTGGGCAAAAGATAGGGTAGATGCAAGAATGGCTTGAGTGAGAAGAAGTGCAACTTTCATAGCGTAAAAATAATGAATTGTCAGATGCCAAATAGGCCATGAATTAGCCGGAAAGCAAGGCTAACGGGCTATGTTAAGAAAGGTTAATCCTTCTTTCCCCTTCCCGAATCTTTAAGGGCCTTGTTGATGATCCATTCTATCTGCCCGTTGGTGCTGCGAAATTCGTCAGCAGCCCACTTCTCAATAGATTTGAGCATCTCTTCGTCAATTCGAATCACAAATGCTTTTTTCTTCCCCATCACAAATTATTTCCCGTTCAGCTTAAATCCTTCCAAAGCATTGAGCATCTCGTCAGGCATGTTAGTTGACAGCAAAATGGTTTTTCCATTGGTAAGCTTCAATTCTACAAAATATTTCCTTGTCATCATGTACGATGCCTTTTTCGTGAAGGGATTGTAGTGCATGCGGCTTTTTCTCATTTTTTGAAACCATTTAGCTTTTTCCACCCGAAAGCTGTCTATTTCTTCGGGAGCAATTACTTTCCACTTGACGAACGGAGGCATCCTGAAGCGAAGCCTGTACTTGTTGATGTCGATTTCGAGTCGCTGGCTGGCTACTAAACTGAACACCAACACAGTGAAAACAAAAGCCCCCGATGCGATGAGCAGATATTTTACCGTAATGTCATTTCCATCACCACCGGTTGCTTTCAGAGCTTCCTGATAAGTCAAAACAAGCGGGCCAACAATTGCGCCAATAGACGTGAGGGCCAAAAATATAAGCAGCCCCCGGTCTATTCTTTGCGTTTCTCTAAACTCCGTCATTACCGTATCCTTTCGAGCAAAACCACATACCCTCCGTGGTCATTGGTAAAATTGACCACTCTCCAACCGCTAGCCGCCATTTCATTCAACTTTTTTTCAAACTTCGCCAGGCTCTCAAAGCCGCCTTTTTGTAGAAATTTATATTTTTCCATGGCTTAGTGATTTAAGGTTCCAGTGTTGATAACCGGGCTAGTGTCTTTGTCGGAACAAAGCACAACCATGAGGTTGCTGACCATTGCCGCCTTTTTGTCTTCGTCCAGGTCAATGATCTGTTTTTTCGATAGTTCCGCAAGTGCCGCTTCTACCATGCCCACAGCTCCTTCCACAATTTTGAATCTGGCAGCAACAATGGCTGTCGCTTGTTGGCGCTTTAGCATCGCCTGGGCAATTTCTTCGGCATAGGCAAGGTAGCCAATTCTCGCTTCGAGTACTTCAATGCCTGCGATGTCAAGTCTTTCTTCCAGCTCTTTTTCGAGGTTGTGATTCACTTCTTCAAGGCCTGACCTTAGCGAAACTTCCTCTTCATGGTCGTCGAAATTGTCGTAAGGATAGCGACCGGCAAGCTTTCTAACAGCTGCATCTGTTTGCACCCGAACGAAGCTCACATAATCATCTACCTCAAAGGCAGCTTTGAAAGTTTCTTTTACTTTCCAAACAAGGATCACGCTGATCATCACAGGGTTGCCCAGCTTGTCGTTCACTTTCAGTCTTTCGCTGTCGAAGTTGCGGGCACGCAGAGAAATTTTCTGCTTTTGATACAGTGGGTTAACAAAGAAGAAACCATTGTTCTTCACCGTACCCTTGTATTCACCAAACAGGGTAAGCACTCTCGACTCATTGGGGTTCACAAAAAAGAAACCGGGAGTCATCACAATAGCCAGCACGACAAAAATGGCCGACAAGGGCAAGCGGGCTACAGCCAGCCCAAGGATGCCGCCGATGAGAAAAATCAGGAATAATGCGATCATAGGATAGCCGGATGTAGGTTTGTTAATCTTTTCAGTGTCCATACCAGAATGATTTAATATGATATTAATTTGATATCAATATACGACGAAAGCTTAGAATGGTTGCAGTCAGGTAAAATTAATTGTTCAGAGATGGTGGAGTGTGAACCGTAGAATGTGCTAGATATTTACTGCTACGGCTACAACCAACCCTATGGCAGCAATGCCAAACACCAGTAGGATTGCCTTCCAGATAAACTTGAACCAATCGTTGTAGGCAACGCCAGCTGAGGCAATCACTGCCATGAGTGTGCCGTTGGTGGGGGTGATCAGGTCGGTGAGGCTGGCGCCGTACTGGTAGGCCAACACCACAATTTGGCGTGACATGCCTGTGAGATCAGCAATGGGGGCCAGTAGTGGCATGGTAAGCATGGCCTGCCCTGAAGTGCTGGGAACAGGAATGTGTATGATAATGTGAGAGATCATCATGCCAATAGCTGTGATCATTTGTGGGAGGCCATCCAGCGGCGAGAACAGGGCATGTACGATGGTATCGACGATCATACCCTCCTGCATAATCAGAAAAATAGCCCTGGCAAACCCAACTACCACGCAGGCGAATACCATGTCTCTAAAGCCGTCAGTATACGCCTCTCCGGTGCCGTTGAACCCCAATTTCCCAATGACACCAGCAGTAATTCCCAGGGCAAAAAATGAAGCAGCCATTTGAAGAAAATCCCATTCCAGCGTCACGGCCCCGTAGATCATGACCCCAAAAGTTACCAGCAGAAGGGACAAGATAGCCACAGACCTTGTCGACAACCTGGGAGATGGAGACGCCGGGTTCATTGTGCTGCCTGCTTTTGATTTTCCGTACTTCAGCACAAAGAAAATCCAGACAGCGAGTGCAATGACCGTAAAAACGATGCGGAACAGGCTATCGGAGAATGGTTCTACGCCGGCTACCTTTTGGGCAATTAACACCACAAATGGATTAGACGGGCCAAAGGATCCCCCAATATTGGCGCTCCCGAAGCTTATCGCCACAGCGGCCTCTTTGGTGTAGCCGGTTTTGGCGGTGAGCAATAATACGATGGGCATCATGGCGATCACTTCTTCTGCAAGGCCATTCAGCACGCCTCCAACACAAAAAACGACGCCAACGAATACCATCAGGGCCATTTCGGCATTCTTAAATTTGGTCACCAGCCAGCCCAGGGCTTCATTGAAGGCTCCTGTTTTTTCAATCACATAAAAGCAGCCACCCAAAATAAGAATGAAAGTAATGACATCAGCGCTGCTCACAATGCCTTTGGGGATGGCCACCAGCATATCGAAGAAAGTAACAGGTTGATTTTCGATGGTATGATAACTTCCCTGTACCACCACGTCCCTTCCAGTGGCTTCGTCCGGCACCCTATCGTATTGCCCTGCCGGAACGACCCAGGTCATGACCGTGGCCAGGGCAATGAAGAGGAGCATGATCATGATAGGATGCGGGAAGTTACGCTTCATGGGTCGGTCGTTAGCAACCTTCAATATAAGAATTAGCAAATAAGAAATAGGAGTTGCTGAGATCACTTTGGCCGTTCTTTACTTGCCCTGGTAAAGTTTCCGCCGGAATAGGCATTTCGGATAGCTGTTTTACCTTTGCAACCAAATCGTAACTATGACCTTGCCTCGCATCAAGCCTTTTGCTTATAAAACCGCCGATCAGTACTATTTCAGGCTATCACTTATTTTCTATCTGCTGGCGGCTATTCCCATGGTGCCGTTTATTGTTGTGTATCTTCAAATGCAGGAAGGAGCTCTTGCACCGCCCTTTGGAGCCGATTTGAACGCCACCATCACAGCCATACTTGCCGTCTTTGCATTTGGCAATGTGGTGCTGGGCATGCGGCTTTATAAACAGGAAATTCAACCGTTGAGTAAGGAGCACTCTCTGCGTGAACGGCTCGATCTCTTCTTTCATGCGTCAATGATCCAGTATAGCTGCATGGAAGCGGCCGCCATCATGGCAGTGGCTGGCCTCTACCTTACCCGTATGACATTTTTTGTGCTGCTCTATCTGGGTATGCTGATCATTTTTGCGCAGGTTCGGCCGGAAATGCGACGGATCAGCAAGCAGCTTAAAATGACAAAAGAAGAAGAGGATATCGTTTATCAAAAAAAGGAAATCGACTGAGCTGTAACCACAGGTAGAAAATTGAGTAACCACCGAAACTCAATCCTGTCATGGTCAAAAACTACTTCACTATCGCATTGCGGGTTCTTCGCAGAGACCGGCTCTTTTCCATTGTCAACATTCTCGGCCTTTCTGTCGGACTGACAACTGTGCTTTTCATCTTTTTGTGGGTAAATGATGAGATCTCCTTTGATAAGTTCCATGAAGAGATCGAAAACATCTACTACGTGTATGAGCATCAGGAATACTCTAACGGCCAGAGTTTTTACTCCTACGTCACTCCCGGGCCACTAGCGCCAGCCTTGCTGGAGAGGTATTCTGAAATAGAGGGGGCAGTACGTTTTACCTGGGCCAACTTTACCATCAAAGTCGGAGATGTGCTGGTGAATGAAGATCAGGTATACATGACTGATCAGAGCTTCTT
The DNA here is from genome assembly GCF_032999765.1 of Imperialibacter roseus. Classification (GTDB taxonomy): domain Bacteria; phylum Bacteroidota; class Bacteroidia; order Cytophagales; family Cyclobacteriaceae; genus Imperialibacter; species Imperialibacter roseus. Next base: position 4,625,237 of record NZ_CP136051.1, on the reverse strand, counting down.
TGATGTTTTCTCCTTTCGGGTTTTGAGAGGAAAAAGGGAAACGCTTCTCACCGATCCGTCTTCTATCGTTATTACCAGAGACTTGGCCATCAAATATTTTGGTAGCGACTGGGAGCGGCAAGATGTGGTTGGCCAGGCGATCCGTCTCGACGACAAGTGGAATGTGGCTGTAAGTGGCGTGGTAGAAAACCCTCCCCGACAGTCGGGTTTGCAGTTTCATGCTGTCGTGCCTTTTCATTTTCTTGCCGACCGGTGGGGCAGTTGGATTGAAACAGATTGGGGCTCCAATGCCCTGCGAACTTATGTGAAGCTAGCCAATGGAGCCAATGCGGAGGCGCTCGCCGATGCATTAAGGTATGAGGTAGAAACACACAACGAGGGGTCTAACGTGGAGTTATTTCTTCTGCCTTTTGAGGAGCTGCATCTCACAGCGCTCAATGGTAAGAACGACCCCAAAACCTACTTGAGAATTTTTGTGGTCGCAGCCATTTTCATCCTGCTCATTGCCTGTATCAACTTTACTAACCTGGCTACTGCACGGGCGATGAAGCGAGCCAAGGAAATAGGAGTAAGGAAGTCGATAGGCGCTATGAGAAGTCAGCTCATAGGACAATACCTGATGGAGTCACTGGTGCTGGCATTGGTTTCTTCCATTGTGGCCGTTGGCCTGGCTGCTGTGCTGTTGCCCTGGTTCAATCAGGCATCGGGCAAGCAGCTACTTTGGACGGACGTGGACGCTATATTTGTTGCCGGTCTGGCCATCATTGTCGGCTTTACTGGCATTTTCGCTGGTATCTATCCAGCTTTTTATCTCTCATCGTTCAAACCTGTGGAAGTGTTGAAAGGCACCGTGAAATTGCAGGGAGGTCTTTTTCGTAAGGCGTTGGTCATCCTTCAGTTTACCCTGTCAACAGTGCTTATTCTTTCCACGGTGGTGGTGAATAGACAACTCTCTTTTATGAAGAGCAAAGACCTTGGCTACAAACTGGAGAATGTCATTTACCTCGAAATGAAAGGCGACCCTCAGCCAGGCTATAAGGCGTTGCAGGCAAATGCTAATCGTTTTCCCGAAATTTTGAGCCTCACTGTCGCCGATCAGGTGCCTATCAATGGGGGATATTCCACCTCCAATATGGACTGGGAAGGGAAGGATCCTGAATCAGATGTTAACGTCTATTTCATTAATACTGGCTACGACTACCTTCAAACGCTGGGCATTGACCTGGCGGCCGGGCGTACACATTCGAGGGAGTTTTCCACTGACACAATGAATGTGGTGATCAACGAAGCCATGGCTGAATTAATTGGCAGATCTCCAGACGAACTTGTGGGAGAAAGGTTCAGGTTATGGAAAAACGAAGGAAAAATCATTGGTGTGGCAAAGAACTATCATTTTGAAAAAATGAATGCTAAAATTAGCCCGCAGGTTATTTCATTGAGCCCGAGAAGAAGTAACAACGTGATGGTGAGAATATCAGGCGCCAATTTGCAGCAGTCGCTGGCAAGTGTGCGAACCATTTGGGAAGAGGCAGTACCTGACCAGCCTTTCGACTACTCGTTTATGGACCAGGAGTTTAATGAGGTCTACGAAAAAGAGACCCAGGTGAGTCAGCTATTTACATCATTCTCTGTCATTGCCATTTTGATCTCCTGTATCGGGTTGTTTGGACTGGCATCTTTTGTGGCCGCCCAAATGAGAAGAGAAATCGGTTTGAGAAAAGTACTGGGAGCTACCATGCAGCAGATCGTTTTTGCGTTTTCGAAAAGATTTCTTGGCTGGGTCATAGTGGCCAATATCATTGGTCTGCCGGTGGGCTATTGGCTAATGAATTTATGGTTGGAAGAATATGCCTATCGCATCACAGTTCAGCCGACCATGTTAGCGGCAGTGGCATTGCTTACCCTTGGCATTACGCTCACCACCATTTTGCACCAGTCGATCAGCAGCGCTGCAACGAATCCGGCAGACGTGCTGAGGCATGAATGATCAACCGCTGCGGGAGGATGTCTTTTGTTTTATTGGCTTGTTGGTTACTTTAGCCATCGTTCGTTTTTTTTGAAAACGAAATGTCACACTGAGCCTGTCGAAGTGTTTAGGGGAACCGTCTTCGACAGGCTCCCACTGACATTCAGTATGCTGACAAATCTGTTAACCAATAACTCCACCCAATGAACAATCAACTCTGGTTTATGACTTCCGCCTTCGATTACCTGAAGCTGGAGGAGATCATTGACAAGGCTAAAGAAGTAGGCGTGCAGGGGCTCGACCTTTGCGTATTCAGAAGAGACGGCACCAGGCAAGACCATGTAGCTACCCACCTGGATTACGAGGACTTCAGCCCGGCAGAAGCCAGTCGCATCATCGACTTATTCAATAGCCATCATTTGAAATTGTCGATTGGGGCCTTCGAAAATCTGATTGGCGGCGACGAAGCGGAGCGGATAAAAAACCAAAACCACCTGCTCAAACTGATCCGCATTGCCCACTTGCTGGGTGGCGATGAAAACGACGTGAAGGTGGGCACCTTCGTTGGCTACAACCATGAGATGGGCAATACGGAAGGCGGCTTCCAGAAGAATCTCGATGAGTACGCCCGCATTTTCTCACCGATTGTGAAATATGCTGAAGACATGGGAGTAACCATCCTGTACGAAAACTGTCCCATGGAAGGCTGGAGGTCGGAAGGCTTCACCGGCACTTTCAACAATTTGCCCGGAGTACTCGCTGCCCGCAAGCTCATGTATGAATTGATTCCCAGCAAGGCACATGGTGAAATCTACGACCCGTCCCACGACGTTTGGCAGAATATTGACCCCGCAGAAGTAATCAAAGCCATGGACGTCACCCGCCTTCATCGCATCCATGTGAAAGCCACCAGAAATCTTGATAACACGACCCGTACGCACTGGGGGGCGATGTATCCGATGCAGTCGGTGAACAAAGACCTGGCAGCCAAAGCAGGCATACCCATTGCAGCCCACAGCTGGGATCGACATAATTACGAAGCCATGATGCCGGGCTTTGGCGGATCGGACTCGATGGACTGGAGAAAGTTTGTCGATGTGCTGAACGGCAGAGGTTTCAATGGCCCCTATGAGATGGAAAATGAGGCTAAGCTTTCTAAAGGTACTGGAAATGAAGGGGCGATTATGCAGGGCTATAAGGCAAGCTTGCTGTTTTTGGCACCTATGCTGTGGCCGCTTAGCGATGCAGGCTATTCTTATGATCAAAGCAAGAGCACCCCGTTAAAGCAGTTAGAAAGGAAGGATTTGAAGGTTGTGGAGATGAGAGAACTGAGGTAAGCTTAAGTTAACCAGTTATTTGGTAACGCTAAGAAGGCCATTGCCGTAAATCTCAATCATAAACACTGGTATCTGTTGATCTAGATCGTGAAAATAGTCCATGTGTTTTTCGATGATGTTCATAAGCTCAGCGTTAGAAACATTGCCCAGATTTATCTTAATCAACTTTCTAGGTTTGTTCGAAACGAGAAAACTATTTCTAAAATCCTGATCCTTTGAAATCAAAATAAGATTATTGTCATCAGCGAAGTCCGCAATCGCCTGATCTTTTGAATGCCACAGATCCAAAATGAAATTGACGTGTTCTGAACTATAGCCAAGTTCCTGGATTCGTTTGGAAATTTTTATCGAAATGTGGACATCACAAAGAAACTTCATACGTTTTCCTGCTGAATCGTTTCTCCAGAAACCGAAAGCCTGGCGAAGTTCAGAGCTGCTTGTATGTCTTCTTTTTCTAGTTCCGGGTGATCGGAAATAATCTCTTCGGTAGACATCCCTGCACTAAGCATATCAAGAATGACTTCAACAGGCCATCGCATACCTCTTATCACAGGCTTTCCGTGACAGATAGTCGGATCAATCGTTATCCTACCAGATGAGTTATTCATTATTGTGAAAATACGAAGATTTTACCAAATAGTTGAAATTGGGTTGTCATCCTGAAAATGCGATGATAAGGTCACCTCATCCGAATGTCAAAAAAACAACTGCAGCTTACCATTATGAGAAGTTATGTCTGCCTCCATATGATAAGCTGCTTTAATATTTTCTTTGGTCAGCACTTCTTTTTTCGATCCATCCGCTAAAATTTTGCCGTTGCACACCAGCACCACCTTATCGGCAAATCGGGCGGCCAGATTGAGGTCATGCACTACACCTACTACCACAATGTCCTGCTGCTTGATCAGCTCCATCACTTTGTACATGAAGTCGAACTGGTAGTATACATCGAGAAACGTTAATGGCTCGTCGAGAATGAGGTAGCGGCTGCCTTCTTTTGGCGGATACCAGATTTGTGCTACCACCCTGGCAAAATGCACCCGCTGTTTTTCGCCGCCACTGAGCGTTATGTAGTTTCGGTCGGCCATAGCGGCTACGTCAAAGAAGGTCATGGCTTCCTTGCAGGCGGTGAAATCCTTCTGCTCCGGCTGGCCGCTAAAATGCGGATAGCGGCCCATCATGACCACCTCTTCCACTGTCAGTGGAAAAGCGAGTTCGATGTTTTGTGATAACACAGCCCGCCGTTGTGCCAGCTCAGCTACGGAAAACTTGTTGATGTCTTTCCCATCGTAGGTGACAGTCCCGTGATCAGCTATATGCTGATTACACAATACCTTAATGAGGGTCGACTTGCCGGCTCCATTGGGGCCAATGATGAGGTTGAGCTTGGCCGGTTCAAACGCTACAGACACGTTATCGAGTAACGTCTTTGAGCCTATCTTGTATGTGATATCGGAAGCTGCCAGCATATCAAAAGAAGTAGTTTTTTCTCCGGAGGAGAATGATGAAAATCGGTACACCAACGACTGAGGTAACAATGCCAATGGGCAGCTCAGCAGGACACAGCACCATTCGGGCGGTGAGGTCGGCCAGGCTCAGAATGATGGCACCCAAAAGGGCGGAGTCCCGGATCAGCACCCCGTTGTCGGAGCCGCTGATCATGCGCAACAGATGAGGCACGATAAGCCCAACAAAGCTGATAACCCCGACAAAAGCGGTCGCTACTGCAATCATCACCACATTAATAGTAAGAATGATCAGCTTCAATCTTCTGATATTGATGCCGAGGTACATGGCTTCTGTTTCTCCAATCATAAGGGCATTGAGGTGTTTGGAGTAGCGCATCGACAGTCCGATGCAAGCAAAGGTAGAGATGCCTACGATGGCCACCGAATGCCAGTTGGCACCAGACAGCGTACCCATGCCCCAGAAGGTAATGGACCGGGCCTGCGGGTCACGGGCGATGTAGGAGAGGAAGCCAACCCCGCTCATGAACAGGGCATTGATGGCTATGCCAATCAGCAGTAGCACGACGACGGAGCTTTTTCCAGTTTCTTTGGATTCGGAGAGTAGAAAAACCAGGTAGGTAGAGACAACTGCTCCAGCTGAAGCTGCCAATGGCAATGTCCATTCACCAGTATTGAATTGGAAGGTAGCGCCGAGTACAAAATACAGGGCAGCTCCAAAGGCAGCTCCACTAGAGGTTCCGATAAGCCCTGGCTCTACAATGGGGTTACGAAACAAAGCTTGCATAAGGGTGCCGCCTACTGCCAGGCTAGCACCCACAAGCAGGCAAAGCAAAGCCCGGGGCAGACGGATGTCCATGAAAATTCGCTCATTCAGAGGCATACTACTTGCGTCGGTATCGGCTCCGCTCAGATATTTGCCCAGCGAGGAGCTGATTTCATCAGAGCTGATATTGATGGCACCAAACCTGGCAGCAAGAAAGGCTGTGATGGCCAGCAGTATCAGCAGAACGAGGAGGACGCCCCGCTTTTTAAAGTTGAGCTTCATCCTGATGAATTAGCTTTTGAAGCATCAGTACATTTTCCCCGGTTCTGGGGCCGATATACACCATGTCATGTTCTTCCACCCGATAAATTCTGTTGTTCTGTGCGGCTTTGGTGCCCGCAATGCCAGGCAGCTCCATGATCTTTTCTGAAGTTCCCAGTCTATCATAGCCAAAGTCGGTGAGGAGGATGACATCGGGGTTGGACGCAGCCACGACCTCAGCAGATAGCTGACGCATGCCCCTTTCGTCATCTACGGCCATTTTGGCACCTGCCCAATTAATCATTTTGGCAGCGGTGCTTTTCTTCGTCATAACCAAAAATACGTTGGATGCCTGACCAAAATGGATTACCAGCACATTCAGTGAATCGGTATAATTGGCCGTGTTATCCAGCGCTAGTTTCATATCGGCGTCCAGTTTTTTGCAAAGCGAATCGGCCGTAGCTTCCTTGTGAAAATACTGGCCCATTTCCTTCATCAGTGCCTTGGTGCTTTCAATGTCTTCACCTTTGGTGTCAAACACTTTCATAGGGATTTTAAGATCCTCCAACTGTTTTACGACATGCTCAGGGCCGATATTATTGTCGTGAATGATGAGCGTAGGCTTGGCGGCCAGCACGCCCTCTGCACTCAAAGCCCGGTGGTAACCAACGGTTGGTAGCTCTGTGGCCTCAGGAGGGTAGGTGCTCGAGACATCTACTGCGGCGATGTCCTTCTCTGCTCCAAGTGCAAAAATGATCTCGGTGTACTGCTTGGCAATGCACACGATCCTTTCGGCGTTGTTTGTCTTTTTATCTTCATTGCCAAAGCGCCCACAGCCTGCAAGCAGGAGAGCGACAATGGCTACTAAGTATAGCTTTTTCATAGTTAATCGGATTTAAAAAAGAGAGTAGCGGCGCTCTGGCTGCTACTCTCTAAATGGATTAGAAGGTGTATTTCAGGTTCACACCTCCAAAGAAATTGATTTCGTTGGGAGCTGGGATATAGGCGTCAGGAATCTGGTTTACAAACACCATTTGGTAGTACTGCTCTCCGGTGATGTTATTGGCACCGAAATAAGCATCCAAATTGAAGTGCCCGAAGGATTTCCTGAAGCCTGCTTTGATGTTCAGCAGGCTGTAGGCCTCTGTTTCATTCACTTCATCCGATGTGTAGAACATAGAACTACGGTAGTTGAAGTTCAAGTTTCCGTAGAAGCCAGGCTTCGTATCTACATCTACGCCAAGATTGAACACCACGGGAGAAACGCCTGCGACCGCATTGCCGGAGTAGTCATTCACGATCGTGCTGTCCTGATTAACAACGCTTTTGCCTATTGTCTCATAGGTGAAATTGTCGTAGGTAAAGTGAGAGTAAGTCAAGTTAGCAAAAGGACGCAAGAGCTTCAGGAAGCCGGTATTGGAACTCACTACGTTGTAGTTCACCAGCACTTCCAGCCCTGTATTGTTCAGGCTGCCGCCATTAATAATGTAAGAGTACAGTGTAGCAGTGTTCGACGGGTTCTGTACGGTTACATTGGTGAACTTGTCCTGGAATTTGGCATTGAAACCTGCGACTGTATAAAACAATCGGTTGTCTATCATGCTTCCTTTGGTGCCGATCTCGATCTGAGTGCCTTTCTCCGGCTCCAGGCCTGTGTTGAGCTGGCCCGTGGTTGAAATCAGGATATTGGAGCTAACAGGTGCCTTGTAACCTACCGAGTAAGACGCATACACCGAGGCCACTTTGCTGATCTTTTTGTTGATGGCAAAGCTTGGGGACGCCAGCCCGTTATAGGTGTTTTCATAGGTTTTCAGCCTGGCATTCCCAGGGTGGTCGTTGGTAAGTCCCCAAAGTCGATCTTCCAGGCGCAGCTTCATGTTGCTGATGCCAATGCCTGCTGTGACGCTGATATCCGAAGGTAGCGACAAAGTCCACTGAGTAAAATAGGAGGAGGTGGAGCTTGTCGTCGCCTGATTGCTTCTGATAGCTGTAATGACATTGTAGCCACTCAGGTTGGTGCTGTCAGCGCCCATACCATAGCCAGCTGTAAAGGCCTCCATCTGCTGCATCTCCACGCCTGTAATGCCAGAAAGGGTTACGGCTTCAGATAGTTTGAACTGCTTGTCAAAAGTAGATCGGAAGCCATAATTCAGCGGGGTTTTGTCTGTCCAGCCTCCGGCAGAGCTGTTGTCCATTTCTTGTGCTGAACCGAACAAGGAAGTGGTGTTGGAAACATGGTCGTTGAAATGATAGGTGTGCCCGACGCCGGCTCTGAAGGTTTTAACTGCCGAATGCGCATTGTTGGCGATGTAGCGGCTGTTGCCGGAGTAGTCGAAAGTTTCATATTGTTCTTTCGTTAACTCGCCGTTTCTCTCATCATAGCTGTCGCTAAAACCCAGGTATGAGGTCATGCTCTGCTTATCGTTCAGCACATAGTCTCCCATCATGTTCACGAAGTTCTTGTGCGACCTGGTGTGAGGCATAAATCCGTCATATTTCTGGTGTCCGTAGTTAATCAGAAACGATGACTTTTCGCCTCCGATGGCCAATCGGGTAGTGGAGCGCTGCAAACCGTAGCTTCCTACCATGAAGTCTTCTCCAATAGAGGTTTGGCCTTTTTCGGCTTTCTGTGTTTGCAGGTTCACAACGCCGGATATTGCCAGCCCATACAAAGTGCCCGATGGCCCTTTGCTCACCTCCAGGTTACTCACCGAGCCATAGTCAACATCATCCATCACTGTGATGCCCTCGGCGTCGGTAATCGGAATCCCGTTCAGATACATCTTCACCCCCTGGGAGTCGAAGTTACTGCTAATACCACGGAAGCCCATTCCGCTGCCGTAGCCTCTGATATTGATCTGCTGACCACCCGAGATCGTTCTTCTTTCCATAAACACACCGGGAACGCTGGTATTGATAGCGTCATCGAGAAAAAGACCTGTTGACCGCTTAAGCTCCTGGCTGCCCAGCTTCACAATAGAGATGGGCTGCTCAAGTAGTGACCGGTTGGGGTTTGAAAGAGCCGTAACTTCCACTTCCTGGAGACTTTTTGTTGAAGAAATCAGTGAAAAGACAAGCTCAGTGGCGCAGTCTGCTGTTTTTGAAAAGGTTTCATAGCCTACGTAGCTTACCCGAACGATGGCTGAACCTGCGCAATCAACCGAGAACTCTCCGTTGTCATTAGTGGTTGTTCTCCCTTTTCCGTCAATTTCAATAGTAGCAGCTGCCAGCGGAGCGTTGGTCGATGCATCAACCACCTTTCCTTTTAGCTGCCCATTCTGAGCCAATGACGCATACGTCACCAGCATACTCAATGTGAGTAAAAATATGTGTCTCATTATTTATCTGTTTGTTTGTTCTGAATAATCACAGGCATAGCACTCCTGTATCTTTGCTACAGAAAAGATGCAATACCCTCGTTCACTAAGAAATGGCTAAACAGATTTTGGGGGTGGGCCTACCAGTTCGATGCATGGTGAGGAATAGAAATGAGCAAATGATGAGTCGATGGTAGATTTTGGAACAAGTATCCCGTAAGTGAACAACTTTTCGGAGGCTGAAAATTTAAGTGACTTGACCGTTTTGGTGACCTTTCTTGTGGTTTTGCTAATGGGGCCACTGTCGTCGTCCATGTGTTTTCGCACCAGCTCGTCCAGCATCACAAGGTTGGTTTCTTTCACATCGTTGATGCAGAAGTAGTAAACCGAATCAGCTACTACTTCCCTGCGAACGATGTCGTACATTTGACCTTTGAAGCGGAATTCTCTTCCTTCTTCTTCCCACTCGAGGTTAGGTATTTGATCAACTGCGAAAGAGAGCTTGTGAAGCTTATCATCAGGTACTCCAGCCTCGATCTGCTCTTTTACTTCCCGTCGTATAATGAACTGCTGAACTTCGAATATGGCGCATATACCAAAATAATTGAACAGAAAGCTAAACAGGAATACGTAAGCACAGTTTCGCTTCGCTATGTCATTGGGAAATGTCATCTTTAGTTAGCTAAACTCCATTTTCTGCACCTGTGCCATTCAATTAGAAGCAATAAATGTAGGTCATTTCTCTCCGACATCTGAAGGCCATCCGGCGATTTGTTACAAGTGGACGTTGGGTGCAGTTCTTCGACACAATGGGTTGACAGATGGGGGTGCCATACTCCTGAAGACAGAGGCGAGGTAGTTAATTGCCATCTCCATGAAAGCACCGGAAAATCACTCTTCCGGTGCATGGGAACTTATGTCATCAACATTAAAACTTTCTGTAGGGTACTTCGAGCAACTTGTTGGCAGCTGCCTCATCGAACTTTTGGCCTTTGTTATTCCAATTCAGGGTTTGGTCAGGGAAGCGATTGGCAACAACACCCAAAAGGATGGCCTCCGTTAACCTGGCTGCGTATGAGAACGGCGCACTGGTCTTGTCTTTTCCAAGGCAGGCGTCAACAAACTGATGGTAGTGATCCGCCTTTGGCAGGTCAGGGAAATCAACCTTTTCGTATTTTCCTTCGACGATCAATTTAGGGTAGTCGATGTGGGGTAGCAACAGCCTGCCTTTTTCACCAATAAACATCGCACCCTGACTGGGAAGTTTGTCGTTACCTGGCATGGCAAGCTCTTCATGGCTGTCAGGCGCATCCACGCCGTCGTACCACACCCACTTGAAGTTGTCGGTGGTAAATTTTGTGGCAGGGAATTCGTACGTCACAACATTCTTTTCCGGGTGGCCAAATCCCGTGGGTTTTCTGCAACTTGTGGTGACAGTTTTTGGTACATCAAGCGCTAATGCAGTGTAAGGGGTGTCGAAAATGTGAACGCCCATGTCGCCCAAGGTGCCACAGCCGTAATCCAGCATCTTTCTCCAGTTGCCAGGATGATAAAGGCCTTCCTTGTAGGCCCTTTCCGGGGCAGTGCCCAGCCATAGGTTCCAGTCAAGTGTGGAAGGAACCGGGTCGCTACCCGTCGGTGCAGGGCCGTCGTATCCCCAGTTTTTGTTGGACCAGGCCCTGACAGTATTCACTTTTCCGATAATACCCGACTGAATTAATTCAACGGTTCCCCGGTATTGGTTCCATGAGTGAATTTGTATCCCCATTTGCGTGACCAACTTGTTGTCTTCTGCAAGTTTGCGCATAGCCCTGGCCTCCGACACATGGTGTGTCAATGGCTTTTGGCAATATACTGGTTTGCCCATTTGCATGGCCATGACCGAAGCAGGTGCATGGGTGTGGTCAGGTGTTGACACAATCACGGCATCAATGCTTTTGCCTATTTCATCAAAAAGCTTTCTGTAGTCGGTAAATGCCTTTGCTCCTTTGTGCAGCTTGTTGGCAGCGGCCAGGTTATTGGCATCCACGTCGCACAAGGCAGTTACATCCACCAGCTTGTGCGAGGAGATAGAGTCCAGGTCGGCCATTCCCATACCACCCAGTCCGATGTGGGCGGTTCTTAATCGGTCGGCTTTTAGCTTTGCCCAGGACGAAGATGATAAAAAAGCTATTGAGGAGGCAGTGAGCGCAGTGTTTTTGAGGAAGAGTCTTCTTTTCATGAGAGTAAAATTTGTTTCAACACCCTAATTTTGGTTTTTTAATTGGTTTATCCATCATCAGGCCCGTCCAGTTATCAAATAATCGACTGTCTGGCACCAGGGCTGCTCTTTCGGTAAAAATTGAATGGATCGAGGTTAGGTGACCGGATACACGATAAAGCTTTCGTGTACATCTCTTGCAGGCGCATCGCCCAACTCCTCATGTATTGAGCGAAGTGATTGCAGGTCATCTTGGTGAGAGTAAGCTTGCGTTCCTCAGGCTGGTGCCTACTCTATCTTCCTTCCCAGCCTCTCCGCCTTCTTAATTATTTTAGCATATACTGCTTTTCCTTTGTCAAGCTCTTCGAGAACAAGCTTCTTTTGGTCGGCTTCATAGAAAAGGCCTTTTGTTTCTACCCATTCGGCGAGCCGGTCGATGATGGCAATGAATCTTTGTGCCGGTTCGGCGTAGCCAGCGGGCCTGCCTTCAAAGTCTACATACACCGGATTTGAGTGAGCTCCGCCACACCTGATCGCCAGCCAGCCGGAGTCTTCCAGCGTAATTTTTGTAATCTTATCAGTAGTGCTGGCAATCATTTTGCCGTTGAAGACAATCTCTACGGGCACATTTCCTTTGGGAGTGAGCGCCTGTGTCATCACCTCAAAGGTTGCGGGCATTTTGCCAGCTTTCAACACACTTCCGGGCTGCTCGCCATTCACTGTGAAAAAGAGCATAGGGCCGTTGGTGATAAAGCTTTTTCCCTGTTGTAGCCCTTTTCGCCAGTTGTCTAATGTAAAGGGCTCGTCCTCCAGGTTCACATACACCCTTGGCGTATCTTTGATGATCCAGTCGGGGCCCGCAGTGGCGGGTATTCTGAAGCCACAATTGAGGATGTCGTACCAGATATCGAGCTGCCCGCCGTTGCCAGCTATTTCTGCCATTTGGATCTTGTCCAATGCAATATCAACCGGCATCTCAAATCCCGAGGAAGGCCAGGGCGTTTTGATTTGGTCTGTGCCTTTGAAGTTTCCAAAATGGGCGGCAATGGTGGTGGCGCCCTGCTCGATGGCTTCATCCAGAATATATGAATTGGGTGGATAATCAGGGCCACCCAGCTCACCTACAGCACCGGAGCTAATAGGTTGAATCAATTCATTCAACCCCAGAAAGGCCAGATGACCATAGGGGTTGTTTCGAAACTCTTCTCCATAGGTGATCACATGCTCCGCTGTACTAAACGCCTTTCTTTCGCCCATGGGAAATTCGTTGGCATAAATGGCGTGGGTTTCCCATTCACCTTTCAGGGTGAGGATGGCCGACACATTGAGGTCTTCACTTTTGGAAATCAAAGGCCAGTATTTACTGAATTGAACTGGTATGCCCACGTCGGTGGTATGGATATGCGTTTGTCCTGAGTACCAACCCAACTCAGGCATGTTGATCCATCGTTCCATGGCTACTTCCACAACGCCATTTTCAGGTACTGCCACTGTCACCGGATTATACTCAAAGCCATGATAGACAGTGGCAGTTTTTCCCGCTGGTGGCACGCCTAGCTCCGCTTTGCCATCGATATAGAAGTATGGGCCTGGCTGATATTCCCAAAAAATGGACCTCCAGCCATCGTTTTCGTTTCGGCCTACAGCGTAGGAAGGCCCTTTAATGGGCGTCCAATAGCTTTTGTTTGCAGCGTCTTTCACCTCAATACGAGTGGCCAGTGGTTGGCCACTAAGCTTATCGGTAATCGTGAATTTGATTCCCTCTTTAAATGGGGCATGCCTTTTGGCGGGCGACCGCCCAGGCGCTGGAAGCACTACCTTGTACGCATTGTTGGCAGGGAGCAGCGAAAATGGAGGATTCTGCATGGGGATACCCTGCATCCGTATGGTGGCTGACGCCTTGTTTCCAAGACTGTCGCTCATTTGGATGATTTGAGTCAATGCCTTCTCAGTGAGCGGCGTGCAAACGGCAAAGGTGTAGCCAATTGACTCCGGAGCCAGGGTGATGGTCTTATTCCAAAACAATATCTCATCGCTCAAATCGGCTTTCATGGCTAGTTTTGTGGCTACGCTTCGTCGATTTTCAATTTCGATAACCACTACTTTGAAATGCCCGACTTGCACATTTACTACCGGTGCTTCTGGCGTGCTTTTGACCGACTGATCAATCACTACATTTAACGAGGGACCTTTGCGGGCCATTCCGGCAAAGTAGGCTCGGCATTCTTCCAAAAGCTGCTTTTGCTTAGCTCTGGTTGCGCCTACTTGCTTCATAACCTTGCTGTCGACCATTGGCAAGTTTTGCTCATCGGTCAACTCACGAATCTTCCACGATACCACCCTTAGCTCATCCCAGATATTGAATAACCTTGCCGCAGCGGGGTCGTCAACCCTCAGGAGTTGTATGGCCATGAGGTAGTCGTTCAATTCAGCCAGCACGGGGTCGGAGTGCCTGGGGTGGGCTTCCGTGGTAGAATTGGTGTTAAAACAAAAAACAAAAAGGAACAGTAGTACACGGGTAGGCTTTGCCATAGTTGAGAGATGCTTGACTTTGGGTGTTCAATAAAAATAGGAAAAATTGACGGACTCTCAGCCATCAGTTCTTCTAGTCGTCAGCGGTTCGCCCTGGATCAGCAGCATTAACAAAACGGCGACTCGGAAGCCATTGCTACAGCATTCGGTCATAACCGCTCGCTCAAAAACTCCAAAGGATGATGAAAGTACTTTCTCAAGTCCTCTCTGGTATAGCAAGCCAATGTATATGAGGAAAAATACCTTTCTGGTTTCGTTGTGTCTTTTTGGAGGGGAGTTGGTGCCACTTTCAATACTTCAAAATGAAAGTGGTCGAACTGCCAGCCATGTTTATCCAGCTCCATTGTGTTCATGAACCGTGCTATTGGTCTGTCGGGGGTTACTGGTTGATACAACTCTACTTCAACACCAGCGATATGCTCATATAGAGTCCAAAATTTTCCCTTTTCATCCTGATGTTCAATAATTAGTTGGGCATAAGGCCCGTCTGTCCGTTTGCTGATTACCACGCCTTCACTGATGGCAAAAATGGGTTCGCTGATATAGTTGTCTGAAGGTCTTTTGATATCAATGCCAGTGTGATAGTGCGCCGGAATGCCGGGTCTTTCTTTTCTCAGCAAGCCAAATTCGCCAATGTCGGTCAGCACTATGGAATTCGTTGAACTTCGGTTGATCGCTTTGAGCGGTATTAAAAGTTTGCCTACGTCACTGGGTAAAGCGAAGACTGATAGTAGTACAAACATACTGATATTAGATACTGTGACCATTGTTTCTATTATCAATCAGTTACCTTATTTTCTCAATCCAACCGTTGATTTTCTTTTCCAGAAGAACCAATGGCAAACTCCCTGAGTTTAACACCTGATTGTGAAACTCCCTGATGCTGAACTTGTCACCAAGGGTAGCCTCAGCCTTTTTTCTCAACTCCTGAATTTTCAGCTGGCCTATTTTGTAGGAAACAGCCTGACCGGGTGTGGCCATGTAGCGCTCGATAGACGCAATAATGGAGGCTTCGGATTCTGCTTCATTGTCGAGCGAATATTGGATCGCTTGCTCTCTCGTCCAGCCTTTGGCATGTATGCCCGTGTCGACAACTAGCCGGATCGCCCGGTGCATTTCCATGCTGAGCATGCCGAAATACTGGTAAGGGTCTTCATACAGCCCAAGCTCCTTACCCAGCGACTCGGCATACAAGGCCCAACCCTCCACAAACACACCCAGGCTCTCCGGGTGCAGAAACTCAGGCAGGTCAGCGTTTTCCTGCTGCAGCGAAAGCTGATAGTGGTGCCCCGGTACAGCTTCATGAAGAAACAGGGCCTCATCTGAAAACTTGTTGTAGCTTGTTACATCTGGGATGGGCACATAAAAGGTGCCTGGCCTCGTGGCATCTTTGCTGCCTGGCACATATTCTGCGCTGGCCGAGGCTTCCCGAAACGCTTCCGTTCTTCGCACGTCGAAAGTGGCTTTGGGCTTCAGGTCAAATACCTCCACCAGTCTGGCTTCGACACGTGTCCTTATTGTGTTGAAGCTGGCAATCACCTGCTCTGGTTCGGTGTAAGGCATTTGGCTTTTGCTGGTTCGCACATGCTCAAAAAAGGCCTTCATGTCGCCTTCAAAGCCGGTCGCAGCTTTCGCTTTTTCCATTTCAGCCAAAATCCTTTTTACTTCACTTTTACCCAGTTCATGAATCTCATCGGCCGTCAGGTTAGTGGTGGTGTGCAGCCGCAACAGGTAATTGTATGTTTCGGGACCATTGGGTAAAGCCCCAAGACCGGAGGTCTCCATGCCAGCAGACAAATAGCTGTTCAGGAGAAAGTCTTGCAGTTCTTTGTACTTCGGCTTGAGCTTGTTTTGAATGGCGTCGCTGTAGGCGCTGGCGAGCCTTTCCTTTTCTTCTGACGAAAAGCTCTCAGGCATCTGGCGAATAGGGGCGTAGTACAAGTGCTCGGATAGCGGGTCGTTGATAAAGCCATCCAGTTGAGGAATGGTTTTCTTAATAAGGGTTTTGGGAGGCACGATGCCCGTGGCGATTCCCTCTCTCATCTTTACCACACAGGTGTCCAAAAAGGGCAGGTACGCATCGATCCGTTTCAGCCAGTTGTCATAATCTTTCACTGTATTAAACGGCTGAACGCTTTGCCCCCCGGCTAGCTGCGAAAAGTAAAGGTGCAGCGACTGGATTTGAAGGATGGGCATCAGTTCGAAGTTGGGCAGGTTGTAAATAGGCGATGCCATGGTCACAATTGTATTGGTGAGGCCCTCTCGTTTGATCTTACAGTCCCAGGCCATCACCTGCATGCTCATCCATTGCGACGGGCTCACCATGGAGGAGTCGTATTCACTAAGGGCCTCCAGAAAATTGGTGTAGTTCTCTATAAGGTCTGCCTGGTAGTCGTCAGCAATGAAGTTGGCTACCTTGTCGTTGTATTCAGATTCACCTGCTTTGGTGGCTTCTATGGGGTTGATGCGCAGCTTGAATTGATTGTACGCTTCAAAAAGGCTGTCGATGGCAGGGTTGGGGCCTGGTGGCTGAGTGGGTTTCGGGCTTGAGCAGCTACCAGCTATTAGCAACATTGCGAAAAAACAGGCATTAATTGACTTCATAAAGTTGATTTAGTGCTTCGGAAATGGGTACTCACCACAATTGGTGCACCTCTTTTTTGATGTATGCTTCATAAATTTTGTTCATCGCCATTACCTGCGCTGTTGTAAGTGGCGGCGTGTCGTAGGTGGATAAATTGGACAACACCTGCTCAACCTTCGATGCGCCGGGAATAATGCAGCTTACTTCCTCAAAGCCAAGTATCCACCGGAGAGCAATGGGTGCCAGATTGGTCACGCCCGGAAATAGTGCCTTCAGTTCACCAACGGCTTTCAAGCCCAGGTCATAGTCGATACCCGAAAAAGTCTCTCCTTTGTCGAATTTCTCCCCATTCCTATTGAAGTTTCGGTGATCTCCCGAATCGAAAGTTGTTTTTGCATGGTAGGTGCCGGTGAGCAAGCCGCTGGCCAGCGGAACCCTCACAATGATGCCCACATTCCTTCTTTTAGCTTCTTTGAAAAACAGCTTTGAAGGCCTCTGACGAAACAGGTTGAAGATGATCTGCACGGTAGCCACATTGTCGTACTCAATGGCTTTCAACGCTTCTTCCACTTTTTCAACGCTGACGCCCAAATTAAGAATCTTCCCCTGCTCTTTCAGTCGCTCAAACAGCTCAAATATTTCGGGGCGATAGTAGACCTCAGTAGGGGGGCAGTGCAGCTGGATCAAATCCAGCGCTTCCAGGCCTGTTCGCCTGAGGCTATCTTCCACAAACTTCTGGAGCACTTTAGGCTGATAGCCTTCGCTAGTGTGCGGGCTGATTTGTCTGCCGCATTTGCTGGCTACGTAAATGCGTTCTGATCGGGAGCGAACTACCCGACCTACAGCCGTTTCACTCAGGCCGTTCTCGTATACATCGGCTGTGTCAATAAAGTTAACACCCCGATCAATAGCCGTGTTGATGATTTTGTCAGCTTCGGCATCGCTAAATGGCGAGCCCCATTTACCACCCACTTGCCAGGTGCCAAGCGAGATTTCTGAGATATTGAAGTTGGTTTTGCCTAAAGTTCTGTAGTTCATCTATTGCCATTAAATTCGTTTCATTTTTTTACTTATAGTCACTTTTTTGCCGAGGTTAATTTTCCAGCCCACCCTTTAGGGCAGGGGTATTGGCTGGAAAATTCACCCTCCAGAAGCTGATTTAGTCAGATTCAAATAACCCTCCGCAAATCGTTTCCCAATTTCCCTTTGCCCCTGCGAATTGAAGTGTATGGTGTCTCCCTTGTGAATCAAATCCTGTGTACTAATCACCGATACATTTTTGTCGCTAGCAGCATACTCGTGAATCGCTCTGTTCACCATCTGCCAATAGTCATTGTTGTTGGAATAGCTGCCAAGCTCGCCCATTAACACTGGCAATGAATCGTTTTGAACGATGGATCGGAAAGTGCTCAACAGCTGGGGAATTTTGCTCGGATAGGCTTCAATTGACCTTTCGTTAGCGTCGCTTTCTCCCTGATGCCAGAGAATGGCCTTGATTTCTCCGTGCTGCCTTCCAATTGCTACCTTTTCTTTGAAGTTCGAGAGAAGCTTTACGTTGCGATACAGAGAGTCGCCCAGCCATTGCGACATGGCGCTTCCACCAACAGCAGTTGGTATGATCATGATGGTGTCGTTTCCTGGGAGTTCAGACAGAAGGGTTTTGGCAAAAGACAAGCCACAGTCGAGGCCCACCCTGCTTGGTTCGTAAAAGTGCAGCGGCTCTTTGGCTTTGATTACGTTACCCAGCGAATCTATTGTCAGTATCCTGGGGTTAGTTACCGTATCCTGCGGCTCCACAACGCCCCGTCCTGCCATGTTCGACTGGCCCGCCATGATAAAAACCCAGGTTTTGCTCTCGTTTGATGTCTTGTCGCTTTGTTCTCTGCAGCCCAGGAAGCAGCCGAGGAAGAAACAGAGCAGGGCTGTTTTTAAAGATAGTAGTTTCATGGTTGAATAGGATCAGGTAAATCACAATATACACAAAGTGCCTGCTTTGCACCGACAAGAGGGCATATAAGCGGTAGCTATGCAAAATAAGCCGATGTATTTTCAAACCCAATGATTCGTTTGCATCGGATTATCCCTACCTTTGCAGTCCGAAAATGAATAGAGGGCAAGCCAACAACCTGCTTAACGCCCATCCATAAATTCCGAATACAATATATTGATTTCCTCCTGGGGCCACTATTCCCTGAGTGAAAAGCCATTTATCAAACTTTAATGAAAAAGTATTTTAACCTTTTCGACCTCTCACAAAAGGTCAACTATAAAACTGAAATTTTATCAGGTCTTACGGTGGCTATGGCCCTCGTGCCTGAGGCTGTTGCGTTTGCTTTGATTGCAGGGCTGTCTCCCCTCACAGGACTTTACGCTGCATTTGTCATGGGCCTGATTACGTCCATTTTCGGCGGAAGACCGGGCATGATTTCTGGTGCCACAGGAGCAGTAGCCGTAGTGATAGTTTCGCTGGTGGTGTCTCACGGAGTAGAATATGTTTTTGCCACGGTGATCCTCGCTGGCATTATTCAGCTGGCCGCTGGCACGCTCCGTCTCGGCAAGTTCATGCGCCTGGTACCTCACCCGGTTATTTTTGGTTTTGTGAATGGCCTGGCCATCATCATTTTCATGTCGCAGCTGGCGCAATTCAAAGATGACGCAGGCAACTGGTTGTCGGGTAGCCAACTGTACATATTCCTTGGGTTCGTGTTATTGACTATGCTCGTCATTTGGGGGCTGCCCCGGCTGACGAAAGCCGTTCCAGCCGCTTTAACCGCCCTTCTTTTGGTATTTGGCATCGTTTATTTCTTTGGCATCGACACCAAGACGGTGGGCGATATTGCTTCCATCCAGGGCGGCTTTCCCCCATTTCACCTGCCTTCAGTTCCTTTTACCCTTGAAACCCTGACCATCATTTTTCCCTATGCCGCTATAGTGGCAGGCGTAGGGCTGATCGAAAGCTTGCTTACGCTTAATATTGTTGATGAAATAACCGAAACAAGGGGCAGGGGAAACAAGGAAGCAGTGGCCCAGGGTACTGCCAATATCCTATCCGGATTGTTTTCCGGTATGGGCGGCTGTGCCATGATTGGCCAAAGCCTTATCAACGTTTCTTCAGGTGCCAGGGCCCGTTTGTCGGGCATTGTGGCGGCTGTGATGTTGCTGGTGTTTATCATGTTTGGCGCAGGCCTAGTTGAAAAGCTGCCCATGGCGGCACTTACCGGCTTGATGATTATGGTGTCGATTGGCACGTTTGAGTGGGCCAGCCTGAGGACTTTCAACAAAATGCCCAAGTCCGATATTTTTGTGATGGTAATGGTGACGCTCGTCACTGTGTTTCTGCACAACCTTGCCCTGGCGGTGCTGGTGGGTGTAGTCATTGCTGCACTTGTTTTTGCCTGGGACAACGCCAAGCGAATCAGAGCCAGAAAGAGCATCGACGCTGAAGGAGTAAAGCACTACGAAATATATGGCCCCCTGTTCTTTGGCTCGGTGGCTGCTTTCAATGAAAAATTTGATGTGGCCAACGACCCCGACGAGGTCATTATCGATTTTGCCGAGAGCCGGGTGGTGGACATGTCGGCCATAGAGGCCCTCAACAAAATTACGGAGCGCTACCAGAAAGTGGGCAAAAAGCTGCACTTGAAGCACCTGAGCCCCGACTGCAAACAACTGCTGCAAAATGCCGATCAGCTGATTGATGTGAATGTGATGGAAGATCCGACCTACAAAGTGGCTGTGGATACCATTTGAGGTGGAGGCGAGGTGATTTTTACCATTTCACTCGTTGAATGAAATGGTAAACTTAGTCCCCTTATTGACTTCACTTGCTACTTCGATGCTTCCGCCGAGACTTGTTACATGGCTATGCACCAGGTAGAGGCCGATGCCCTTGCTGTCGCTGTGGTTGTGAAAGCGCTGGTGTAGCCCGAATATCTTCCCTTTTACTTTGCTCATGTCAAAACCAAGCCCATTGTCTGCGAAAACAAGTTGGATGGCATTGTGCGACCTGATACTCGAAATGGAGATCACCGGTGCCACATCGAGCCTCCGGTACTTGATCGAATTGGTAATAAGATTGAGAAAGATGCTTTCCAGGTAGGCCCTGTTAAATCTGATGTGGGTTGCTTCCGAAAAGTCAATTTCAAATTGAGCGTTGGCGTTTTTCGCCAAAGAATTGATAGAGTTGACTACAGTGCTCAACACTTGCTTCAGGTCGAGTTCTTCAATCGGAGCAACCTGGCTCTCTTTTTGGCTTATAATGTTCAGGTAGTCGTTGAGTGTTTGATTGAGGTTCTCTGTAGCAGACTTAAGGATAGGAATTAGCTCAAGAGCAACTTTACTCTGAATATTTGAGTTCCCCAACAGATCAACTATCGTGAGGAGGTTGTTGACCGGAGACCTCAGGTCATGTGAGGTCGTGTAATTTAGTTGCTTCAGGTCCTTGTTTGCCTCGGCGAGGTCAGCCAGCAGTGCCTCTCTTCCTTCTTCTATCCTTTTCTTGTGGGTGATGTTTTTTGCAATAGCATAAACGAGTTGCTTCGAATCGTAGGGCATCGAATTCCAGGAAAGCCAAACCACTTCCCCACCTTTCGTTACATATCGGTTCTCGAAATCCAGCAGCGGAACATTCTTTAAAAGCGCATCCCGGTGGACTTTTGTTTGATGCCTGTCTTCATGGTAGATAAAATCGCTGATGGGCCTTGCCAATAGTTCTTCCTGGCTGTATCCCAGTAGCTTGCACACGGCAGGGTTTATTCTTCTGAAGTAGCCGTCGTATCCGGCAA
Source organism: Imperialibacter roseus (assembly GCF_032999765.1). Lineage (GTDB taxonomy): Bacteria > Bacteroidota > Bacteroidia > Cytophagales > Cyclobacteriaceae > Imperialibacter > Imperialibacter roseus. The sequence continues at coordinate 4,604,024 of NZ_CP136051.1, read as the reverse complement.
TGCACAGCAAATAAGGAGATAGTTCAAAAAAGGGATCTAGCCTAATCTTCTCGTCCTCATTGCGCTCCTTACTCACATCCTGCATTCTTACCTGACTAATTTTTTGTGAGTATAATGATTTTCATTGGCTATTGCCAAGTCGTTTTGAGATGGAAACGAACCGTTTTTGTATTAATTGCCATTTTCCACCTCACCCAGAGACTCTCTAAGAGGACTCAGAGGAAAATGAGAACTCAGCATTCATTTCAGGCGGCTTGGAGGGGATGCTCTTTTGTCAGGTGTCAGGCTAGCTCTTCCTCGTTCCTCCATGACCCAACGCCACTATCCTTATGATTTTGATATTAAGCCAGAGGTATTTGAAAAATTGGATGATCGGATTTTGCATCCGTGCTTTTTGCGATTTTGTTATTATTTGTGCCATGATATTGTTCGTTTATTCAGGTATTAGCCACCAAAAGGGCCGCATTTTAGCTTTGTACAGAAAGGCGTAGTGCAAAGTGAGCTTGACCCAGTGCCCCGCCAGGCCAATGTCGCCAAACGTTTTGTGAATATCCCTTCCCCCGGTGCTGGGATACTTCTTGTAGTCCGGCACAATGGGGAATGTGGTAATACTGATGCCTGTACCCTGTGTATGCCCGTATCCCGCTGAAGCGATACAAGCCGCCCCCATATTGCCCATCGAGCCTTTGTGAGGCAATGCGATTTTTCCGTGGTTGACCGACGCTATGATATTGTCTGCCACCAGCTTGGCAGTGATGCCCGAAGGCATGCCTGTTCTGGGGGGCGAGGGAAATATGTCCGTGCCGTTTTTGCTCTTTCTTGGCCTCGATATTGTGTGAGGAGGGGCGAAAGCAATGCCCGGGGCGAAAATATTAGGGTAGGAAGGGTTTTGGTAGGTTTCCGGCCAGTCCTGCACGGTCCATTCTTCGTATGGCCTGGGGGTATAGTCGGCATCAACGACCATGAAGCCCTTGAAGAGCCTGTCGGTGATGTCGCCTCCTGCTTTGTCGTAGGCTTTGAAGCCGTGGCCCGAAAAAGCCGGGATCAGCATGGCGAAATCAAACTCCTCGGTTTTATATTCCCCGTCGAGGTTTTCATAGTGGGCTTTGCCGTCTTCCAGTTTGGTAACTCCGGCGCCTGTTATCCAGCGAATGCCCCGATCCCGGAAGACCATCTCCATCATGTCGCTCGACTTCATCACTTCGTTGCCATAGCTGAGCAGCATACCGTCGATGCCGAAGTCGCCGAGGGCGTATTCGTTGGAAATCCAGGTGATGTCGACCAGGTCTCTTACGCCAAACCTGACAAGCTCTTTTTCTACATTGAGGATGTACTCGAATGCAGCCCCCTGGCAGGTAGCTTTGGGGTGTCCGGTGCCGATGAGGATTTTGGCTCTTTCGCCCGATGATTTTAGCTTGTCGATCAATACCTTTAGTCCTTCCCAGGCGTGTTCTGCATGGTCGTAAGTGCAAACAGAGTAAGCCTTGTTGGTGCCAGGTGCCATGCCTTCCGTCATGTCAAACGCCAGCTTCGGCCCCGTAGCGTTGATCAGGTAATCGTAAGTGACCTTTTCCTGCTGCCCTTTTTTGTCGGGGGAGGTGTATTCAACCTTCACAAAGGGCATGCTTTCCTCAACATCGCCCTCCGGATGGAACGTGACCACTTTGGCCTGCTTGAAGCCGATGCCTTTCCTTTTGTAAAGTGGGGTCAGAGGAAATACCGTGTCTTTGCGGGTCATTCGCCCAATACCTACCCAAATATTGGAGGGTATCCACTGGTAATTGCTGTTGGGTGACACCACCAGCACCTCGTGTTTCTTTGACAGCTTGCGCCGCAGGTGGGAGGCGGCAGTATGGCCGGAAATACCGGCCCCGAGTACAACGATCTTTGCCATGTCCTTTATATTTTACATAAATGTCGGCAGGGCAGAGGAGGAAGTATGTGACAGTAGTTACAGTGGGGACATGATTTTGATCAATGCCATTTGATATCCTTAGAAACCTCAGAATCCCATCCAAAAACCAAACTGCCACACGTCAGGGCTGATGCTTGCGTCAAAATAACTGGCCCGGCGTTCAGCATTGCTGATGATTGATTCTTTGACTTTTTTCCTGAACTGAAAAAGACCCAGGCTCACATCCACTCCCATGTTCTTATGGAAGTTGTACCTAAGCGATGGCATCAGTGCCGTTTTCATGTATTCACGGGTTTGCTTTCTGTAGTATGATCCTTTTGTTCCATAAAGCCCGCCGTCGATCTCGGTAATAGTGTACCCAGTACCCGATCGCTTTTCAGCCATCCACATATAGCCGACATAAAGGTCAAGAACAGCATAAAATCCGCCAGCTATTAGATAGTTATTTTGCACGAAGGCATCTGGAGAAGTTGCGGTGATTGACTGTTTTTGATTAGAGTACTGATCCAGATAAAAGCCGTAGGATCCATATGAAGGAATGTCCTTTTTAGGGTTTATTTCTTCGGAATTCACAGTTTGAGAAAAAGCTATGCCGCCGAAGAAATGATCGTTGATTCTTTTTGCAACACCAATTCCGTAAGTGCTCACAATAGTCTTGCTGCCCATTTGCGAGCCGATAGAAACAGGGTAGTACGGGTTCAAGTCAAAAAAATCTTTGTAAGAGGAGTGGAAAGAACCGGCTGCTTTTATCACGTAGGAAACATCGGCTTGGGCAAAAGCCTTTGCGCCCGCTAGCAGTACGAACAAAAGACTTAGCAGCGTCAATCTTGTTTGTGCTGGTGTTGATGGTTGTAGGCGAGGGGATTCTTGTAGGTTGTTTTCTTTTGCCATGTGCTGATTGTTAAAGAGCATACCAAACGCCAATACTCCACCTCCTGGGGTTAAAGTTGATCTGCCATTCCTGCGATTTGTTAGTTATATCGCTGGTTCTGGCGTCTTTGATTTTTCTTCCGTACTGAATGCCCCCAAGGCCAAGGTCTACCCCTAGTTTCTTTGCAAAATTGAACCTAAGCCCGGGGCTGATTCCGACGATTATTTTTTGGTATTCCCTGGGGTAGTCAAAAGAACCGCCTGTGACCTCGCCATATGGTATCCCATTGTCGTGGATGGTGCCGAGGTTCGGTGGTGTATAGCCGTCAGCGTATTTCTGCCATCTCCGTTCCGAAAACGATGCAACATCCCCAAACTCATACCTCGAAAACATACTCCCAATGAATGAAATGTTCTTATGGAGCCTCAAGCTGTAGAGAGCAGTAATTTCCGGGCTCAGGGCCCAGTCCCGTGTCTTGCTGTAGGTGTAGGACGATATCGTGCAATAGCCCCGGCAGGACACCTCCGGCACATCTTTCGAGGGGTTATATACACTGTTGAGACTTCGATACGAAATGCCGGCGCCGAGCCAGAAATTTCCCTTTATCCTTCTGATGAAGGCCAAAGAAAGGGAATAACTGGTGTTGTTAATGCCATAGTATGTGAAGGCATTTTCGTCGATTGCCAATTGCTCAGACCTATCGAGATGCGAAAAGCTGTAACTGCCGGAAAATCTAATCAGGGATTTAGCGCTATCCGGCGATTGAGCCAGGCAAGAAGTTGAAAGAAAAATGAATATCCCAGTTTTAGTTAAACATACGGCTGGGTGTTTGAGCCAACGTGGGTTCATTTTGAAGGATTTTGACGAAAATATACAAGATTCACTAAAATAAGGTTGTGTTTGGCAAGGCTTTATTGGGAAAAATATTTGCTCCTGCCAGCATTTACTACCTCAGAACCATTTCTCGACTGTCGGCTAGTTTCTTAAAAAATTGCTCATATCTTGAGCGCAAAAATAAGGGTCGTACAAGCGACTGTTTTACGATGAAAAATTTACAAATGCTGGCTTGTCTGTTGACACTGGTTGTGCTGAAGTCGTATGGGCAAGCCAATCTCGACAAAATTGAGTGGGTGGAGGGAGAAGTCAATACGGGAGAGACGATCTTGACGGGCGGAATTGGGATGGATGCCACCACCAGAGAAGGAACCCTGCTGCTCAAAACCGAACAGGGAATCAAAGCCTATCCTCCCGACAAGGTAGTGTCATTCTTTTTTATAGATCAGAGAAAAGGGGCTGCCGACACCGTTTTTTTTGAGACGGTGCAAACGAAGTACACTGATAAACCGACCAATCAACGAAGCTTCCAACGGCTTGTGAGAAAGGGGCCTTACTACTCTTTGTATAAGTCATACGTACCAGATAGAAAAGCGATGGGCTTTATTTTGCCGCCAATATCGGGCTGGATAGTGGTTGGTTTTTTTACCTATGTTGAGAGTGAAGAAATGCTGTTTCTTGAGAAGCGAGGTACCGCCTTTCAGATTTCCAGACCAAGAAATATGCTTGAGGAGGAGGGATATAATGCTACGGCTAAAATAGACCAAAGTGCATTTTACGATGTAGTTGAGCCCTATGCCCAGCAAGTAAAGAGCTTTATAAAGTCGAACCGACTGAAATTCAAGAAGGCAGAGGACATGGAGAAGATAGTCGACTACCTCAACACGTTATGATTTCAGTCGATGAGGGGTTATCTCTGCCGTTGAGAGTCTGAAAAGTGACAAGTGTTTCTTTAATTAGCATAAAACAATATGCATTCGTAATGGGGAACGTAATCTTAGATTTAGCGGTCACTCTGGACGGGTTTATCGAAGGGCCCAACGGCGAAATTGATTGGTGTATAATGGACGATGATATGGATTTTAGTGGGTTTCTTTCCAGCATCGACACTATTTTTTACGGCAGAGTGAGCTACGACATGTGGGGTAATTTTCAACCCGATACAAATGCTAGTGAGACCGAAAAGTCCATTTGGGCAGGCGTTCACTCGAAAAAGAAATACGTTTTTTCTACCCAACCAAAGTCTGACGGGAAGGCCACGTTTATTGCTTCAGGCTTAGCTGACAAAGTCAGAGAGCTCAAGGAAAAGGAGGGCAGGGACATTTGGTTGTACGGTGGAGCCAGCCTGATAGAAACATTTATCGACCTGCAGTTGATCGACATCTACAGGCTGTCTATTCACCCGACGGTGCTGGGGGCGGGTAAGCCCCTGTTCGGAAACCTGAGGGAGCGGCTCAATCTCAAGCTGCTTAAAACAAATGTGTTTCGGTCAGGTGTGGTGCAGGTTATTTATGAGCACAAAAAATAGGTGACTGTAAACTGGTGGAGGTGTCGTTCCCAAGCTCTTCGAAATTTTGATTCCGAGGGCAGATCGTAAGATCTCTGATCCTGTTTCTCCAATTGGATTAAGGAACAGCTTCGACAACCTTTTGTCTGGTACGAAAAGCACTGGCCTCACCAGTTTGCAGTAGAATATCACTCACTAATTTCCCGGAAATTGATACCTTACCGGTACAGTACGTGGAATATCCGCTCATAGAAATGAAGAAAGAATGGGGAAGAGATTAGATGCCATCACACCAGAATTGAAGACATTCATTGAGAATCAAAAGATATTTTTTGTGGGAACTGCGGCGGACGAAGGCAGAGTGAACGTGTCGCCTAAAGGCACCGATGCCTTTCGGGTGTTGGATGACAACAAAATTATTTGGCTCAACTTAACAGGAAGCGGAAACGAAACAGCCGCTCATTTATTGAAGAATGATAGAATGACGGTTATGTTCTGTGCATTTGAGGGGAAGCCTTTGATTCTCAGGCTTTATGGAAACGCTAAGATCTATCATAAACGAGACAGCAAATTCCAGGAATATATCGGTCAGTTTCCTGAAAACACGGGCTCCAGGCAAGTCATTGAAATGCATGTCGATTTGGTGCAAACGTCGTGCGGATTTGCCGTGCCCTACATGGATTTCAAAGAGGAGCGAACTATTTTGAACGACTGGTCGGCCAAACAAGGGACTGAGGGAATTGAAGACTACTGGAAGAATAGAAACACAGAGAGCATTGACGGATTTGAAACGGGGATACTTAGAGAGTAGCATCGCATGGTTGATACGGTCGCTCTTCGGGATTTTTAATCTGTTCGGAGAAACCCCGAAGGCGCAGTAGTATCTCTGATCCGAATAAGAAAAACTACAAGTAGCCCCCGACACACTAAGGTTAGCAAATGCATAGCTCAGCAATGAATATACATCCGTTTGGATTGATCGTCTCCTACAAGAAGTGGTTCAAGACACCACGATTGATTTTCAAATCGCTAGGGTAGTGTGGACGATGTTTGGCAAATGCTTTGGGTAAACCACTACAGCATTGCCGCTTAGTTTGAAATTTTATAAATTTGTTTGTGGGAGATCATAACACGATAGAAGAATTCTTGAAAGAGCTTCAGAAAAAGCTCAAAAAAGAAATGCCTCGAATCAAAAAGGAAATCAAAGTATATGAGGAAAAGCTTTCTTCCGGAAAGTTGACAAAAAAGCCTACTCCTTCCCCCCAGTTTAATTAATGTCTAAGGCCAGGCTGTTTGTTATTGGCGGTTGCAATGGATCTGGGAAGTCTTCCTATGCCAAGGCAGTTACACCAATAGGAGTTGCATCATTTGACTACGACAAAGAGTTTCTGAAGGTCTATAACGCAATGTATGATTCAGAACTTCGGGCTGATATTGCACACAACAAAACCAGGCAATTACTAAAATATTCGGTGACAAACTCTATTAAACTACAGCGGGATTTTTGTTATGAAACAAACTTTAACTCAACGCCAATGCACTGGCCCGAGATGTTCCGTGCAGCGGGTTTTGAGCTGAATTTATTCTTTTTTTGCCTGGACTCTGTCGAAAAAGCGAAGGAGAGAGTACGTATTAGAGTGGAGAATGGGGGTCACTTTGTGCCTGACAACGAAATTGAGGAGCGTTATAAATTGGGCTTTGAGAATCTCGACCAGCAGTTCGCTCAATTCGATTTTGTCCACCTTTTTGATTCCAGTTTCTATAAAGAAGAACCGCATCACATTCTGTCTGCTAAGGAAGGTCAGTTGATTTATTTTTCTGAATTTCCTGAATTCTTGAAATTACTTATTCCTACTATCGCTAAAATGGCTTGCGAGAACTGGCATTGACCAGTTTATCGAAGCTATTGATAAGCATGTTTCCCTTCGAATTTGCTCCCCTTGCCCTTTAAACCTATATTCAAATCAGAGAACCTCACCTTAAGCCTCTACTTTTATAATGGAGAAATAATCTCCATCATTCTGTGTTTTTGCTAGCAAACTTTAAAAACCACTCATAAACCTCAACCCAATGAAAAAGTACCTACCCCTGTTCCTATTGGCTTTGCTGGCGGCCTGTAATCCTGAAACAAAGCAAAAGGCAACACCAGTCACAGTCGAAGAGTCTACCATTGGTCAGCAAATCGGTCAGCTGGCCTCCAATGAATTTCTGGGAAGAATGCCTTTTACCGAAGGAGAAACCAAAACCGTCAATTACCTGAAGGATGAGTTTGCTAAACTAGGGTTAAAGCCAGGCAATGGCAACAGCTATTTTCAGGAGGTGCCCATGGTAGAAATCACTGGTACGCCTTCAGAGAAAATGATCATCAGCGGTCGGGGTAAAACCATGGAGCTGGGCTTTATGAAAGACTTTGTCGCCCTCACCCTCAAACCTACCCCTGAGGTAAGCCTTGAAAACTCCGAGCTGGTATTTGCCGGTTACGGAATAGTGGCGCCCGAGTATGGCTGGAACGACTACGAGGGCATCGACTGGGCTGGTAAAACCGCCGTTGTATTGGTCAACGATCCTGGCTTCAAGTCGGGAGATTCTACTTTGTTCAAAGGGGATGAAATGACTTACTACGGTCGCTGGACTTACAAATATGAAGAGGCCGGCCGCCAGGGAGCTGCTGGTGTTATCATCATCCATGAAACCGAGAAGGCTTCCTATGGCTGGAATGTGATTCAGTCGGGCTGGACAGGCCCTCAGCTCAATCTGGAAAGCGACCGTCCCGTGGCCGACGTGCAGGGGTGGATATCCACACAGGCAGCAGATGATTTGTTTGCCGCTACTACACTGGAAAACAAAGATTACAACCAAATGGCCAGAACCAAGGGGTTCAAGCCGGTGCCGCTTGGCTTCACAGCGTCTGTAAAAGTTACCAACAGCATCAAAAGAGACGTGTCCAAAAACGTGGTGGCTTTGCTGCCCGGCACAGACCGAAAGGACGAATACATTATTTACTCCGGCCATTGGGATCATTTTGGTGTGGGGCGACCCATCGATGGTGATTCTATTTACAACGGTGCTGTGGACAATGCGTCAGGTACTGCCTGTTTGCTGGCTATTGCCGAAGCTTTCAAAAAAGAGGCTCCTACGAAGCGATCCATTGTGTTCATAGCTGTGACCGGCGAAGAGCAGGGCTTGCTGGGCTCAGCGTATTATTCAGAGCATCCCATTTATGATCCGGAAAAAACGGTCGCCAATATCAATATGGATGCCCTCTCCAGTCCCGGGCGAATGAAAGACCTGACCATTACCGGCTTTGGGCATTCTGAAATGGATGAGTACGCTGCCACCGCCGCCAAAAAACAGGGCCGCTATGTGATCCCCGATCCCAACAAGGAGAAAGGCTACTTCTTCCGCTCCGACCACTTCAACTTCGCCAAAATTGGCATCCCTGCTTTGTATGCGTCGGGCAGTTATGAGGGCTTCGACTACAGCGTGGATCAGATCAAAGAAATGGCCGACCACTACGAAACTTACCAATACCACCAGCCCTCCGATGAATACGACCCTGCGACCACCAATTTGACCGGCGTGCAATTTGATGCCCAGTTGATGTTTGAGGTGGGCCTGAAGTTGGCTAACGAAGACTACTTCCCCAAATGGTACGATGGGAGCGAGTTCAAGGCTGCGAGGAAGAGGCAGGAGTGACGAAGCCTTGCAGCGCTGGCTAAATCTCCCAGCTGTCAAGAGCAGGCTCACCAGCTCATGCGGATCGGGTTTAGTCACTCCAAATAGTTATTGAGAAACATAGTACGAGACTTTCCTGGCTCAAATACAAACAGTTTTGGTTCCCAGTGGTTCTTAGAATGATTGCTACTACGCAAAGCGTCAATGAGCCAACTCGCACAAAATGACATAGACAGGGTAATCGAAATGGCCTGGGAAGACCGCACACCCTTCGAAGCGATTGAACACCAGTTTCAGCTGCAAGAAAAAGAAGTGATTGATCTCATGAGGCGGACGCTCAGGGCATCGAGTTTCAGACTATGGCGAAAGCGTGTCAATAGTGGTGTTAGCCAGAAACATTTGAAAAAGCGCAATGAAGCCATAGAACGTTTCAAATGTGCCAGCCAACGTCAGATCACGCACAACAAAATCAGCAAACGGTGATCTTTTTCCTTCTCTCAACACATCCCCAAAAAAATTAAGATGCACTTCTCAAAAGCCGATTTAGCCAACACAGAAAAGGTAAGGCGACTCAATATCATCAATTCTGTCTCGGGCATAAAGCCCGGAAATCTGATCGGGACTCGCTCCAATACGGGGCAAGCCAACCTGGCAATCATTAGCTCGGTGGTGCATCTGGGAAGCAACCCCTCCTATTTGGGGTTTATCGTGCGCCCAAGCGAAGAGGTGAGGCGGCATACGCAGGAGAATATCCTTGAAAACGGATGGTTTACCATCAATCATATTCGGACGGCTTTTATCAGGAACGCTCACTATACTTCCGCCAAATTCGATTACGATGTATCCGAGTTCGATGCTTGCGGCCTGACGGAGGAAACGTTGTATGATTTCCATGCGCCTTTTGTGAAGGAAAGCACGCTGAAGATGGGACTGAAGCACGTGGAAAATGTGGCAATCCATTCTACCGGCACAACCATGATTGTGGGGCAAATTGAACACCTGATTGTGCCCGACGAAGCGATAAATAAGCAGGGATATATTGACCTGGGGGTGGCAGACGGTGTTGGTATTTCAGGCCTAAACTCCTATTATAAACTCGAGAAGGTCGCCGATTTTCCCTATGCCAGAGTGAGTGAGGTGCCAGATTTCAGTAAATGAAAAAGCCGCATTTGCCGACCAAAATTTGCCCCGTTTGTGAAAGGCCGTTTGCCTGGCGAAAGAAATGGGAACTCAATTGGAGCGAGGTGATCTATTGCAGCGAAAAGTGCAGACGAAGCAAGTCAAAAGGATGAAATTTGGACCTTAATGGCAGCAAAAATGAAAGCCACAGCTCAAGAGGTAGTAGACAAGCTAGGTTGGATCAATAATGTGCTCAGGTATGTGTGGCTGGGCCTGTTTTTGCTCATGGCTCTTGCCATTTTTTTCATCTACTCAAGAATAGGATGGTCGAAAGAAATAATCCGACTAATGGCGGTCATTGCGGCCACCTTTTCTTATCCCATTTACACGTTGGGCTTCAAACTTATTGCCTCCCTCATTGGCAATATTTTGTATATCGTGCTCGTGTCTTGGGTGCTGAGTACTTTATGGAAGGAATTCCCGGCGATTGTGTATATGCTTAGCCCGATCATTGCCTGGGTGCAAATTGCTTCGGCGTATGCGGGTGCCCGGATGATTGTGAAATACTTTAGATAAAAGGCTGGCAGAATACTTTCCTTACGTGTGGCATGTCTTGTTTTCATCGCCGATTAGGTGTTTCTGTACCTGAATGTTTATTCAACTACCCAAACATGGGATATATGTAAAAATGCCCTTTGATAGTGTAACGCCTTAACGCTTACATTTCTTCACCTTGGCATCGGAGAAGCGTTGTCTTTTTTCGTGTGTCTTCACATGTAAAAATCTTACAAAGGCACATCACCTTCTTTGTCACTTTAAATCAAAAGCTTATGTCGAAGGATAATGATAAATCAAAGAAAGCGCCTGCCAAGAATCTAAAAGAAAAAAGAGCTGCCAAAGCCGCTAAGAAGAGCGATAAGAGTGCTGAGTAACTAAAGAGCTTGGTATAGGAGTCACGCCATTGCGATTATTTATGGCTCAATCGCCAACCTCGCACAAAAGACAGCCGCTGCGGCTGTCAGCGGGGTGAAAATGATAAGTTCAAGCACGCTGGTGGAGGCCAGGTTCCCTACGGTGTTGAGAGCGAAAAGCACAGCAAACGCCCAAAGCAAAACCTTTAATACCATAGTTGGCAGTTTTAGCTTCAAATAGCCTCCTTTGATCAGGATGACGGTAAGAATAAACAGGTTAACGACAATACTGACAGTTTCGAACCTCAGCATTTGCTCCCTGTTTTGAAGCCGCCCACCCCAGGTGGCTTCATAAGGAATAAGGCCGGTGATAATGGTGAGGTGGTACACCAGCACAAGCGATAGCAGGGCTATCATGGCGTGGACTGCAAGTTTGAAGTTGATGTTTTTAAGCATGGTGGTTCAAAAATGAGTGAGTTAAATCTTCCGGCAGCTCCATCCTGATTCTCCAATGCAACGGATAGTAGTTGTTGAACCTGGTAGCAATCCGTTTGATCCACCCAAGGGGCAGCTGCTGGTAGCACATCAGGTGCCATCCGTCTTTTTCTCTGTCGATGGCCCATTCCTCTTTGCGCAAGTATTGCAAAGCCTGCCTCAGGTCAAGCTCCCAGGCCGGGAAGGTGTCTTTTTTGAAAATGGTGGATAGCGCCAAAGCAGGGGCGGGTACCAAATTCTTTTTCTTGACCTCGGCCACCAGCACGCCAGCCTGCACAATGCGCAGCTCTCTGATCACCGCCCCCCAGGCCGGGTTATCGCCCTGGGGCATCGCCAGAATGTTTTCATAGTGCTGGAAATAGTCCCGTTCGTCAGTCAGCCAGGGAGCTACTTCTGCCTGTTCTTTCTTGCCTGTTGGGGCCAACGGAAACTTATCTTTTCTCGGAGCCTGCCATTCATCACCATCCAGCTTTCTTACTGCACACACAAAAAAGCCTTCGCCTTTTACCAGGTGAGGCATAAACTGGTAACCAACCACATGGTTGGCAGCTTGCACTTCTCTGATGTTCAGCCCGGCATCTACCGACAGGCTGACGGGCTCCAACTCCGTTTGCTGTGACAGCCACTGGATGTTTTGCTCGTTTTCGGCGGGGTTGTAGGTGCAGGTGCTGTATATCAACACGCCGCCGGGCTTCAGCGCCGGCCACACGTCCATCAAAATCCTTCGTTGCCGGTCGGAGCACAGGTGGGCATTGTCGGGCGACCACTCGTTGATGGCATTGGGGTCTTTCCGAAACAGCCCTTCGCCGGAGCACGGGGCATCTACTACGATCAGATCAAAAAAGCCTTGCAGCCTGTCGAAGTCCCTGGGGTCGTTGTTACTCACTACCACATTGGGAGCGCCCCATTTGGTCAGGTTCTCGGCCAGCACTTCCGCCCGGCTTTTGATCACCTCGTTAGAGACTAGCAGGGATTCTTTGCTGAGCAAGGAAGCTAGCAACGTAGACTTGCCACCCGGGGCTGCGCACAGGTCGAGCACTCTTAAGGGCTGAGAATGATCTACCGACTGCCGCACCACCTCTTCCAAAAACATGGAGCTGGCCTCCTGCACATAATAGGCACCGGCATGTATCAGCGGATCGAGGGTGAAGGAGGGCCTTTCCTGCAGGTAATACCCATTGGTCGACCACGGCACTTTTTCCAGCTGCACCGGAGCATGAAACTTCGCCGTATTGATGCGAATGGAGGTAGGAGAGTCGGTACTCAAAGCCTCCAGCAGCAACGATGCCTCGGCTCCCATTTGTGCCTGCAGCCTGTTCGAAAATGATGCGGGGAAGTTAGTTTTCATTTGTGGCTCTCGGCATGGTGGTAAGCAATGTACGGAGGTCTAAGGCTATTTTCCATTGACGTCGTCAGGGAGATTATTCACCTTGCCCCATTTCATTGAATGCCAGTCGAAGATTCCTACCCAATATTAAAAACCAAAGGGCCGATGAAAAAGCTTTAGCTCACTTAATTTCATCTAAAGACAGATCATTAATATGAATCGTGCCCACCAGGGCGGGTGGGCGAAAAATGGTGGCAGATGCGGGTTTTTGGCTTGTGCGTTAATTTTTCGTTGATTTTTCGGTCCGCCGAAGCGGGTTACTTTTCATCCCATCCGGGAACGGCAAGGAAAAGTAACAGCCAGCCCGGCTTAAGGGCAAAAAGGTCAAAAGAGAGATAAATTTTTTTGGTGTCATGATTTTAGGTTGTATCAACTGGGCAATCGCATTTAAAACAAATTCCAAATTTTACTTTCAAAGCTGTTCATTATCCTTGCTCCCGGTTGGGCGCCTTTATTTGCGGTTTTCAGCATTATGCTAAGTAAATTGAGATGGACCAAAAATCACTTCCCTTCGTTATTTTCCCCTCGCAGCATTTTCAACGTCATTAAGCAAGTCTTCTGGCGATTGTTGAAACACGGAGACACCATATTCTCCTACACTCTCGATAAACTCCCGTTTGGAAATCCCTGCGATAGCCGCCGCCTGACCGGACGATAGTTTCCCTTGATCAAACAGCTTTACTGCTACAATCATCGATACCTCTTTTTCATCGATATCGTCTGGTATGTTATTTAGAGTGATCGTTTTCATTTGTACAAATTCACAAAAAAGCCTTTGAAATGATGGGTGACTTTCCACCATCACCCCAAATGTAACTTCCTCATCAATACCCCAGCCGACACCTGCGTTATTTCTCCCGACTTCAGCGGAAAGAGACCAAGCTCTTCAATCGCCACTCTCACCAGCCTGAGCGTGGGGTGCCCCACCGCCGCCGTCATGCGCCGCACCTGCCGGTTCTTGCCTTCAATCAGCTTCAGCTCCAGCCACGTAGTGTTGGGGTACTTCTGGTGATTCACCGGCGGATTTCTTTCCTCCAGCGCCTCGGGGCTGGGTATCACCTTTGCCTCAATCGGCAGGCTATTGTGCTCTTTTCCCTTGATCCTGATCACGGGGCCTTTGGTAAGCGCCTCCAGTGCCTTGTGATCCACCACGCCTTCCACCTCCACCCAATAGGTGCGCTTGTGCTCATTGCTGGGGTGGAGTAGCCGGGCGTTCAGCCCTTTGTCGTTGGTGAGCAGCAGCAGCCCCTCGCTGTCGGTGTCCAGTCGGCCTACGGGATACACATCCTTCGGCAGCTTGAACAGGGTGCTCAGTCCAGGGTTACCGTCTTCGTCGGTGAATTGGCTCAGCACGCCATAGGGCTTGTGAATGATGAAGTACAAATGCTCTTTCCCTGCCACCGATCTTTCTTTATTGATTCAGTTTTTTCAACTCTTCCATTTCTTCCTCACTCAGGGCAAGGTCGATCTGAATGCGTCTTTCTGAAGGCAAAACAGTGAATAAAATGCCAAAAATGAAGACAGGTGCCAGAAAGTAAAGCGGGTCGTAGGTAACGATAGCCCCAACCACGCCAATCAGCCCCACTGTCTCCAGCACAGCCCCTCTGATCACCTTGTAGTTGTACCACGACTGTAGCCTTTGCTGCAAAGGAATGTTAGGATCAGTCTTCAGCAGCTTTCCTGTAAAAGTCCACCCTGCCAGTGTCGCCAGTGCCACAGCGAGGATGGCATATTTGGGCAGTCCCGTGGGAATGATCGTTGCCCCCTCGCCGGAGAAAAAAACAAAGAAAGAAACCATCGTGAAGAGGGCCAGGGTCGACATGAGAGAAATGTAAACCAGCCGGAGAATGGTAAGGTATTTTTTGAGCGTCATTTTTTACTGTTTTCGAAAGTAATGCCAATACTTCCTCAAACATAACAAATGATGTTTAGGTTTGCTTGTATTCCATCCGGTCAACGATGGCCGCCACCGTCACATTGCTAGTGATGTTGACCACCGTACGAAACATGTCGAGTATCCTGTCGACAGCAAAAATAAGCCCCAGGCCTTCAGCATTCAGCCCCACGCTTTGCAAAATCACGATCAGCATCACCATGCCTGCGCCGGGCACCGGAGCCGCACCAATAGAGGCCAGCGTGGCCATGAGCACAATCGTAAGCTGCTGCCCCAGGCTCAGGTCAACCCCAAAGGCCTGAGCGATGAAGACCGCCGCCACTGCCTGATAAAGGCTGGTGCCGTCCATGTTCACGGTGGCGCCAATCGGCAGGCAGAAGCTCGTCACCTCTTCCCTGAGGCCAAGCTTTTCTTCGCTGCACTTCATGGTTACCGGCAGCGCCGCTGCGCTGGAACTGGTGCTGAAGCCCAGCATCTGCGCCGGAAGGATGTCCTGGTAAAACTTCTTCACCGGGATTTTTGTAAAAATTTTGAGCATCAGCGGATACACCAGCAGCAGCATCATAAAGAGCCCGAAAACAACTGCAAAGGAATAAAGCCCCAGTGCCTGAAACAGCTCAAGCACCCCACCACCGCTTGAGAAGTCGGCCACCATGCCGGCCATGAGGGCAAACACGCCATAGGGAGCAAACTTCATAATGATGTCCACGATTTTCAGCACAATGTCATTGGCTTCCAGAAAAAACTTGCGGACAGTCTCCGTCTGCTTTTCGGGCAGCATCACCATGGCAATGCCAAAAATCAGGGCAAAGAAAATCACCTGCAGCATCCGCTTGTTATCGCCCAGCGACATAAACAGGTTTTCTGGAACGGTATCCACCACAAACTGTAAGGGCCCCTTGGTTTGAAAATCCTGTGCCATCGCACTCCTTTCTTCTACCTTCGAAGAGTACATCGCCTTCAACTCTTCCCGCTTTTCCGGGGAGAAAGAAAGGCCGGGATTGATAATGTTGACAGTGAGCAGGCCAATGGTGATGGCCATGATAGTGGTGAGAAGAAACAAAACAAAGGTCTTCGTACCCATCGGGCTCAGCCGGCTGATGTCTTTCAGGTTGCTCATGCCCACAATGAGGCTCACCAGCACCAGGGGCACGGCGATCAGCTTCAGCAGGTTAATGAAAATGGTGCCAAAGGGGCTTATCCAAACCCTGATAAATGCAGAGGTGCCAAGAGATCCGGCTAAAAGGCCTGCCAGAACGCCGGCGATCATTCCGATAATAATCTGCCAGTGAAGAGCGGGTTTTTTCATTCAGGGCCAACGGTTGATGGTGTATAAATGCGGAAAGATATGTGATTGCCCGATCCGTTGATTTGCGGCGCAGTGAAATATTTTTTACGGAAGGAATTATGGTTAATTTGGGCAAAAGGTTGAGTGCCAGCGGTAGCCTGTCAGGCGTTGGCATTCTCAAATAAGATGCTCTCAAAATGCACACACATCCCAGAACCGTAGCTTACTCTCAGGTCACCATTACTGAGCTCATGATTCCGTCTTACGCCAACTTTGGTGGCAAAATCCACGGTGGCATTCTGCTGTCGCTTATGGACAAAGTGGCCTACGCCTGTGCCACCAAGCATTCCGGTGCCTATTGCGTCACGGTTTCTGTCGACACCGTAGATTTTTTGCAACCAGTGGAGGTGGGTGATCTCGTTTCGTTGAAAGCGTCTATCAACTATGTAGGTAATTCTTCTATGGTGGTGGGCATTCACGTGATAGCGGAAAATGTAAAAGACGGCGTGGTGAAGCATACCAACAACAGCTATTTTACCATGGTAGCCAAAGACGACAACGATAAGCTGACTACGGTGCCCGCACTCATTTTGTCCGACAAAGAGGAGGTAAGGCGGTTTGTGGAAGCTATCCACCGAAAAGACCTGAAGAAGGAGGCCGCCGAAAGAATGCAGGAGACCAAGAAGGTTTTTCAGTTGGAAAATGTAATGTCTCTGCTGGAGAAGGAGCGGTGTGAGTTGAGGTTTGACTAAATACCATGGCCATGCTTTCAGGCTATTCCACCATGAACCGGGCACTAAAGTTGACTTTGTCAGAAACTAACCTGATCAGATAAAGACCTGTGGCCAGCCCGGTGTCGATGGAAATCAAATTTTTACCCTCGTAGATAATAATTGGTTGAGAGGAGACCATATTACCATGCACATCGTGAATAAAGGCCATACCACCTCCGGAAATGCTGGCCTCGAATTCGGTCGTAAATAGCCCTTTGTTTGGGTTTGGATAAATATTGATATCTGACACGGTGGCAGATGGAACCACGCAGTCATAAGGTATGGAAATGTCGGTGTTGAACCTTTCGTTGTATTGTTTGGCAACAACGCATGGTCTTTTTTTAATGAATTCCGATAGATTATCCATATCCAGGCCCCATTCCTCTGGGTTGAAACGGTAGCTGAACCTGTCAATTTGTGCCCCTATTTCGTTCTGTATCGCTATAAGAACATCCCTGTAATAGGCTTCCAAACTGTCGGTACCCAGCTCATTGGCAAGCAAATGCTGGAGCCTCCCGGTAAACCGGTTCCTGAAGTCTTCGTTTTCCATCATCTTTCTCAGGAAGAGTGTGGCCCCTTCGCTGGTGGGCCATACTTCGTCACCCGTGTACAGGGCGTTGGCAAATGCGTCGAAACTGTAATCGGCCAACGTAGCATCCCCATCCTGGAAAATCCATCGTCGCAGCGAACTGTCGTTTCGCTCCCGCCAGCTACGCACATTGTTGGCTGGCCAGTCTTTGTTGGCACTGAATATCTGGAATATCTCATAGTCAATGAAGTTGTCAATATCCATCTTGCGGGCAACGGCTTCGTAAGCCTCGGGGCTTGACAGATCCGACTCCTCTATGTATTTATACAACTCATCAAATGCAGGTATTTCGGGTCCACCCCAGCCTTCCGCCATATCGACCTGCTCCTGAGCGACTCCCTCATTGTACGCTATAAATCGCTCATCAATACGCTCCTGAAGGAAATAGATTCCCCAATATTCACCATTTAAATAAACGACCACTGGTTTCGAGGCGGCTACATCAATATTGAGTGTGGCCGCAGCCCTGGCACAGAGGTAATCTTCAATCCCGGCTTGCGTCCACGACGAAGAAAATGGCTTAAGAACAAGTCGACTATATTGTTCAACAGGGTTTTCTTCAAAAAACGGATGATCGAAAGCTGAAATTCCGTATTCGCCTCTGGCATAAAGACGCATTCCCTTTTGCGGAAAATGGCGGGTATATCCTCCATGAATTCTCAGGCCAGCTCTTTGATTAAGGCTGATGCCTGTCGGTTCAAAATATTCAAAGTTGATTTCTCTTTCCCATGCGTCTCCGGTTTCATAGTAGTTTCCCGTCCAGTGAGGGTCGTCAGCGTCCCAGTGAACGCCGGGCACAAAGATCCCAGTTTCAGTGTCAAAAAGACTCTTGTGACTGGCGACAATTGAGATGACCGGTAGGTCGTGATGATTGCTTCCAAGCGACTTGATCAGGTAAGTGTTGGTGAAAGTAGGGCTTACGGGCCTGCCAGCCTGGTCAAAAACGGCTGCCCTGATGACAATGCATTTCAGGACTCCGTCAGCTGCCACCTGTTCTGCATTTTTTTCTGATGAGACCTTTATTTTAAAGATTTCTGCTTTGGAGGTCAGGCTGGAATTGAGACTCAATGAATCTGTGTATAGCGCTGATGTGCTGGTGGGGGTACTCCCATCGGTGGTGTAACGTATCTGCCCCTGCGGAAGGCTCGATGTGAGGCCAAGTTGTGTGGAAAGCTCGTAGATCCCTCCCACATGGCTGAAGCGCACGGAATGCTGGGTTTCACCGCTGTTTTGTTGCCCCGGCGTCGGCAGGTAAAATATCCGTCTCTCGATACCACCGTCTGGTGCGAGGCCAAAACTCAGGTCAGTATCCATGGGAGGTACATCCATCTGGTGGACGATCACCCCATCCCGGGTAAGAATAAGCGACTCCCCGTTGGCACTTACCGCAAAATTGGTGTGTATTTCTGCACCTCTTTCTGCCCGGTTTTTCCCTGAGGCAAACAAAAGCAAAAAGCCATGTGGCGCAATTGACGTGTCTGGCAGGGTAAATTTGAAATAGTCGCTTTCCGTATCCGAAATGTGATACCCCGCTAGCGGTACAGCGGCCTCAGATGGATTGTAAAGCTCCAGCCAGTCAGGCGTGTCCCCGTTTTCATCAAGAAGAAAACCGTCGTTGGACGACATCACTTCATTGATAACGAGGTCTTGCGCACCAAGGCTACCACACTGTATCAGGAAGATAAATACCTTAAGAAAACGCTTCACCATTGGAGGGTTTTATATAGCACTTTTAGCTGCAGGTGTATGCGGGAAAAATTTGACATTTTTCGACCGTTGACAAAATTCGCCCAGCCATTCGTTTCCAGCAAACTTTATTATGTTTTTCGAGCGAAAGTCTTGTCAGCAGCTGGATGAGTTGCCATCAGCATTTGACATGCGGTGTGAATTAGGTGGGAGAAGGTTTGTGAAATGGACGATCTTCGATATGTTCCGACTGGTATCGCTGAGCGAGGTACGCTGAGCGACAAGATCAAATTACAGATAAAAACGGATAAGGCACCACAAAGCCCCATCGGGGCGGTTTTTTTCAGCGTTGGGTTTCAACCCGACGCTAAAACAAGCAGAAGATAGTTTTTGATGATATTTTTCCGCACCGTTCCACATTTTCCCAAGGGAGTCGCTGAGCGAGAAAGCCCAACAGTAGATAAAAATGGATCTCTGATCCAATAGCTGGCCAACCAATCCTGGCGTACCAGTGGCTTAAGCCCAACCTGCCAAGCAAGTACCTTGTATTTAATAGAGCAGACTTTGCTTTTTATCGACTTTACTATGCTTTACAGTTGGATAGCTATGTAGTTGAATAAAAGAATTTGTCTATTGGCACAGATTGCTACTCTTTTTACTTAGATAGCTAATCTTTTAGATTAGAAGAGTAATTCACTAGGTATAAATAGCCTGTTTTTTTGTGACAATATTTAGCTCTTTTGTTAAATTATTAAGCAATTAGATGACTCGACTCTGCTTTTAAGTGGGTAGTTCATGCACAAAAGGTAAATTTTTTACACTAAAAACCAAACTCATGCTTACTTTCAACTTACTACAGGTGCTTCGGGTACGTTGGATCAGGCAGCCATATGGTTACCTGGTTCGGAATGGCATTTCGCCCAACCTGGCACACAAAATGGCCAATGAGCAAATCCGTGCCATCAGGCTCGATCACATAGAAAAGCTGTGCCATTTACTCAACTGCACACCCAACGACCTGTTTCGCTTCTCGCCGGGCCGGGAGGTGGTGCCGCCCGGCCATGCCCTGCACCGGCTGGCCCGCAAAGACGATGAGCAGCAAGCCGTGGAGTGGCTCACAGCCCTGCACAACCTACCCCTGGAGGAGCTGCGGAAGCTGGCAAAGGAAAAGAAGGAAGGGGAGTAGGGGGGTATGGAATCGTCAGGTGTGATGGGAATACAAAGCAATGAAGGCAGAGAATTTTGTTAACTTGAGAAATGGAACGACTTTATCTCGACACATCAGTATTTGGGGGCTACTTTGAACCGGAATTCGATATGTGGACAAAGATTCTGTTCGACCGGTTACAACAAGGACAATACAAATTGCTCTACTCAACCTTGATTGACAATGAACTGATCCCGGCTCCAAAAAAAGTAAGAGATTTGGTTTTAACTATACCTGACGACAAAATTGAGGCGATTGAAATAACACCAGAATCACTTTATCTTGCTGACTTGTACATCAAAGAAAATGTAGTCGGTAAAACAAGCAGGCCAGACTGTATTCATATTGCCCTGGCAACATTGAACAATGCAGACATACTGGTAAGCTGGAATTTCAAACATATTGTGAATATCAATCGTATCAGAGGATATAATTCAATCAACTATCGTCTCGGACACCAAATACTGGAAATACGGACGCCAAGGGAAATACTTGAATATGAAGACTAAAGAAAAATACGTCGGATCTACAATTCAAAAATTACGGGACATTCGTGAAAAAGTAGGTCGTGATATCGAGGATATGACCTTTGAACAATTGTCCGAGTATTTGAAAAATAAAAAGCCTCTACACCCAGCCATGGCAAAAAAACTGGGAGAAAAGGGCACTTAAAAATAGGGTGTCACATTCGTGCCACTACCCTCCGACGTTCAATATGGCCTAAGGGCATCACTGAGCGAGAAGCGCTGAGTGACAAAGCCGAACCATAAACAAAAATGCATAACGGACCGATGAGATGGCCAACCATTCTTGGTACCGCTAGTGCCAGCATTTAGCTCCCACCTCCTGCTGTTCTGTCAGCGAAAAACCCAGAAAAGATGTTTTAGGTGAACGTTAGGCAAGAGAACCGAAGATTAAAAACTAAATTTGGCTCGATAGTTTTGTCAAACAGATCATTCAAGGAGATGGAACATGATATCAGATGGGGACAGCGATTCTCCAACTTTGTAAAAGCGTTGCAAAAGCTGACACAAGCGGTGGAATACATCAGACAGCACTTTGGAACGGAAGAGGAAGCAGCAGATAATCTCAATGACGTGTTGGATGAAATCATCAAGGAAGGGCTCATACAGCGATTTGAGTATACACATGAACTGGCGTGGAATGTAATGAAGGATTACGCCGCCTACCAGGGCAATACCAGTGTGGGCGGAAGCAGAGATGCCACGAGGGAGGCTTTCCAGTTGCAATTGATGTCCGATGGCCAGGTGTAGATGGATATGATCGGAAGTCGCAACAAGACCTCACACACCTATAACCAGGAAACAGCCGACGAGATTTATGCCAAAATATTGGATGAATACTATCCAGCCTTTTTAGAGTTTCGTGACAACATGGAAGCCAAAAGAAGCGGTGAACAGGGCAAACTTTTATGAAATGGAGAACCTAGGTTTGACGATAGAAGATGTTGATAGCATAAAGGCTGTTTTCTCAAAATATAGCCAGGTAGAAAAAGTCTTGCTCTATGGTTCCAGGGCAATGGGTAATTACAAGCCTGCCTCAGATATCGACCTCACTTTAATAGGAACCGGCATTGATTTGGGTTTGCAAACGCAAATCGAATTCGATTTGGACGACCTGATGTTGCCCTACAAATTCGACATTTCTATTTATGATAGGATAACGACCCCTGAGTTTATTAGCCACATAGACAGAGTGGGGAAAGTGTTTTACGAAAGAAAGGGAAGTGGCAACAAAGTATTGCGCAAGCACAATGTTGGCTGAATAAAGACTACCAGGCGTCCCTCCGTCTCCACCCAAACAATTTTCTTTGCCTCATTTGCACTTTTTCATCAGCTTTCGCAAAACGTTGAAACATGCAAAAAATACTCACTTTCATTTTTTCTATAATTGTGGCTGGTCAGGTGCTGGCGCAGGACATGTCAGTCCCCAAAATCCTCACCCAGCGGGAGCAAGCCGAAGTCATCGACCGCTGGCTGGAAGAGCGAATCAAATATTTACTACCCGACCTCATGCGCAGGGAAGGCCTCGATATGTGGCTGATCATCGCCCGTGAATACAACGAAGACCCTGTCATCCGCACCATGCTGCCTGCCACCTGGCTGGCTGCTCGTAGGCGTACCATTCTGGTCGTCTATGATCCGGGGCAAGGCAAGGAGCTGGAAACCTATGCCATTGCCCGCTACAACGTAGGCACCATGTTCAAAATGGCATGGAACCCTACCATTCAGCCCGATCAGTTCAAGGCACTGAGCAGGCTGATACAGGAGAAGAACCCAAAGAAAATAGGCATCAATAAGTCGGAGCACTTTGCACAAACTGACGGCATCACCTCCAATGAGTACGACCAGCTCATGAACGTGCTGCCAAAGAACTTCCAGCAAAAAGTGGTATCGGCAGAAAAGCTGGCCATTGGCTGGCTCGAAACCCGCACGGAAAGCGAGATGATCGTGTACCAGCAAATTGTAAGGATCGCTCACCAGATCATTCAGGAAGCCTTCTCCGACAAAGTCATTCAGCCTGGCATCACTTCTACCGACGACGTGGTGTGGTGGATGCGGGAGCGCATCAAGGAGCTGAAGCTCGACACCTGGTTCCACCCCTCAGTATCCATTCAGCGCCAGGACCCGGAGTCTTTCGATCATTTGCGGAGCTTCTCAGAGAGGCCGGGAGAGCAGGTGATATTACCCGGCGACCTTATTCACACCGACTTTGGTATCACCTACCTGCGCCTTAACACGGATACACAGCAGCATGCCTATATTTTGAAGCCGGGCGAAACCGAGCCGCCTAAGTTTCTGCAAGATGCTTTTGCGGAGGGCAACAAAGTGCAGGACGCCCTCACCAGCAACTTTATAGTGGGCAAAAGCGGCAATGAAATCCTGAAGGCAGCCCTTGATCAGTCTAAGGCCGCCGGACTTAAGCCGTCTATCTACACACACCCAATAGGCTACTACGGCCATGCCAGCGGCCCCACCATTGGCATGTGGGACCAGCAGGACGGTGTACCATTCAACGGCGACTATCCGCTTTACCACAACACCGCCTATTCCATTGAACTCAACGCCAGCGTGTTCATCAAGGAATGGAACAAAGAGATCAGGATCATGCTGGAAGAGGACGGCTATTTTGACAAAACCGGCTTCCGCTACATCGATGGCAGACAGAAAGAGCTGATGGTGATTCCACGACCCATGTTTCCGAATGGGAAGTAAAGGAGTGATAATTTGACGATATTGTAGTTGTTCCTGTAACGAAATGTGAAAGCGGTTAAAATCTTTTGGCTCCCTTTAGGGTTGGGGTAGGACAAAAGATTTTAACGCTGTTTTCAAAACATATTGGACTTAAGTAACGCTGCATTTTCAATCTCACTCAAAGAAGTAGCAAGGTAGCATTTGAGGTTAGTTCCCAAATTTTGCACCTTGCTACTTC
Source organism: Imperialibacter roseus (assembly GCF_032999765.1). Lineage (GTDB taxonomy): Bacteria > Bacteroidota > Bacteroidia > Cytophagales > Cyclobacteriaceae > Imperialibacter > Imperialibacter roseus. The sequence continues at coordinate 4,580,420 of NZ_CP136051.1, read as the reverse complement.
TAGTTTTGTTAACACGCCTACCGTAAACTTATGAGAAAGCTTTTCGCACTTCCCCTGCTGCTAGTCATACTGCTCTCCGGCTGCAAAAAGAAGGAAATACCCTCTTTCAAGGTGATGTCGTTCAACCTCCGTTACGACACACCCAACGACAGCATCAACGCCTGGCCGAACAGAAAAGACGCCGTCGCTGACCTCGTCAAATTTCATGAAGCCGAAATAGTGGGCGTGCAAGAGGCCTTGCTTCACCAGCTCAAAGACCTTGAAGAAAGGCTGCCTGACCATAACTGGCTGGGTGTAGGCAGAGACGATGGCATCGCAAAAGGCGAGTTTTCTGCCATTCTTTATAACAAACACCTGTTTCAGGTAATGGATTCGGGTACATTTTGGTTGTCCGATACTCCTGACGTGCCCTCCAAGGGATGGGATGCTGCCATTGTAAGGGTGTGCTCCTGGGCAAAAATGAAGAACCGTCATTTGGGAAAAGACTTTTACATTTTCAATACACATTACGACCACATCGGCGTGGAGGCTAGAACCAATTCTTCGAAGCTGATCATCGAGAAGGTCAAAGAAATAGCCGGCAACCTGCCGGTAATCCTGACTGGTGACTTCAACTCGGAGCCGGAAACAAAGGCCTACGAAACACTTACCGAGGGCCTGACCGACGCTCGTAATTTAAGCGAGAACCCACCTTACGGGCCCTACGGTACCTGGAATGGTTTCGACCACAATGCTGACCTCACCCGCCGCATCGACTACATCTTTGTCAATGAAAAAGTGTTGGTGAGAAAATATGCTGTGCTGTCGGATGCCATAGAGAAAAGATACCCCAGCGACCACCTGCCGGTGATGGCTGAGGTGATGTTTAGGTAGAGAGATTCAATGTCGTTTGGTTAAGAGCATTCTACCCTGGCCGGGCACCCCTTAATTTTCTAAAGGGGTGACTAATTAGATTTTGCCGCCCTTTAGGGTTTGGGGTAACAATAAGATTGGGACAGTGAACCTCTTATCCAAACAACATTGATAAGAGACTATCGTTTTTTCAAACCCTGCCATTGGCGGGGTTTTTTGTTAATGCGTTTCCCTGATCGATAATTTCTATCAGTTTGACAGGCACAATTGACTTTCTTCCCGATAGTAGATATTCTTGAGTGTTCAAAAACGCTGATCGACAACTTATTTCATTTTTTTACTCAAACGCTGATGACGCATTTTGAAATTTAGCGCTGTCCTGATAAGCTGGTTGCTGGTTGTTGGTTTTAACGCTCACGGTGGCATTTCGCAAGGCGACCTTGTTGGAGCTTCCGTTTCCATTGATTCTTTACGGTTGCTGAGAGAGCAGGGCGACTATGCTGCCTTACGTCCGCTTTGCTTGCAGTACCTGAATAGCCTAGTTGCTGCTGAAAACAAGGCTGAGGTATTGTATTTTATGGCATTGACTTATCAGATCGGAGATGCTTCTGAAGGCGTGTTGAAGACAGATTCTATCATTCAGCTGCTCAACGGAATGCCTGAAGCAAGTGTACAGAAGTGGGCGTCTCGTTCAAGAGCTCTTCAGGCAAGCTATCATCGCAGAGCGGGTCAAATGGATGAGTCGATAAAGCTTTGTGAGGAAGTGATCGAAGATAACAAGGATTCAATCGCCAACTTTATGGCAATCAGGAATATCAGCATTACCTACAGGCAGCTCGATAAATACGACTCCGCTTTGTCCTACGCCTTCGAAGCAGAAAGCCTTGCGAATCTACTGGGGGATAAGTTCAGAATTCATCAGGCCACTCAAAACCTGGTAAACCTTTTCAGTATTTTGGGAGAATACGATAAAGTGATCGAGGGTGAGATTCGGCTGTTAAAAATTGCCACTTCGCTGGGCAATCTTAGTCTGGTGGTCACCGACCAAATCAATTTGGGATCCAGTTACGGCACTCAGAACAAACCCGATAGCGCTATTTTTTATTTCAACAAAGCCATTGCCGGAGCCCGGGAACTTGGAGATATCGGAAGTCTTTCCATGGCGTTGCATAACCTTGGTGGTTTGTACAAGGAATTGCATCGCTACAACGAAGCCATCGCAGTTTTAAATGAAACGTTAAAGTATTCGAAAGAAGCCGGGCAGGTACCCGTTACCATCCGCAGTCTTAATTTCCTGGCGGAAGCCTATCTTGGAGTGAAGAGTTACGGGAACGCAGAAAAATATACCAAGGAGGCATTGATGATGGCAAAGGAGAGGAGCATGACCTTCGATATGGTCTTAAACTACGACCTGCTGTCGAAAATTTTTGAAGCGAGGGGGGAACTCAAAAGGGCCATTGAACAACTGAAGATCAAGCATCAACTTGAGGACAGCCTGGTAAATTCAGCAAAGTTCCGGGCTATCGAAGAAATTGAAACCAAGTACGAGAACGACCGGAAAAATGAGGAAATCAGAAACCTGAAGCAGCAAACAGAAATACAGATGCTCCAGATTCAGCAGCAACGCCTGTTCCTCGGCTTGTCCATCGTGCTGGCTCTCTTCGTTGCAGCCGTCATTTACTTCGTTTACCGCCAAAGAGCATTGAAAGCCCAAACGAATGAGTTAATTACCCGCCAGAAGCTTTTGAGGGCCCAAATTAATCCTCATTTCTTTTTCAATGCTTTAACTACCATACAAAGCCACTTACACAGAGAAAGAGATATCGAGGCTTCCAGCGAATACCTGGTGGGCTTTTCCAAGTTGATGCGCAACACGCTGGAGTTTAGCATTGAGGAGCTTATTTCTCTAGAAGAAGAAATTGAGATGGTGTCGGCTTACATGCAACTTCAGGAAGTGAGAAACAACCACAAGTTCGAAACCAGCATTACCGTGGGTGAAGAAATTGACGCAAGCGAGTTGATGCTTCCACCCATGTTGACTCAACCTTTTTTAGAAAATGCTGTGGAACACGCTTTTAAAAATAGACAGTCGAAGGGCTTGGTGGCTATTAATTACACAGTGGATGGCAGCCGGCTGATGATTACCATTGAGGACAATGGTGAAGGAATTGCAGGTGATAGCGAGCAAAATAAGAACCACAAGTCGAGGGCAACCGGGATTACCGAAGAAAGGACCAGATTACTGATGAAGACTTTGAAGCAGGAAGTGAGTTTCTCCGTTGACAACAAGATGAATGACGAAGGAAAAATAAGCGGCGTAAGAGTAAAGTTCAGGCTCCCGTTATTACTTTCGGATGACGCATGAGAACGGTTGTTATAGACAATGAGCCAGAAATAGTGGCGCTGCTACTCGAACTGATCGGGCAGTACTTGCCTCAGCTGCAAGTCGTGGGCACTGCCAATGGGGTTGCAGAAGCGGCCATGCTGATCGCCAAAGAAAAGCCTGGGCTTGTTTTTCTTGATGTGGAAATGGACGATGGAACAGGCTTTGACCTCCTTCAGCGGCTGCCACAACGTGATTTTCAAGTGATTTTTGTGACGGCTCATAGCAAGTACGCCATTCAGGCCATAAAAATGAATGCGCTGGATTATCTGCTTAAGCCGGTGAGCGTTTCCGACCTGACGGAGGCTGTGGAAAAAGTACTGTCCAAAATGAAAAGCAGCGCACCACAACCGACTGTACAACACCTCATCGATTTTCTAAGCGCTTCTAATCAATCTCGAAAAATCGTTCTCCGTAGCGCCGAAAGCATCCACATAGTGAACGTAGCAGATATCGTTTGGTGTGCTGCCGAGGGCAGTTACACCAGTTTCAGGGTAGTGGGAGAACCCGATCTGCTGATTTCCGGACATCTCAAAGAGTACGAAAGACTGCTCGAAGACTATAAATTTTATCGACCACACAACTCCTACCTCCTCAATCTTCAGCACGTGAAGAGATTCGATAAAGCCGATGGAGGCAAAATCGTTATGAGCGACGATAGTGTCTTGCCGGTATCTACCCGCAAAAAAGAGCAACTCATTCAGTTGATAACCTCAATCCACTAACTTTCACTTTTCAATCCCTTCGTCTGCAGTTTTCCCGCAAAAGCCAGCAGTTATCAATCGACTGAGTTTGACGCTGATTTCTATCCGATGATTGTATCCATGCGCATGGGACTTTAGTAGCCTGTGCGTTGAAATGATCACTTTTTCAGGACAGAAAATCGGTAAATTATGAAATCGAAAACCAAATTTTTGGCCTTTGTTGGCTGTGTAGCGGTAAATTTTTTAATGGTGAGCCCATTGGCGGCTCAAAGTTACGTGTATGGCGTAACGGAGCAAAGCGAAAACGGCACGCTTGGCGGAAATATCTATCGGTTTACGCCACAAGACAAGATATCTGAGATTGTGGCAACAATGCCAGTCGAGAACAAAGGAAGCCATCCTGTGTCGTCAATGATCAAGCATTCCAACGGATTTTACTATGGCACTACCGGAGACTATGCAGGACTCATTTACCGTTTTGATTTAGAGAGCAATCAGTACACAGTCATTCATGAGTTTGATGCGAACGATAATGTTAATGGTTGGAGAGCGGCTGGTGGTGTAATCGAAGGAAGTGACGGCAAGTTGTATGGCATGGCTACCTATGGCGGCTACTCTGAGTACGGGTTGATTTATTCCTATGACCTGGCACAAAATAGCTATTCGGTGCTATATGAATTTGGCACTGGGCCAAATGACGAGGGTTCGTATCCGAAGGGTAGGCTCCTGGAGTTTTCGCCCGGAGTTTTCTACGGGATGACAGAGTCCGGAGGTGTCTATGATCAGGGACAACTCTTCAAATATGATTTGGTGAACGATGCCTATACGAGTGTGGCTGAGTTCTTTTCTTACAATGGATACCTACCAACAGGGACACCCCAAAAAATGGGAAGCGATAAGATAATTGGGGTTACAAAACTCGGAGGAGCCTACGGCAACGGGGTCTTGTTTGAGTATAACATAACGACCGCCAATTACGGCGTACTAGTTGATTTCAGTAGCACTACCTCAGGACGATTTCCAAATGAACCATTGGTAGCTTCTGACGGAAACATTTACGGAACAACCTCTGAAGGTGGTAACAGTAGTGGTGGGGTATTTTACAAATATGATGTCGGCGTAGGTCAACTAGACGTTCTCCATAATTTTGACAGTGATGATAATTTAGGAAACAGGGCTTTTGGTCACCTTGTGGAGTCTCCCAGTGGAAGAATTTACGGAACTACAGAACGGGCCAATAATGGGCTTTATCAGTATCATGGAAATATTTTTGAATATGACCTAACAAACGAAACACTGTCTAATAGGCATTCATTTGATGCTAAAAATGGAAAAGGGCCAAAAAACGGCTTGACGGTGATTTCGAGTGGTGTCTTTCTGGGAACCACCTATGAAGGAGGTGCTTCGGGATTGGGTACTATTTTCAAATATGATGCTAACCAGCACGATTTTACTAAGCTCATTGATTTCAGCCATGCACCGTTTGGGTCAAGTCCAAAAGGAGGACTGACTGCTACAGCAAGTCCAAACGGGCTGTTTTATGGTGTGTGCTACAGTGGGGGCCCGGATGAAAACTCCGGCACCATCTATTCCTTTGACCCCACGTCGAATGAGTTAGCCCTGGTCCATGATTTTGTCTATGAAGAAGGTGGCTATCCGACCAGCGGGCTCATTCTAACCACCGATTCTATTCTCTATGGAGTAACAAGCGAAGGTGGAAACCTTTCCGGCAACCTGGCGCTGGGTACATTATATAGTTTCGATCTGAAGTCGGGAGTTTACACTCAGCTATACAATTTACCCCTTTCTAACGGCGAAAAGAGTGAGCTTATTTTGCTCAACAACAAGCTGTATGGCACCGTGAATGACGGTGGCCAGTACAACAAGGGAATGATTTATGAGTATGACCTCACTTCGGGAGTATTCAGTATTATTTACGAGTTTGACGCAGAAGGCTACCTGCCAGTGGGGCATCCAATCGTTGCCAGCGACGGTAAGCTTTACGGGATGACAAAAGCTGGTGGCTCGGGTAACTATGGAGTGATTTACAGCTTCAGTATCAACAGTTCTGCCTATACTGTAGAGCATGAGTTTGTTGCGGGATTGGCGGGTGGTAGTCCTGCCGGAACACTGGTGGAAGGTGCCAATGGTATTTTTTACGGCACTACCGAGAACGGAGGGGATCAGACAGGAGGCATTTTGTTTAGGTTTACACTCGCCAGCGGAAACATCTCAGTTCTGCGTGAGTTTTCGGATGGTTTTGATGCTTACTTCCCTTTTGGGGAATTAACATTGTCTTCAGAAGGCATCCTTTACGGGCAAACTTCCCAGCAGCAACAGAATATATCTGATGCAATTGGAGGCATTTTTACCTACGACCTCAATAACTCCACCTATGCCAGGCTCACCGATTTTCCTGGCGACATACCTAACGATGCGCTCAATACCTATTGTCTGTATCCAGTTTACGATGTTGTGGGGTCAAAACAAGTTAGTCTTTGCCCGGGAGAAGACCTGGCGATTTCAGTTAGTACCGACAACACCGACACCTTCGTCTGGAAGAAGGACGGCGTTGTGGTTCCTGCTGCTACTGCCAATATATTTTTCAAAAGCGCAGCAACGGTGTCTGATGCTGGCACTTATACGTTTGAACTTACCAACGCCTGCGGTACTATTAGCGGTGAGGTGAAGGTTTTCGTAAGTGACATATCTGCCTCTTTTACAAAAACCGACATCCTTTGCTTCGGAGAAGCGACCGGAGTAATAGCCATTGTGCCATCTGGAGGTGTGGCTGGTTATGAGTTCAGCCTCGACGGCATCAATTTCCAGACATCTGATTTCACGGAACTGGCGGCCGGTACTTACGATATTACCATCAGGGATGCCAATAACTGTTCAATAGAAATTCAGCAAACGCTTTCGCAACCTGCTGCGGCGTTAAGTGCCTCCTTTACTTCTTCAGCTGTTGATTGCAACAGCAATAATACGGGAAGTATTGAAGTGGACGCAAATGGCGGAGTGGGGCCTTACGAGTACTCGTTAGATGGGGCGAACTTCGTTAGCTTCGCATCGTTCGGAGCCCTTCCGGCAGGTGCCTACCCGGTGACGGTAAGAGATGCCAACGGATGCTCAGTAACTGAAACGGTAGACGTAATCGAGCCAGTGGCATTGTCCGTTGCACTGGTTGAGCAGCCGATTTCCTGTGTTGGTTTAGTAGACGGAAGCCTCTCTGCTACTGGTCAGGGAGGAACTGCTCCCTATGAGTATAGCATCGATGGTACCAACTTTCAATCGGACGTGCTATTTGGACAATTGACGGCCGGAGACTACACCATTACCATAAAGGATGCCAATGGCTGCATAGCTTCCGCTGATGCTTCTATTATTGAGCCCGAAGTTTTTACCGTCTCTGCTTCAGTAGCGAATGCCTCTTGCCATGGCACTGCCAGCGGCTCCATTTCCATTGCTGTGACCGGCCCTGACGCCACTGCTTACACTTATAGCATCGACGGAGAGGCGTTTCAGGATACCCCTACTTTCGGATCTCTTGTATCCGGCAGCTATACGATTAGTGTGAAAAGCGCCGCAGGGTGCGTGGTTGAAACGGACGCAACGGTCAGTCAGCCTGACCAGCTTTTAGCTTCCACAACTGTGGTCAACACCACTTGTGGAGAAAACAACGGGTCTGTCAGCATTTCCGCCGCAGGAGGTTCTGGCACTTATTCCTACAGCCTGGAGGGAAGCGATTTCGTTGCGGATACTTCATTCGCTGGTCTTGCCGCTGGGAACCATACAGTACAGGTGAAGGATGAAGCCGGTTGCGTCACAGATGTTGCATTTACCGTAGCAGCAAGTACTGGTATTGCGCTGACACTGACAGAAGCAGAGGGATTGGTAACGGCGACGGCTGAAGGTGGAACAGCCCCCTATCAATTCTCAATAAACGGCGCAGAGTTCCAGGAAGGCAATGTTTTCAACCTTGCTCCCGGCGACTATTCCATCAGTGCGCAGGATGCCAATGGCTGCGGCGCAGGTCAGGAAATAACCATTGAAGTGGAAACTGGCATTGGCGACCAGTTTCTGCAAAATGAGATGCTTGCATATCCTAACCCATCCAGTCAATCGATCACTTTTAATGCTACCACCATAAAAACTGTGCGCTTATTTGACCTGTCGGGTAACAAGGTGATGACAGTGAATAATTATCGAACACGGGAAAGTATCGATCTGTCTCATCTTGTGCCTGGCGTGGTCATCGTGGAACTGGAACTATCAACTGGCAAAAGGATAAAACAAAGACTGATTATCGAAAGATAGTCCACAACAACCGTGATCATTACGAAAGACCCTGCCATTGGCGGGGTTTTTTGTTGCCTATTACACAACATCGTTGCCTAAAACCTGATATTCTCACTATCTTGATTGTTCAAAAAACTAATAGCCAATGACTACCTACTCACGCCGCAAATTTTTAGATACGATGAAACTGGGAGCAGGCGCTGCACTCGGAGCTTCATTACTTACCATTCCGACCGGGACAGCACTAGCTTCTGTGCCCTATTTTCCAAAGCCGAGACAGGGTAAAAAATTGGGGATTGCCCTTGTAGGACTGGGTTATTATGCCAAAAACTTACTGGCACCTGCCCTTGAAAAAACAGGCGAGTGCTATCTGGCGGGAATCGTTACTGGCACGCCGTCTAAAATTCCTGAATGGAAAGAGAAGTACAACATTGCCGATAAGAATGTGTACAGCTACGATACATTCGACAAAATCAAGGACAACCCCGACATCGATATCATTTATGTGGTGCTGCCCAACAGCATGCACAAGGAATACACCATCAGGGCTGCCAAAGCGGGCAAGCATGTGATTTGCGAGAAGCCCATGGCACTTAACCCCGCCGAGTGCCGTGAAATGATTGCCGCCTGCGACAAGGCCAAAGTAAAATTGGCTATTGGGTACAGGCTGCACTCTGAGCCGCATACTCAGGAAATCATGCGCTTGAAGAGAGAAAAAGATTTTGGAGCTGTGAAACTCGTTGAAGCAGCCGACGGCTTTAAAATAGGCGATCCAACCCAGTGGAGGCTGAAGAAAGCCCTTGCCGGAGGCGGTGCCATGTACGATGTGGGTGTGTACTGCATCAACGGCGCTCGTTATGCAACAGGTGAGCAGCCCATTGCCGTTACGGCCCAGGAGTACAAAACCGACCCTGTCAAATTCAAAGAGGTAGATGAAACGATTACCTGGCAAATGGAATTTTCGAGCGGTGCTGTGGCAACCTGCACCACCACCTACGCTGCATCGACTGAAAGGCTTTACGTAGCCTACGAAAAAGGTTGGGCTGAGCTTCGCCCTGCTTTTGGCTATGGGCCCATCAAAGGCAAAACCAACAAGGGAGAAATGGACATTCCTCATACAATCCATCAAGCCCTGCAAATGGACGATTTCAGCCGCTGTGTGAAAGAGAACAAGGAATCACCTGTCAACGGCTATGAAGGCCTGAAGGACTTGCTGGTAGTGGAAGCGATTTACAAGTCGATTGGTTCGGGAAAGAGAGAATTGGTGAACCCTGTTTAGGGCTTTGAACGATTTTTTATGAGAAGCTATTTTGTGGTGATGCTACTATTGCTGGCATCGACAGCTCAGGCATTTTCTCAAAGCACATTTCCTTTTAGCTCTTTCGCCGTCGAAGAAATTGACAATTCACTTTTTAAGGGCGATAGACATTGGCGGGGCGCAGACGGTGCTGCTACTGTAAACCTTGGAAACGGGAAAGTTCTTTGGTTATTCAGCGATACTTTTGTTGATAAAACAGGTAGCGGAACAAGAGCAAATGCTGGATTAATTAGAAATAGCATTGGCATTCAGGACGGAACCGATATGGCGCACTCAAAAATGTCCTTCCCAGGTGTGGGGAAGGACAATGCAAGCGATTCTTTTTTTAAAATATCAGGACCAAACTGGTTATGGACGGGCCATGGTGCAATAATCAGACGCCAACTGGTGATTTTTTTGATGGAGGTGGCAACAGCCACAGATGGCCTGGGTTTTCAAGTTGTTGGTTGGCATATAGCGTTGATACAAAATGCACAGGAAATACCTGAGAATTGGAAAATCGCCTACATCAGCGGCGTTGATACCCATGGAGTGATTGTTGGTTCTTCAGCTGTTCTTTCAGATGAAGATTTCCTCTACGCCTACGGTGTAAAGGAACCTGGTAGTCACGAAGTTTTTTTATTGAAATTTGAGATAGAAAAACTACTGTCTCAGGATGTTAAAGAATTCGAGTGGTGGGATGGTCAGCAATGGTTACCAGATTCAGAACTTGCTGACTTGCCGGCTCCGCTCTTTGTAGGCCAAACGGAGTTTTCGGTCCATTATCAGTCGGATATCCAACAATACATGCAGGTGCAGACTTATGGCTTCGGGCAAGCGGAAATTGGAATCAGAACGGCTTCTAAGCCAGAAGGTCCATGGTCTGAATCAACAATGATTTATAAACCAGTGTTAAGAGAAACTGATTTAATGTACTCAGCCAATGCCCACCCTGAGCTGCAAAGTGATGGACTAATTATCACCTATAATGTGAATAATGTTGACTTTTCGGAGCTTGTCAGGAACGAAAACCTTTATTTTCCCAAAATAATTAAATTTAAATTTTAGTAAGGCGGCACTCAAAAAATGGGGCTGGCTAATCGCATTTTTACATATCTGCAATTCGATTACTAAATGTATCATACATGAAACGAGGTGATCAAACCATCGAAGAGCTCCTGCCTCACAGAGCCCCATTCTTGTTTGTTGACGACATTGTTTCGGCCAACAAAGAAGAGATCGTGGCAGTCAAAACCTTCGATAGTGAAACTAACCTTTGGCTGAAGGGAAGTTTTCCGGAGCATAACTTCGTGCCAGGCACTATCCTGATTGAGTCGATGGCGCAGTGTGGAGGTGCCGCCATCAAGCAAATGGGTATTTTGGACGGCCTGTTTGCCCTGACCAGTATTGAACACGCAGAGTTTTTCAAAGGAGTGGAATACGATCAGCCAGTAAAATATGTGATCAAAAACATCCGCATCAGCGACAAGCTGATCAAGCAGTCTGGCATCGCCTATGTAAACGAGCTGCTGGCTTTGGAGGCAACCTGGTTGTGCGTGAGGATGGGGTAGTTAATGAGCGGTGCCCCTTTTTCGGTGATTAGGAATACCTTATTTGCCCTTTCTCTTAAATGTCTCTATCGAGTCTTTTCTGGCAATAAGGAAATCACATTCTTTAATCAGCTCTTTTATCGGCACCCAGTTTTTACTAAAATATTCATGTAACGCAGGAAGTGTGATATTGCCAAGTTGAAAATAAATGACCTTTGGACCGGACTCGGAATTAAGATACCTGTTGTAAAAGTCCGTATCCTTTGTCAGGATCACTTCTTCATTTTTGTTCAAGTAACCATATATCCACATCTCTCATCTGGGGATTGATGTCAACTACATGCGAAAAAGCGGGAGAATTAAAATGGCTGAAAAATTTAGGCAGGTTAACATCAACAAGAAATCTCATGTTTGCTATGAGGCCAACTTGATTGATTTAACATCAATGTCAAGAAATTTTGAAGCATAAAGAATCGCAGCCTGGATATCCCCTTTTTCAAGAATTGGATAGGCTTCAAGGATATTGGATGTCGACTCGCCGGCCGCCAGATATTCAAGGATCGTTTTGACAGTGATTCGCATACCACGGATAACTGGCTGCCCGTTACAAACCTCCGAATCTATCACTATTCTTTGTAGTAATTTGTCCATTAATTAAAATTAATACTTATTGGACAAAATGTAAACCTCTAAGGTTCAAATTAGTCAAGCAGAATAATTATAAGAACCGAATAATTGAGAGTGAGGCTTATTAAATAACTAAAGGCTCAAATTTCCCGCATAACATGTATTTAAACCCATGAAGCTATTCTTCAACCGGCTGTATGTAGGATACGCCCTGCTGGTATTTTCTATTACGTTTCTGATTCTTTTTCCCTGGTTCCTGCTGGGAATCTATTACCCGCCGGCATCCAGAATGGTGCTAAAGGTGAACTATTGGTGGGCGATTGTTTACTTCTTTCTGATTGGATTGCCCATTAGTGAGGAGTGGCGCTTCAAACGGGACGGCCGCCAAAACTACATCTTCTGCTCCAACCATTTTTCCTACCTCGACATCCCCGTAATGGGATTTGTGCATTCACCTTGTGTTTTCGTGGGCAAAAGCAGCATTGCCAAAGTGCCGCTGTTTGGCTTTATGTTTAGGAAGTTACACATCATGGTCGACAGGGAGAGGGCCAGAAGCAGGGCCGAAGTCTACAAAAGAGCAGCCATTGCACTGGATGAAAAGAAATCCGTGATCATTTTTCCCGAAGGAGGAATCAAGGTCGTGCATTCGCCAAAGATGACGCCGTTTAAGGATGGCGCCTTCCGTATGGCCATTGAGAAACAAATTCCAATTGTTCCAGTGACCATTCCATACAATTGGATAATTTTACCGGACGACAATCGTTTTGTCATTCGTTTCAAACGCCCTAAAATTGTGCTCCACGAGCCCATCGACACCAAAGGGATGACAATTGATAAGGTGGACGAACTGAAGGATGAATGTTTTAGGGTGATAGATGAAGAACTCAGGAATCGCTTCCCTGAAAAATTTGCAAAAGATACTGAATGAAAATAGATAAAGACACCTTGCACAAACTGGCTCACCTGGCCAGGCTTGAATTGGATCCTTCCAACGAAAAGGAAATGCTCAACAGCCTGAGTGAAATCCTCACTTGGGTTGAAAAGCTCAATGAGTTGGACACAAAGGCTGTGGATCCCCTGGTAAGCATGTCGTATGAACTGAATGCTTTCAGAGAGGACAAGGTAACGGAGGAGCTTCCACGGGAAGAAGGTCTTGCCAACGCACCTCAGCACGACGACAAGTTCTTCATCGTACCCAAGGTAATCGAATAATATGAACGAAAGCTGGGCTTTCTGGAGGGAGTGGCCTTTCGAACTCAGGCGGCTTTTTGTTGCCATAGCAGCCATCGCCAGCCTCCTTATACTAATCGTTTTAGGTTTCGAAATTGCGGGCCACCACCTCGTGCTCGACTGGTACCTCACTTCCGAAACAGAGACCGTTAAACTTGTACTGGACCATGTTTCCGTTGGGCTTTTCGATCTGGACATCCCCGCCGATGTATACCTGGTCAAGCAGCATTTCGAGGGCAGCACCTGGATCATCCGCCCCTGGGCGGGTGTGGTTTATCTGGGGCTTCTTTCTCTGTTTTACAGCCTGCTGCTGGCTGTTTCTACTTACCTGCCCCGGTTTTGGTACATGGTAGCTTCCGTGGTTTTCATAGGTTTACTGATTTCGATGCGCCTGGAGCAGCTCCTTCTTTTTGGCTGGTTCGACTACAAACCTCTGGCGATTGGCATACTGCTTTTTCTGCCGCTTAGCTATTATTTTCATGCTTTTAAAAACCATATTCCTTTGGTGAAAAGGTTTTTTGCCTTTACCGGAGCATTCACGCTCCTTGCAGTAATTATTTACTTTGGTTCTCAAATTGAAGATCCCTTTTATACGCTCGCTCAATACAATTTCACAGCTCCTGTAATCATTGTCGTTGTGTTTGCTTTGTTGGTGGGCCACGAAGTTGTCTATTTCATCCTGCGAATGATCACCAGTGGCAAGGCGCAGGCAGGCTCAAAAAACTGGGTGCACTTTTTCACATTCAGCATATTCTATCTTGTTAACGTGGGGCTGGCCTACGCACACAACGCCCGCTACCTCACTTGGGATATTCTCTATCTCAACGAATTTCTGATGCTCGGCCTTGCCGCCGTCTTGGGTCTTTGGGGGTTGAAAGCCAGAGAGGCCAAGTACGAACGCACAGCTCCTTTTTATCCTGTCGCTGCTGTTTTCTATGTCGCCCTATGCGGGATTAGCTTCACTACTATTGGCTACCAACTGTTGCAGGGCAACGACCCCGTGCTGGAAGCATTTGAAGACGCCATTCTGTTCAGCCAGCTTGGCTTTGGCGTTATCTTTTTGCTATACATTATCGTCAACTTCATCACACCTTTGATGAGGAACATGGCTGTGCACCGCATTGTCTTCAAAGAAGGGGCCTTGCCATATCCAACTTACCGCCTGGCAGGCGCCATTGCTGTAACCGCTTTGTTTTTGCTGTCCAATCGTGTCGCACTCAATCAGTCAATTGCAGGGTACTACAACTCATTGGGCGATTTGTACAAGGTGAGAAATGAGCAGCTGCTGAGTGAACAGTACTATCTTCAGGGGGCATTGTATGGTTATCAAAACCACAAGTCTAACTATCAGCTGGGCTTCATTGCCAACAGCAAAGAGAAGCTGGGTGAAGCACTGTATAGGTTTGAACTGGCAGCTGGTAAGAACCCTTCTCCTCACGCTTTTGTCAATCTGAGCAACCAATATCAAAATACCGACCAATTCTTTAAAGGCATTTTCGCTTTGCAGAAGGGGAAGAGCAAATTCCCTTCTAATGGCTACATCGGCAACAACCTTGGCGTTCTTTATTCTTCGACCAATATTCTCGACTCTGCGACATTTTATTTGCGGCAGGGCCTCGGCGAAGAATTTTCCCGCCGTGCTGCTAACACCAATCTTGGATATGTGTCGTTCAAGGCGGGCCAGCAAATTGGTGCCGATGAAATAGAGGAGGTAGTGAACGACCAGCTTCCTTTTGGCTTCCTGACCAATGCATTGGCAGCCATGGCTAAAAATGCCACGAACCAATTACCAGAAGTAGTGAAGCCTTTTCTACCCGACTCAACACTATCTGGCTTCACTTTCCCCTTTGTTTACAACGCTGCCATAGTAGATATGGGGCAGACGGAAGGAAAACTGACCGACAGGTTGCCTGCTATGGTGGATGCTTCTTCGAATGCAGGCTTTTACGGCCCCTTGTCCATCGCACATGCGCTGCATCTTTACTACCAAGGCAAGGCTTCCCAAGCCATTCAGATCCTCAACCGGGTGCAGCAAGGGTTTCCCACCTACAGGGGCTATTGTTTCCATTTGATGAGCGTGATGGCGCTTGATCAGGGAGCAGCTATGAAAGCAGCTGAGTATTTTGAAAGTGCTTCTGCTGAAAGCTATCCTGATGCTGATATCAACCAGGCGATTGCATTATCTGAAGCTGGAAACTGGGAGCAGGCGACTTTGAAGTGGATTTTGTTGGAAACCCATGAGGGCACGTCAACGCTTGCTGAATCTATGCTCAAATTGTCGGAGACATCGGATTTGAGCAGCTTGGCAACCGACCAACAACGATACCAGTACTTTCGTTGGTTTGGGCGGCGACTAAACGAAACGCAGCAGGATGATGTTCTGGCCGCTTTCGAAAGCGAAAGCATGAAGAAGGCAGCCTTGGTTTGTCTTGCACAGGCTTATTTCAACGCCGGAGACACACAAGCCGCACAGCAGCTAATAGACAATCCATTGCTGAACGACTGGGCACAGTCCGAAATGACGATTTTGGAATTGGAACTGGCGATTAAAGAGGGTGGGCTGCCAAAACTGGATAATAGTGATTTGATCAACAGCCTGCCGCCAAAGTATGGCCAGGTGTGGGTAAGAGCTGCTCAGGCCGTGAAGGTGAACGATGCAACTGCTTTGAAGGAGGCGATTGTTAGTAATCCTTTCAATGCCACCCTCGCAATGGCTGCCGCCGAATTTTTACGGGAAATGAAAGAAGACGAAGCAGCTTACGATGTGCTTGTAGCCAGCATTGAGACCAATCCCTACAACCCGGAAATAATCAGGAAATACATTTGGCTGGCACTCGATATGGGATTCCAAAACTACGCTGAAAATGGAGTGATTCAACTCCTCGACCTGCTTCCACCAGAAGAATACAAGGCCTTCGAAAGAGAATACGCCGACCGGGTCGCAGAAATAGAAGCAGAACGGGAAAGCTGGAACTTCGATTGATTCCGATTTAAGACATTATACCTATCCTTGCAGGCAAGGAGACCAGGCATTTAACTTAAAAGGGCAAATGATTTGGGTACTTCAAAGCCTCATCGGGGCGATATTCTTTAGCGTTGGGTTTCAACCCGACGCTGTTTCAGTTGCAGTCCGTCCCAAAATCCCACTACGGTGATCTTTTTCAGCGCTGGGTTTCAACCCGGCGCAATTTCGGTATAGTATAGTGCAATTCCCATCTGGACTAGCGCTGGCTTTTGCCCCGGAAGCCGATCAACGCATTTCAAAGCCCCATCGGAGCGATCTTTTTCAGCGTTGGGTTTCAACCCGACGCTGGAAATTTGATTGCCATTTAGGAACGTCATGCCTGCGAAGGCAGGCATCTCAATTAAAAAGACAAGAGGTTACCGCTGTTCCCCCAACATCACCTCCAAAAACTTCCGCAACGCTGGATTCTCGTTGTCCTTCTTCCACATCGCCGACAACCTGGCCGTTTGCTTCCCATTTTTCAACTCGATAAACTTCACTTTCAGACTGAAACCCTCTTTCAATGTCGTCGGTACTATTGCAATCCCAAGCTTATTCTCCACCAATCTGAAAATTGTACTGGCGTGTACCGAACGATGTGAAACCTTCGGACGGAAGCCGCTGGCTTCGAATATATTCATGAACTGATTAAAATAGTCGACGCTATAATCGCTCGAAAACAAAATAAAGTTTTCTTCCTTTAGCTGATGCAAATCCACAAAGCTGTCTTCATTCATTGGGTGATCATGAGGGAGCACCAGAGAAAATGTATCCTCGAAGACCGTAATTAATTGCATTTCCTTCGGTGCATGTTCCAGCCTTACAAAACCGATATCGAGCTTTTCGTGCATGACCCCTTCCAGTTGTTCCTGGTTAGCCATTTCCATCAATGTGGTATGAATCGAAGGGAATCGCTTGTTAATTTCAAGTAGCACCCTTGGAATAACATTTTGCATGGCCGATCCTACAAAGCCAATCCGCACCTCACCGTCGTCTCCGGCTTCAATCATTTTTAGTTGCTTGACTATGAAGTCCAGATTGTTGATAACACCCTTGAGCTCTTGTTGAAGGTATTTCCCAGGTGCCGTCAGTGCTACGTTCCGCTTGGTTCTTACAAACAGTTTTACGTCCAGCTCTTCTTCCAGCTGCTGTATCTGTCGGCTAAGCCCCGGCTGGGTGATAAACAGCTTTTCGGCCGCTTTCCTGAAATGAAGCTCCTCCGCCACTTCCAGAAAATACTTGAAATGACGAAGCTCTAACTGATTACTTATAGGCATTAGTTATTGATATAAAAGGTATTTTTAGTAATTAAAGGTAGTGAGTAGATTTGAGAAATGCTTACATCGGTTAGAACTGATTGATTTTCATAGGTCTAGGGGTCAGTTCGTTCCGAATAGGCAACTTTAACCCAAATTATGCCCACGTCAGTGAATTTTCACCCTGGAGAGGACCGGCTGTCTGTCGGTCTTCTCATGAGGGTTTGCCAACAGGAAGTCGGTGTTGAGATCGCCAGAGCCGCCAGAGAAAAAATTGAACAGAGCCGAAGTTATGTTGACCAAATTGTAGAAAGCAATAAGGTTGTATATGGCATAAATACCGGTTTTGGGCCTTTGTGCAATACCCAGATAGCCGCTGGCGACACTCGAAAACTGCAGGACAATATCCTGCGCAGCCACAGTGTGGGGGTAGGGGCTCCTGTTCCTTTGGACATTGTCCGGCTGATGCTCATTACCAAGCTACAGTCCCTGAGTCAGGGCTATTCCGGCATTTCTACCGAAGTGTTGGAACGCATGATCTGGCACCTCACAACCGGATACTTACCCTACGTTCCGTCGCAAGGCTCAGTAGGTGCGTCCGGTGATTTGGCACCCTTGGCTCACATGTTCCTTCCTTTAATCGGGCTCGGAAAGGTGTGGGACGGAAACAACTGGGTCGAAACTGAAGCGATATTCCAAAAAGAGGGCATCAAGCCTATTGAGCTTGGCGCAAAGGAGGGGCTGGCGCTGATTAATGGCACGCAGTTCATTGCCTCGTTCGCCGTTCTGGGGTTGTACAGACTACACAACCTGCTTGAAACGGCTGACATCATTGGTGCCATGAGCCTCGAAGGAGTGCTCGGTTCTGCCAGCCCGTTCGATCCGGCACTGCATCAATTGCGGGCCTTCCAGGGGTCAATGCATGTAGCGCACAGGCTCAGAATAATGCTCAAAAATTCTGAAATGGTCGCTTCACATGCCAACTGTGGCAGGGTGCAGGATCCTTACAGTTTCCGCTGTATGCCACAGGTGCATGGCGCTTCCCGCAATGCATGGCTTCATCTCAAAGAGCTGACCGAAATAGAAATCAACAGTGTGACCGACAATCCCGTGATCTTTAGTGCTGAAAAAACCATCAGCGGAGGCAACTTCCATGGACAGTTGCTGGCCATGCCGCTAGATTACGCAACGTTGGCTGCTGCTGAAATTGGCAGCATTTCAGACAGACGTACGTATCAATTATTAGAAGGGGATGTCGAAGGTCTGCCGAAGCTCCTTATGCGCAATACCGGCATCAATTCCGGTTTCATGATTCCCCAGTACACCTCCGCTGCCCTGGTGAGCGAAAACAAAAGCCTTTGCTTCCCTGCCAGCGCCGACAGCATTCCTACGTCACTCGGTCAGGAGGACCATGTGAGTATGGGCTCCATCAGCGGCCGAAAACTGAACACCGTGCTGGATAACCTCGAAAATATTTTGGCCGTAGAGTTGGTATGTGCCGCACAAGCTTTCGACTACCGCAAGCCGATGAAGTCGGGGGTGATCCTGGACGCCTGTCACGAGCTGGTGCGACAAAAAATAGACCACGCAGAGGAGGACAGAATATTTGGCGATGACATCGCTGTAGCAAGGGAGATAGTTGCATCCGGGGAACTCACCAGTGCCGCACTTGAGGTTGCTCAATCAAACAATATCAACTTAAAAGGAGACCTGTATGAATCTTTCAGCCTTTCTTAATACTTACGCTAGCCACCCAAGCTACAAAGCGCCCACAGGCTCAACACTGAATGCCCGGTCGTGGCAGACTGAAGCGCCATTGCGCATGTTCCTCAACAACCTCGACGCTGAAGTGGCTGAAAATCCGGCAGAGTTGGTGGTGTACGGCGGCACTGGTCAGGCAGCCAGAAATGTGGAAGCGGCCAGAAAAATCATTGAGATGCTCCTGCAGTTGGATGACGAGCACAGTTTACTCATTCAATCTGGAAAGCCAGTCGGCGTGCTTCGGACACATCCCGAAGCACCAAGAGTGCTGATTGCCAACTCCAATTTGGTGCCGGCCTGGGCCAACTGGGAGCATTTTCAGGAACTGAAGGAGCGGGGCCTGATGATGTATGGCCAGATGACAGCTGGTAGCTGGATTTACATAGGTTCTCAGGGCATCCTTCAGGGAACCTACGAAACCTTTGTGGAATGTGGCAAGCAGCATTTTGGTGGCGGCCTCAAGGGGAAACTGCTGGTTTCCGGGGGCCTTGGTGGCATGGGAGGTGCTCAACCGTTGGCAGCGACCATGGCAGGGGCTACTTTCCTGGGTGTCGATATCGATCCCGAAAGAATAAAGAAGCGCCTGCACACCCGCTACATTGATAAAATGACCGACTCCTATGACGAAGCGGTGAAATGGGTGCTGGAAGCCAGGGAAAGGAAGGAAAGCATCTCGGTCGGCTTAGTGGGAGATATTGGCGACGTGCTGGAAAGGCTTTTGAAAGACAATATTACGCCCGATGTACTCACCGATCAGACATCTGCGCACGACCCTGTTTTCGGCTATGTGCCCAATGGGCTGTCGCTGACCGATGCGGAAATTCTTCGAATGAAAAATCCGGTGAAATACAAGGAGCGGTCATTGAAAAGCATGGCCCGCCATGTTGGCTTTATGCTCGAAATTAAGAAAAGGGGTGCCAAAGTATTTGACTACGGCAATAACCTCCGGGAATTTGCAAGGCAGGGAGGTGAGGCCAACGCTTTTGATTTCCCCGGGTTTGTGCCTGCTTATATCCGCCCGTTGTTTTGTGAAGGCAAAGGCCCTTTCCGTTGGGCTGCCCTTTCTGGCGACGCCGAAGATATTTACACCACCGACAAGGCTTTGATGGAAGCTTTTCCGGAAAATGCCCACCTCATCAACTGGTTGCAGCAAGCCAGAGAGAAAATAGCCTTTCAGGGGCTGCCCTGCCGTATTTGCTGGCTGGGCATGGGAGAGCGGGAAAAGGCCGGGCTGATCTTTAACGACCTGGTGAAAACAGGCAAAGTAAAAGCTCCGATCGTCATTGGTCGTGACCATCTCGACTGTGGTTCTGTAGCATCACCCAACAGGGAAACGGAAGGCATGCTCGACGGCTCCGATGCGGTGTCCGATTGGCCATTGCTTAACCTCATGGGCAATACAGCAGGCGGTGCCACGTGGGTTTCTTTCCACCACGGGGGAGGTGTTGGCATGGGCTATTCTCAGCACGCCGGCATGGTGGTGCTGGCCGATGGTACCGAAAGAGCGGAAAAATGCCTTCGTCGTGTGCTTTTCAACGATCCGGCCATGGGCGTTTTCCGCCACATGGACGCCGGCTACGAACTCGCCAGCAACGTCGCCGCCACCCATCATTTGAAATTTTAGTTTGTATTATACTAAAATGTAAATTTAGCAGAAAAGGCCAGCCCTGTAGGGGCGACATATCATAGCGATGGGTTTAAACCCATCGCTCCAAAGACATATATCAAAAAAAAATGCATACCCCCCAACTCACCGGCCCGTTCAAACAAGTCGTCACCCTGGCCAACCTGCCAACAAAGGGCCCAATAACGGACGATCAGCTTCAGGTGGTACCGAACGCAGGTATTGTGCTCCACGGCGATCGTATTGTCGAGATAGTTGACTTCGAAGAAGGAACGAAAAAGCGCAAGAATGTTTTTGAAATGGAAGGTGACTATGTGGCCTTTCCCGGGCTCATCGACTGCCACACCCATATCTGCTTTGCGGGCTCTCGGGCAAAAGACTACCAGCTGAAGGTGGGTGGTGCAGGCTATCAGGAGATACTCAAAGGCGGCGGTGGTATCCACGACACTGTGCAAAAGACGAGAGCGGCTACTCTGGCAGAATTAGAGAGGCTGGTAGCCGGGCGGGCCACACGGCACATCACAGAAGGTGTGACAACCATTGAAGTGAAAAGTGGTTATGGCCTTAACCTGGCCGACGAGCTTAAGATGTTGGAAGCCATCAGCCGCACGTCAAAGGAATATTTGCTCGACCTTATCCCCACTTGTCTGGCGGCCCATGTCAAGCCGGGTGAATTCGACCAGGCTGACGAATACCTCGATTTTCTGGTCAACAACCTATTGCCTCAGGTAAAACAGGAGGGTCTTTCCAATAGGGTAGATATTTTTGTGGAAGACGGTGCTTTTGATGTGGCGCTTAGCCGAAAGTACCTAACACAAGCCAAAGAATTGGGTTTTCACCTCACTGTGCACGCCGACCAGTTCAGTTCCGGCGGTAGCAAGCTGGCAGCAGACATCGGCGCTCTCAGCGCTGACCACCTCGAAGCTTCCACCGATACCGATATCAAGCACCTGGCTGGGAGCAACACCGTTGGCGTCGTATTGCCGGGTGCTTCCATGGGTTTGGGCCTGCCATTTGCTTCAGCCAGAAAATTGCTCGACTACGGGGGCTGTCTTGCCATCGCCACCGACTGGAACCCAGGCAGTGCTCCTATGGGTGATTTGCTGATGCAGGCGGCGGTGTTGGGAGCTTCGCAGAAGCTTTCCATGGCCGAAACCTGGGCAGGCATCACCTTCCGGGCAGCGAAAGCCCTTGACCTGGACGACCGAGGAAGCCTGATGTCCGGCAATTTGGCAGATTTTATTGCTTTTGAAACAACGGACTACCGGGAGGTGCTATATCACCAGGGTAAAATGAAACCAGTGGCCGTATGGAAAAATGGGCGGCTGGTTGAATAAAAAGTGGGCGAATAAACTGTCATTTGCTCAGTAGGTTTAACACCCAACAATATTCACTATCGGAGCCTTCATTAAATCTTTTAACTTCGCTCCACATAAACAAAACGATTGGCTTTCTGATTTAAAGGCATGTACAGATCACCTGACAGAAACATTTGGCGAGGAAGAACTGATAAATATGATGGGCCGGATGGCGCCCGCTGGCACCATGTCATTCAAATGCTCGATCTGTCAAGACCTATTGCTTCGGCTGCGGGTGAAAGGAAATTTGCGCTGCTAGGCTTTTGTTCCGACGAAGGAGTAAGAAAAAACTTTGGTAGGAGAGGAGCCTCTGAAGGGCCATATGTTATCAGGAAAATGGCAGCCAATTTACCCTGGCACGGCCAATCATCTGTTTCCCTTTTCGATGCCGGCGATGTGCTTTGCCCCAATGCCAACCTGGAAACGGTTCAGAGGCTATTAGGACAAAAAGTGGCGACACTGCTAGATACCGGCTATTTCCCTATTTTGCTGGGAGGTGGACATGAAATCGCCTACGGACATTTTCTTGGGGCTTTTGCCCATTGTCCGGATAAGAAGATCGGTATCATCAATCTCGATGCACATTTCGATCTGCGAAACGACCCGCATGCACCCACCTCGGGGACGCCATTTTTGCAAATAGCTAATTTCCTTGCCCAGGAAGGAAAGCCGTTCGACTATATGTGCCTCGGCATTCAGCCGTCCGGCAATACCACTGCCCTTTACAAGACTGCCCACCGCAAGAAAGTAAAATACCTGGAAGCAGGAACGCTCTTTCAGCTTTCTACGGCCGAAATAGAAAAGGTGATCCATAAATTCACGAAGCCCCTCGATCATATTTACCTCACCATATGCCTCGACGTAATGGATGGCGCATTTGCTCCGGGTGTCAGTGCTCCGGCTGTAATGGGGCTGGCACCACAGCAGGTAGCCGAGCTACTGCGCATCATTATGGGCACAGGCAAAGTGCTTACCTGCGATATTGCAGAAATGAACCCAGCCTTTGATCAGGACAATAGAACAGCGAAACTAGCGGCAAACCTCGTATTTCGAATCATGAGCGAACTAAAACCTACAAAGTAGCAAGCGCTTCTTCGTGCCTTTGAGTCTTTGTGGCTTAAAAAAAGAACCTTCCCTAACACTGTGAAGAGGATTCTACTACCTAAGTGTGTGTTGAGGGAAGGTCACAATCAATCGAAAACCGAGAGCAAGATGGTCAGGCTTTCGAGGTTTGTAATCCCCCAAACTGAGGGAATTTTCAATTTCTCCGAAGAAATGATTTTTTTTTACGTCCGATGAAAGTTTTTTTTAAGCTGTTTTTGAGCCTTGCCATCCTCAGGATTTATTCCCGTGCTAATCTACTCGGGTTTATTTCAACCCTCTAAAACATTCATTTCTGCAAATCCTCTTTTTTTGGATTAAAAAAGAACCTAAAGAGGACTCATTTGTAAATTACTGACTAACAGGCCGTTATATGAAATTATAATCCTTCTGCTTATAATTGAGAGGAAATAGGAATTAACCCCAATAATGATTGATATGGAACGACACCTTAATCACACAGTTGTAGCAGATCTTGAAAACGAATTGAAAGATACTTTCGCTAACATAGAAATGAGTGACCTGAACCTTCAGGACATTACAATGGATGAGTTTGTTGAGCAGTTGAGCAAAAAATCAAAGCTTAGCAAAGAGGAAGTAACTGAGATGGTAGAAGAAAAGATCAACTACATCTACTCAAAGAGACTAGGATAATACCTTTTCTACTTAAATTACACCCTGATTAATGAAGAGGCTGCCCAAAAGGCGGCCTTTTTTTTATGAGTGCTTTTCACTCCAGCACGATCGATACCCAACATCTGGAACTGTCTTTTGTATTTCTCAGGTTCAAATCTGAACACAACTGTACGGTATTCGTACACATTTCTTCAAAAACACGAACTTTAACTGATTGATAATCAAATATTTAAATAAATGGCATATTCATTGGTAAATAGGAGATGGACTTGAAAAAATGGATATGTTTATAATGAGAAAAGTGAATGTGTGGCACCTTCTGTTTGTGCTCTTGTTTTCAATATTGGTGAGCCCGGCCTTTTCGCAAGCCGAACCCGAAGTTCTCACTCTAGAAAGGGCTATGGAGCTGGCGCTTCAGAATAACATAGATTTGAAGAGAGCGCAAAACAACGTAATTGCAGCCACGTCAAACAAGCGGCAAGCAGTGATGAATTTTCTCCCGAATCTTAATGGCTCTATTGGCTATACTGTTTCTAATGGAACTAACTTTGACAATAACTCCGGCCAGTTCGTAACGACAACTTTTGAGCAGTCAAGCCCTACTTTAAGCTCTAATATGAACTTGTTTAGCGCTTTCTATAATCATCATTTGTTGCATAGAAGGGAGAATGAGTTGGAGTCGTCAGTTTACGCACTTAGGTACTCTGAATTAATTGTCAGGGCGAATGTCTTGCTAAGGTTTCTGAACGTTTCACTTGATAGAGAAAATATCAAAAACTCCGAACGCAGGCTTGAACTGCTTCAATCGCAGCTTGAACGTGAAGAGAAGCGTGAATTTGTCGGTGTAGCCAGTTTGGAGAATGTGTACAACTTCAGATCCCAGGTTGCAAACCAGAAGCTAACGCTTGTGGGCCTCGAAAACCAGTACAAAAGTGATTTTCTAGCGCTGATTCAAACGTTACAACTAAATGATCCTGAGAACTATGTGCTTCAGGATATCGAAGTGCAGGTTTCTGCGGAGGATACTCAGGTGGAACCATTTCAGCAGGTAATGGCGGAAGTTTTAGAGAACTCTTACAATGTCAAGAGCTCTTTTTATACCATGCAAGCGGCAAAAAATGCCTTGAAGGTGAGCCGCACCAGTTACTATCCTTCCGTTGGTATTGGAGCCGGAATCGGCACTCGATACTCAACCAACAATGATGGAGAGTTGTTCTCTCAGTACAAGACGTTTACAAACAATTACTACGGATTCCAGATAAGTGTGCCAATTTTCAACAACTTTTTGGTTAAAAACCAGGTTGCGCAGGCAAAGGTGGGAATGTTTAACGCTGAATTGAATTACAAGCAGGCAATTTTGGATATAACAAATAGAATTCAGAGGGACTATCTGGATTTAGTTTCATCCATTACCTCCTATGAATCTGCTTTGGAAAACTTCGAAGCACAGGAGCAGACATTCAATTTTGTTCAAACCCGATTCGACACTGGTGCGACAGATTTCTATACATACCTTGAAAGTCTGAATAATAAGAACAATGCCGAGATTACACTTATTAATGCCAAGTATAGTATTGCATTTAGGAATAAAATTCTCGATCTGTTCAGAGGAATGTCATCCACTACAGAGTAGTACATCTGTATAACTGATATCAACGAAGGAGGTCAAAGCCTCCTTCTTTTTTTGTCCCAACCACACGATGACCAATCAGCAGGACATGCAAATACGTGTCAGGTAAACTGATTTCGTTTTTCTCGCTACTGTATAGATCCTGGATAAAAACACTGTCGTTACTTGTCAGGTAGAGCTGATTCTTCGAAAAGCAAAAGAAGTCGCAGGACGGGCTGTCGATGATGCCCTGATAATTTCCGAGGTTGTCAAAATAAACAATGCCCCCGCTGTCCAGAGAAGCAAACAGCACGTTCTGATATTCCCTGATGAAAAGAATCTTACCATCAACGGGTATTGATGCGTTGAAAGGGATTTTCGACTGAATTTTTTGATCAATAGGGTCAAATTTAATCAAGCCGTTGTACGACTCGTCGATCAGCCAGAACGAGTTATCCTGCGAGGGGCAGGCGAGCCGTATAAAGCTCTGAGACTTGCCAGTGAGGTCATACTCAGTAGTAGGCGACATGAACCTGTCGAGTATGACGATAGATTGAAATTCTTCGTAAAACAGAAAAGTCTTTAGCGGATTCCAGGGATCAATCAGCGTGACCTGCCCCAGCCTTCTCGGAGAGTAGTTCACAATCTGCCTGCCCGTGGTGTCGTATTTGGCAACCGTACCGTTCTTGAATGCAAGATAGAAGTCGCCTCGCCTGTCAACCGACTGAGCCGTGACAACTGACCCAGGCACATTTTTTTCAATCACTAGCTGGGCCTGGCACACCAAAACAGACTCGAGTAGGGCCAGACATAGGACAACTGCCTTATTCAAACCTTTTGAGCGCAACTTTTTTTCCGTCAAATACCGCATAAGTACAGTGGTTGATCCACTCTCCTAAGTTAATGTATCTGCTGCTCTTCCCAACTTCCAGGTCAAGGGGCAGGTGTCTGTGCCCGAAAATATAGAAGTCGTGGTGCTCTTTGGCTTCAGCTTCTTTGCAATATGTCCAAAGCCACTCGTCATCCCCCAGAAAGGCCTCGTCATACCTCAGGTTGCTGATCCTGCTGTTGCTCGACCATTTGTGAGCGATGGCCATTCCCACATTGGGGTGCAGCCATTTGAATGCCCATTGGCAAAGCTTGTTCCTGAAAATCTTCTTAAGAAATTTATATCGATAGTCGCCGGGCCCAAGGCCATCGCCGTGCCCCACCAGCAGCTTTACACCATTGACGACGTAGCGCTTGTTTTCATGGTACACGGGTATTCCAAACTCTTCAGTAAAGTAGCTGGCCATCCACATATCGTGGTTGCCTGAGAAAAAGATGACAGGAATGTCTTTATCGACCAGTTCAGCAATTTTTCCCTGAAACCGGGCAAAGCCTTTGGGGATCACATGGTTGTACTCAAACCAGAAATCAAAAATATCGCCAACAAGAAAGATGGCGGCGGCAGAGTCTTCGATACTTCCCAGCCATTCCACCACTTTGTTCTCCCTTTCCCGGCTCTTTGTTTGGTTGGGGGCTCCAAGGTGAAAATCACTGGCGAAATAGATCAATTTCCCGTCCGGGAGGGTACCGTTGTCAAACTGCATATGGGTACAAAATAAAAAGATCAGGCGTTAACCTGATCTTTGAATCAAATATTATTTAAAGAAGATCACTTTTTGGTTGTATCCTCAACTACGTCTGAGGTTTCCTCATTTGTAACTTCCTCTGCTACCGACTTTTTCAAAGCTTCAACTTCATCATCGGTTTTTTCTTCGCCTTCGACTACTGCTTCTACTCCCTCTCCGTTGGCGTTATTGTTGGTAAATGCCTGGTAGGTGGTTTGCTTTTCAAAAGGGCGTTTACCTATCAGCCTTTCCAAATCATTCTGAAAAATGATTTCCTTCTCCAGAAGTTCTTTAGCGATAACCTCAAGCTCCTTTTTGTGATGAGTCAGCATCTTCTTCGTACGCTCATAAGCAGTAGAAATAATGTTTCTCACTTCAGAGTCTATAGTTTCAGCGGTTGATTCCGAATAGGGCTTGTTGAAGGCATATTCCGACTGCTTTGAATCATAGAACGACACGTTGCCAATTTTGTCATTCATACCATAGATCGTTACGATGCTGTAAGCCATCTTGGTTACCCTCTCCAAATCGCTCAGCGCCCCGGTTGATATCTTACCAAAAATAATCTCCTCAGCGGCACGACCACCCAAAGCCATACTCATCTCATCAAGCAACTGCTCAGTTTGGTACAGGAACTGCTCTTTCGGCAGATACTGCGCATACCCAAGCGCCGCAATACCACGGGGAACGATGGATACTTTCACCAACGGATCGGCGTGCTCAAGGAACCAGCCGGCCACTGCATGACCAGCTTCATGGTAGGCAACAATTTTCTTTTCTTCCGGCGAAATGATTTTTGTCTTTTTCTCCAAACCACCAATCACTCTGTCAATGGCATCCTGAAAGTCTTGCATGTCAACGGCTTCTTTGTCTCTTCTGGCTGCGATAAGTGCGGCCTCGTTACACACGTTGGCAATTTCAGCACCGGCAAAGCCTGGGGTTTGTGCAGCCAGTTTTTTCACGTCCACGTCTTTCGACATCTTAATAGGCTTCAAATGCACTTTGAAAATAGCCTCTCTGCCAATTACATCTGGCTTGTCAATACTAATTTGACGGTCAAACCTGCCCGGGCGCAGTAAAGCGCTGTCAAGCACGTCAGGGCGGTTAGTAGCCGCCAGGATGATAACACCTGAGTCCGTAGCAAAGCCATCCATTTCAACCAGCAGCGAGTTCAGCGTATTCTCTCTTTCATCGTTGGAGCCAGGCACCTGGCCTCTGCCCCTTGAGCGACCAATAGCGTCAATCTCGTCTATGAACACTATACATGGTGCTTTCTCTTTCGCTTGCTTAAACAGGTCACGTACCCTTGCAGCACCTACACCAACAAACATTTCAACAAAGTCAGAACCCGAAAGTGAGAAGAAAGGCACAGCAGCTTCACCAGCTACCGCTTTCGCCAAAAGTGTTTTACCAGTGCCGGGAGGGCCTACAAGCAAAGCTCCCTTTGGTATTTTACCACCCAGCTTAGTAAACTTGGCTGGATTCTTAAGAAAGTCTACAATTTCTTTTACCTCTTCTTTGGCCTCGTCAAGTCCTGCCACATCCACGAATGTGATCTTTACCTTGTTTTCTGCATCAAACAATGCTGCTCTTGATTTTCCAATATTGAATATCTGTCCGCCAGGTCCGCCGCCACCGGTCATCCGGCGCATCAAGAACCAGAAACCGAACAGGATCAGGAACAAGAAACCCCAATTAAAGAAAATGTTGGTGATGTCAGATCCTTCCTCGATTTTGTACTCAATTCTCTGGTTGTCAGGCAAGCCTTTCTCAATCTCCCTAAACTTCTCATCGAAGTTGTCGGCCGAAATGATCTTGAATTTGTAATGTGGCCCCTGGCTGAGTGAGAAAGGATTTCTCTGCTCCAACTCTACTTTGTACTTACTGTTATTGAGTGCTTCTTCTTTTAATGTTACTTCAACAAGGTTTTGCGTTCTTAAAAGCACCACCCCTTTCACATCATTGCTGAGCAGCATTTGCTCGAACCTTTTTTGCGAAATAGTTACTGATGAAGAGCTGTTGTTGAAATAAGTAATTCCCAGCACTACCGCCAGAAGCGTTAGAATCACCCAAATTTGATAATTGGGTCTCTGCGGAGGCTTTGGAATTAGGTTTTTCCTCGGTCTATCTTGATTTGCCATTCTTTAATCTTTCTAAATCTAAATCTATTGTACAGATTGATAAAACGCTTTTCTATCGCTAATGTTCCTTAAATGGATGAGCTTTCCACCGGAGTGATCACTGCATCTCCCCAAAGCTCTTCCAGCGAATAGAAATCACGCTTATCTTTTTTGAATATGTGAGCTACCACATCTATGTAATCCAAAAGGATCCACTCTTTGTTTTGCTTGCCTTCTTTTTTCCAGGGGGACTGTTTTGAAGCTTTAAAAACGAATTCTTCTACAGAATCACAAATGGCATCTATTTGAGTGTCCGAGTTGCCAGAACAGATAATGAAATAATCAGCTACAGCATTTTTCACATTTCTCAGATCCAAAACTACTATGTCGTGGGCTTTCTTTTCTGCCATTCCCTGCACCACCAAATCATTGAGTTCAACCGTTTTAGGTTCAACTGGCATTTTGCCCTTTTTTACTGTCATTCAAAACATTTTACTTTGTCTACAAAACTACGAAAAAAGATTGCACAAAATTTTCTCCAAAAATCTCTTTATCGGCAAAAAGGTGGTTTACCTGCCAAAATGTCACTCAACCAACTCGATAGCTACACAATTGGCCGAAATAGAGCATGTCAACGAAGGTGCAGTTGTGATAGCCGACGAGCAATTGGCAGGCCGGGGCCAAAGAGGCAACTCCTGGGAGTCGGAGCCAGGTAAAAACATCATGATGTCGGTGGTGCTGAAGCCCACTTTCTTAAAGCCTTCACAGCAGTTTTTTTTAAACATCATTGTATCAATCGCAGTTAAAAAGACGCTAAGCGAATTTGGGCTTGAGAATGTAAAAGTCAAATGGCCTAATGATATATATGCAGGCAACAAGAAAATTACCGGCATCCTGATTGAAAGCACGCTGAAAGGAAGCATGATCGAAACTTCAGTTGTGGGAGTAGGCTTAAATGTGAATCAACTGGTATTTACCTCAGAGAAAGCAACCTCAATGGCGCTTGAAGTGGGAAACGACCTGGACAAGGAGCTTGTGCTGGAGAAGCTGTCCCGGAATATTGAGTCTATATATCTTCAGCTCAAAGGTGGCGCCTCTGAAAAACTGAAGGCAGACTATTTGAAGTCCATGATTGGATGGGGTGAGCGGCGGTCATACCGTGAAAAAGAGGGGACGTTTGAGGGCGAAATTCTTGGCGTTTCTGAACTTGGAAAACTTAAGGTCGAGCGAGGCGGGAACGTAAGGGAGTACGACTTAAAAGAGATAGAGTTCTTATGGAAGTAGTCACTCCTTAAAAACTTCTTCCGTTTGGCTTACAAAAAGTTATGCGCTACTTTTGCATCGATTTATAAATCAATATTATCATAAAATGATTGAAACAAGTCTTAATTACAAAGTAAAAGACATTTCACTGGCCGATTGGGGCAGGAAAGAAATCCGTCTGGCAGAAGCCGAAATGCCTGGTTTGATGGCACTTCGGGAAGAATATGGCGTTTCCAAGCCTCTTAAAGGAGCCCGTATAGCAGGTTGTTTGCATATGACCATTCAAACAGCCGTTCTTATTGAAACGCTGGTTGAACTGGGTGCAGATGTTACCTGGTCTTCCTGTAATATCTTTTCTACACAGGATCATGCCGCCGCTGCTATTGCCGCCGCTGGTGTTCCCGTGTTTGCATGGAAAGGCATGAATGCCGAAGAGTTTGACTGGTGTATCGAGCAGACACTATTTTTTGGTGAGGACAGGAAACCTCTCAATATGATCCTTGACGATGGTGGCGACCTTACCAATATGGTGCTGGACAAATACCCTGAGATGGTACCAGGCATTAAAGGTCTTTCTGAGGAAACTACCACAGGTGTTCACCGCTTGTATGAAAGAATGAAAAAGGGCACCTTGCCCATGCCTGCGATCAATGTGAACGACTCTGTGACCAAGTCTAAATTTGACAATAAATATGGTTGCCGTGAGTCGTTGGTGGATGCCATTCGCAGAGCTACCGACGTGATGATGGCCGGTAAAGTGGCTGTTGTTGCTGGATTTGGTGACGTAGGAAAAGGTTCCGCCGAGTCGCTTAAGAGCTGTGGTGTCAGGGTGATCGTATCTGAGATCGACCCTATCTGCGCTTTGCAGGCAGCTATGGAAGGGTACGAAGTAAAGAAAATGGCCACTGCCGTTAAAGAAGCTGATATCATCGTAACCGCTACAGGCAACAAGGACATCATCAAAGAAGAGCACTTCAGAAGCATGAAGGACAAGGCTATTGTTTGTAACATTGGCCACTTTGACAATGAAATTGACATGGCATGGCTAAACAGCAACTACGGTCAGACAAAAGTTGTAATAAAGCCGCAAGTAGACCTTTACAATATCGAAGGATCAGAGATACTTGTTTTGGCTGAAGGGCGTTTGGTGAACCTTGGTTGTGCCACTGGTCACCCATCGTTTGTAATGTCAAATAGCTTTACCAATCAGGTGTTGGCGCAATTGGAGCTTTGGACAAATACCGACAAGTACGAAAATGCGGTGTACACATTGCCTAAGCACCTCGACGAGAAGGTAGCAAGGCTGCACCTGGCTAAAATTGGTTGCGAACTTGATACACTTAGCCCCGATCAGGCCGAATACATAGGGGTTTCTCTTGAAGGCCCATACAAGCCTGATTATTACCGTTACTAAAATTACTGACATAATTTCATGACAGAGAAAAGGCCCGCAAAAGGGCCTTTTTTTATTATTTTGAATGAAAGTAGGTGAAAACAGTCCGTATTTCGCAAATTAGGCTGGTTAACAAACTTGGGTGATTTGTCGTATTATGTAAAAAGAGATTGATTCTAAATAGCCCGCCAGTTGGGCAAGGAATTTGCTGAATTCATTGACATGTCAACAACCGTAACAGAAACCATGGAAGGGCCAAAGCGGCACAGCTATAGTGACTCAAAGAAGATGAAAATCTTTAACGGGGAATTTTTGCCGCATATTGACTCGATGTACAATTTTGCCTACCGTCTTACTTTTGACGACGATGAGGCAAAGGATCTTGTGCAGGAAACTTATTTTAAAGCTTTTCGATTTATAGATTCCTTTCAGGAAGGAACCAACGCCAAGGCGTGGTTGTTCCGAATCTTGAAGAACAGCTTCATCAACGACTTCAGGAAGAAAAGTAAGGAGCCTGCCAAAGTTGATTATCAGGAAGTTGAAACTTATTACAACTCAGATGATGTTGATGAACATATAACGGTCGACCTGCGAGTAGACGCTCTGCAAAACATGATTGGTGACGAGGTCTCCAATGCGCTGAATGCGCTGGACGTTGACTTCAGAACAGTAATCATACTTTGTGACCTGGAAGGTTTTACCTACGAGGAGATGGCGAAAATTCTCGACATCCCGATAGGTACCGTGAGATCGAGATTGCACAGAGCCAGAAATCTACTGAAGGAGAAGCTAAAATCATATGCTCAGACAATGGGCTACAAATAATTTTTTTCGTAATTTTCGTGATTGAAATTGACAGAGAATGGAACAAAGTTCTGCAAAGGAAGGCTGCAAGGAGTCAGTGAAATGTATTGAAATTTTGCATCTGCTACTTGATAATGAGGCGTCGCCAACTCAGGAGGATTATTTGCGGAGTCACCTCGACAGCTGCCTGCCCTGTTTAAAAAACTACAAAGTTGAAGCGGAGATTAGAAACATCTTGCGTACTAAGCTTGAGAAGCGTGAAGTCCCTGCAGATTTGCTCAACGCCATAAAATCGAAAATTTCTGTTTCTCTTGCCCCTGAAGGTTAATGCGCAAAGCAATTATTTTTACTGCTCCGTCAGGTTCTGGTAAAACAACTCTGGTAAAACATCTTTTAGATCATATCCCTTCCCTTGCCTTTTCTATTTCGGCCACAACAAGGAAACCTCGAAACCAGGAGGTGAATGGAAAAGACTATTACTTTCTCTCGTTTAGCGATTTTCAGAGTAAAATTGAACGGGACGAATTTATAGAATGGGAGGAGGTCTACAACGGATCTTTTTACGGCACACTCAAAGAAGAGATAGACAGAATATGGGCTTTGGGAAAAGATGTTATTTTTGATGTGGAGGTGCACGGTGCGCTCAACCTCAAGAAATACTTTGAAGACGATGCCCTGGCGGTATTTGTGAAAGTGCCTGATTTAAGCACCCTTCAGGAACGACTTCAAAAGCGTGACACAGAAACAGTAGACACGCTCGAAAAGCGCCTCCAGAAGGCTAAATATGAAATGACCTTCGAAAAGCGACTGGATGTGACCGTGCTCAATGATGACCTGCAGAAGGCTAAAGACATGTCGCTCCAAATTGTGAAAGATTTTTTAGCTTAGCTTTTCGAATCACTTTCGCTGGCGTGTGACGAGGTACTGCCAGGAACAAAACATCAATCTATTGGATATCGGTCTCTATTTTGGTTCATTCAATCCTATCCATGTTGGGCACCTCATTATTGCCAACACTATGTTGGAGAATACCGAAATTGAAGAGGTGTGGTTTGTTGTCAGCCCTCAGAACCCACTGAAGAAGCGAAGCAACCTGGAGCATGAGTTTGACAGGTTTGACCTGGTGCAGGCGGCTATACACGACAACTATCATTTCAAAGCCACTGATGTCGAGTTTCATATGCCCAAACCCAGCTATACAGTGGATACCCTGGCATATTTAACCGACAAGCTCCCGCAGCATAAATTCAAGCTGATAATAGGGGAGGACAATCTCGCCTCTTTTCCTAAATGGAAAAATTTTAATGTCATTTTAGAGAACCACGGGCTGCTCGTGTACCCACGGCCCCAGTCGAATCCGTCAGGCCTCAAAGATCATCCAAATGTGAAAATTGTTGATGCTCCTTTACTGGACATATCGGCCACATTCATTCGGAAACAAATAAAAATGGGCAAGTCGGTGAAGTACCTGATCCCCGACAGCGTGAATGAAATGATAGAACGGAAGAAGCTTTATCTGTGAAACGGAAGGTTATTTCCCTTAGTTGTTGAACCCGACAGTATTTTTCGCTAGGCCCCCGTCGTATCCTCTTGAAGTGGTATGGCCTGTAATTTAATGGAGCCAGTTAAATCAGAGCAGCCTCGTATATGGGCTACTCTTACGAGTGCAGTGGTTCTGAAACTCAGAATACACATTGCTTAAATTCAGTTCACATTGCTTCAGTTATCCGCTTTTATTTAGCTGAAGAGACTAACAAGACACATTTTTGGGAGTTGAGCTATTTACGCAGACAATGAAAATTTCGAATAGCCAACTCAGTATCTGCTAACCTTAGACAGAATTCGCTGTGCAACCCTGCGCTGTATTGTTTTCCGCCAAATAAAGTCCTCTTCCCACATTGACGGGCTTTCTACTGATTCAGTTTTATAAACCGCACGACGGTAGTCGTATTGTGTTGTTTCACAACCGCAAAGTATTTCCCCTCATGTAAGGTATCAACCTCCATTGTGATTGTTGCCTGGCCTTTAGTAATATATGACTTGATTATTCTTCCGGTCATATCAATGACTGATATACTGACAGGTTGATTGCTGTCGAATCTATCAAACTGAATGGCAAGTGTATTAAATACCGGGTTTGGATACAGTTTCACCCCAGATGTGCCCCAAGATCCCTCAACGGAGGTAATTACTACCTGCTTGGGTTCTGACATTTCGCTTAAACAACCGTTTTTTGTTATCCTGACCGTATAACTCCCATCCACAGTTACTATGTGGTCTGCACTAGTTGCTCCTGTGATTGTTACACCATTTTTGAACCATTCATAACTGTCTCCTCCTTCTGTTTGCAATATGATCGCTTCCGGATTTGATGCGTTTATCGTTATTTCCGGCTTAGGAGGACTCGTTATCTGAAGTTGAGCAGGGTTAGAAATTGTACCCTGACAGCCCCCTCCAAGAACGCATCGATAGCTGCGGCCATCCAGGAGGCTTGTAACTCCGCTGAGGGTCAGGCTGGCTGTATTGACATTGGAATAGATGCCTGTGGTGGTTAAGTCTGTAAATCCTTCCCCGCTGTCTTCCTGCCATTGATACGTTAAACCATCACCTGAAGAAACTTCTACAAAAAAAACTACATCGGTGCCACCGCATTCGGAGACATTTATTGGGTGACTGCTGATGACGATTGGGTTGGTAACGACCAATTCAGCTGATTCGGAAATAGCTTGATTTGAGGTGCCGCTTTGGCAAGAAGTACTGACGACACACCGGTATTTTTGGCTACTTTGGCTGCTCGAAATATTTGAAATCGAAAGATTTGCTGTATTAACACCGGAATAATTACCGTCTTCTGTAAGATCATGGAAATCAGTTCCGTTGCTTTCCTGCCATTGGTAGACGACGGTATTGGTGCCTGCGTCTATCGAAAAGGTTGCTTCTTCACCTGAACAGACCTGGGCGGTGGAAGGATGTCTTATTATTGCCACACTTGCGGGCTGGACGGTAAGATGCGCTTCATTGGAGAAGAGAGGAGAGGCGCAGCTGTTCGAAACAGAACAAACAAATGCAGCCTCGTTAACAGCAGAGGTTACGTTCGTAAGCGTGAGGGTCGATGTTTTGGTTCCAGAGTACATACCTCCATCTGATAAAGCACTCCCATTTACAGTCCACTGATAATTCAACTCTGACCCGCCTGCCTCAACAGCGAAGGCCACTGTGCCTCCCTGGCAAATAGTTTGTGCTACTGCTGACGTGATAATACTTGGGAGAGCATTTACTTTTAATGTGACGACATCCGTAAACGACTCTGGAGTACAGGTGCCTATTCTGCAACGAAATTTGTTGCCATTCAAGGCCGCCGGGATGTTTTGGATGGTAAGCTGGCGTGAATTGGTGGCTAGGTAGGTTTCGTTGGTTGTTAAATCGACAAAATTTCCGTCACCTGCAACGTCTGCCTGCCACTGGTAGGTGGTAGAGGTATTTTCGACTGAAAAAGAAAGAGTTGTGCTTGCTCCCTCGCAGACCGTTTTGCCAACTGGCTGACTAGTGATATTGGGAAGGAGAACTACTGACAACTTCCGGGGAGCGACATTTACTTCACTACATAGCCCTTTTTCTGTACTCAAAACACAACGATAATTTCGACTATTAAAACTGCCTCCTGCATTTGAAATACTGAGTTCGTTACTTTGGGATCCAAAAAAAGTATCGTCGTCTTCTATGTTAACGAACCCTAAGCCAGTGTCTTGTTGCCACCGATATAGGACTCCAGGCCCGCTTGCTTCCACAGAAAACTTGGCCGTCTCATTTTGACAAACTGTTACATTATCTGACTGCGATATTACGGAAGGCCTGCTGTCTACAATAAGTTCGGCTTCAAAAGAAGCATGTTCGGTTTGGCAATCCCCGACTAAACACCTGAATTTGTAGCCGCTCATATCAGCGGTGATTCCGCTGTTGGCTATATGAAGTGTACGGGTAAGCACTCCGGAGTAAGGAGAAGAATCTTCCAAATTCACAAAACCTGACCCATTATTCATCTGCCACTGATATGGAACTGGAGCACTTCCAAAACCCGTAGTTATATTGAATACTGTTTCGCCGGACAATGAGGCACATAATGAAACATCAGAAGGTTGAGAAGTAAACGAAACCTCATTGTAAACTCTCGCTGAAGCCACAGCAGAGTAAATAGCGCAATTACTCGCAGTTTTCACCTTCACCTTGTATATGTAAGAATCAGGAAAGTTGGCTGGGGCGTCGGCAATTGAAAGAGACGTGGTGTGAACTCCTGAATAGGTGCCGGAAGCTATATTAGCAGAACCAGCATTTGCTCCATCTGAAAGGTCGGCGTAGATGGGGCTCCCCACATACCCCTGCCATTGATAGCTGAGGCCTTCTCCCAGCGCTTCTACAGTAAACTCCAGATTGCCATTTCCAAAGCATTGATAAACGCTAGCTGGCTGCTGGGTAATGACCGGGTTAAGGTTTACAGTGAGGGTAGCAGAGGCTGAAGAAACTGGAGGTGAACAAAGCGAAGCCACCAGACGATACTGAAAGCCGTTCATCGATGCGGTTACTCCAGTGAGGGTAAGTGTTGTC
The DNA here is from genome assembly GCF_032999765.1 of Imperialibacter roseus. Lineage (GTDB taxonomy): Bacteria > Bacteroidota > Bacteroidia > Cytophagales > Cyclobacteriaceae > Imperialibacter > Imperialibacter roseus. The sequence goes on along the minus strand of NZ_CP136051.1, from coordinate 4,543,334 downwards.
CCGGTTACTCCCGAATATATCCCTCCATTTGACAGATTTGCAAAACCGGATCCCTGGTTTTCCTGCCATTGGTATTCGCCGAACCCACCCGTTACAGTTGCGCTAAAAGTAGTATTGGTACCCTCACAGACTGAAGAGTTGAGCGGATCAGCAGTTATCACTTGTAAAGCATTTACTGTGAGTGATGCCAGCGCTGAGGTGGTAAGGCATGATGCATCCTGAACAATACACCGGTAAAGATATGAACTCATTCCTGCCGTTGCTCCGGTAATGGCAAGTGTTGCAGTAGCTGCACCTGAATAAACCCCGTCGTCGGTGACATTTGAGTAGATTCCAATGCCGTTGTTGGTGTTTACTTGCCACTGGAAAGTTAAGCCCGTGCCAGGTGCGATCACATTGAATGACGCATTGTCTCCTTCACAAATTGCCTTACTTGCAGGTGGCGTGGTAATCGACACAGTTGTACATGTTCGAAGCCTGGCTATGTTTTTTTTGGCTACTCCGTAATACGAAACAAAGGCGCCGCCAGAAATTACCTTACCGTCAGATTGCACCGTAATGGTATTTATTTCATAGGAGCCTCCTTCAAACCCGTTTCCGCCAGTAAATACATCTGTGACACCTGAAGCAGAAAGTCGGATCAGCCCGTTGGTGAAATACCCTCCCGCTAAAATCTTGCCGTCAGGTTGAATGGCCAGTGACTTAACAAGTGAGTTAAAAAGAGGGGGAGTAAACGTGCCATCAACTGCACCGGAGCTCCCTACTCTCGTTAAAAAGCCAAAACCGCCACTATTGCCTGCGGCGAGTATTTTGCCATCAGCCTGAACAGCTACCGCATAGATTTGGGTGACCGAGCCGGCAGCGGAGAATGTACCATCTAAGGCCCCGCTTGTATTTAAGCGAACGAAGTTACTTGTGCTTGTTCCGTTATAGGATGTGAAGCCTCCCCCAGCAATTATTTTTTCGTCGGATTGAATAGCTATGCTTCTGACATAGGAATTAAATCCGGTGCCTGGGTCAAACGTTTCGTCTAGAGTTCCGTCGGCATTCAAGCGGGCGATGCTTTTTCTTGATGTACCGTTATAACTTGAAAAATCGCCCCCAACAATAATGCTCCCATTCGACGCTACAACTGCTATGGAAGCCACAGTACCATTCAACCCTGTACCTGTTGAGTTGAAAGTGCCATCAAGTGTCCCGTCAGCATTTAAGCGGGCAATAGAATAACGGGTGGTTCCATCGAAGGAACTGAACAAGCCCCCGATCAAAATTTTGTCATCTGACTGAATAGCTATTGCCAAAACTCCCGCATTTAACCCAGTGCCGATGTTTGCAGTAAAATCTGGATCAATCACGCCGTCTGTTCCTAATCGAGCTATACGGTTGACAGTTGTTCCATTATAGGAGGTAAAGTAACCTCCAACAATGAGTTTTCCATCTGCTTGAAGTCCAGATGCATACACGGTATTATCGAAGCCTGTTCCTGTAATGTAGGAATTGTCTGGTTCGGCAATTTGAGCTCTTATCGTGGTAGACAAGCAAAGAGCAATCGAAATCAACAGTAGCTTCTTCATAGTTGTTGTAAAAGAATAATTCTAAATCTTCGATAGCGAAACCTCTTCGATATTACAGACTACTCAATTCCTAAGGCATTGTAAGTTTCAAGCACAATTCCACAATAGCTCGTGCTTCAAATAGTACGTTTTTTGAGAGTCTGGAGAGGGCTAATAAGTAAATCTAGATAGCCGGAAGATATGTTTGCGACCAATCTTGCGAGCAGGCCTGTTTTCTTTGTGAGGATATAATATTCCTTTACAAACGCCACTAAGATTGACGATCTCGATGGACATGAAACTGAACTTGCCATCTAACAGAAACAAAATGGATGCTGCGGACGGGGTAAATTCCCGTTCTTCTTGAATTATTCAATAACTGTTGGAGTGTGATTTCCTAAAAAATAGTATTCAACAAAATAGCTAGCCTAATCATAGAAGGTGTTGAGGTACGCTAGTATCCTCTTCCTATTGGCTTGAGCTTAATGGTGTATTTTGCAACCTACTGTGGGTAATTCGACGGAGGATACGATTGAAGAAGGTGCCAGGTACAGCTGGATGATCCTATGACGATAGCTGAAATCTTATTGAAACGCATCTTTTGCAAGCACCCTAATTTGAAACATAGGATTGCTTGAAGGCTCAAATGTGTATAGGAGTTTAAACCGTCATGATCTCCACCTCTTTTGCATCTACCAGCTTGTCGATTTTGACTGAGTGCGAATCGGTAAGTTTTTGAACTTCATCTTCAGCCCTTTTTACATCGTCTTCAGCAGCCCCTTCTTTCATCAGCTTTCTAATCGATTCGTTGGCATCCTTCCTGATGTTTCTCACACTCACTTTGGCTGTTTCTGCCTCCGCTTTTACTTGTTTGACGAGGTTCTTTCTTCTCTCTTCAGTCAGAGGAGGAACGTTGATCATGACCATTTCCCCGTTGTTTTGAGGGTTTAGGCCCAGGTCGCTATTGATGATCGATTTCTCAATTTCCGAAATCATATTTTTTTCCCATGGCTTAATGGCAAGTGTCCTTGCATCGGGCGTATTGACAGATGCTACTTGCTGTATTGGAGTCATGGCACCATAGTAATCGACCATGATACCATCAAGCATGTTGGGCATTGCTTTTCCAGCCCTTATTTTTGCAAGCTCTGCCGAAAAATGAACAATGGCTTTGCCCATCAAATCTTTAGCTTCCTCTAGAAATAGTTGTATCTCCTCATTCATTCTTAAAAAAGTTAATTTATCAGAGTGCCCACTTCCTCGCCTTTCACAACATTAATGAGGTTGCCGGGCTTGTTCATATCAAATACAATAATCGGTAGATTGTTTTCCTGACATAGCGTAAAGGCGGTCATGTCCATTACGTTCAATCCCTTTTCATAAACTTCCTGAAAAGAAATCTGAGCGTATCTGGTGGCATTTGGATCTTTTTCGGGGTCAGCTGAATACACACCATCCACACGGGTGCCTTTCAGCACAACATCGGCTTCAATTTCAATGGCCCTTAGGCTGGCAGTGGAGTCCGTAGTGAAGTAAGGATTGCCTATGCCAGCGCCAAAAATCACAATTCTGCCTTTTTCGAGATGCCTGATAGCTCTCCTTCTGATAAAAGGCTCACAAACTTGCTCCATTTTTATACCTGACATAAGGCGGGTAAACATGCCATGGGCTTCAAGTGCGCTTTGCAGTGCCATAGCATTAATCACTGTTGCCAGCATCCCCATATAGTCGCCCTGAACCCTGTCTATCCCAATAGTGGATGATTGCACGCCACGGAAGATATTACCACCACCAATAACAATGGCTACTTCAAGGCCCTCATCCTTTACTTTTCTTATTTCCTGGGCATATTGTTCAAGTTGTGCGGGGTCAATGCCATATTTCTGACCACCCATGAGTGCCTCTCCGCTTAGTTTTAGTAATATTCGTTTGTATTTCATAGAGCCGGTCTTCCGTGCTTTTGTATGGGGTAAAAGAATGGTTAAATCAGGCAAATATAAATGAAAGCCTTCGACTATGCCTTAGGAAAATGTAATTAGTACCTGATTTTTTTCAACGCTTTGCCCTTTTTCAACAGAGATAGCCTTGATAATTCCGTCACCAGGCGATTTAAGCACATTTTCCATTTTCATAGCTTCCAGAATCAAGATGGGGTCGCCCTGATGAACCTCCTGGCCCTCCCTCACTTTTATTTCGTGGATAAGCCCGGGCATAGGCGCTTTCAGGTCGTTGGCTTTTTTTGCAGTGGTATTTGAGATGCCCAGTTTTTCAAGTAAAATATCCATCTTGTCTTTGACAGTCACCTCCACCTTTTTTCCGTTTACCAACAACGAAACCATTTTCGAAGCCTTGTCGGTGGCAACTATTTCTACCTCAAAAGCCTTTCCACTCTTTATTACGTGATAGTGATTTGGTTTCACCTCAACTACCTCATGATTAAATAAGTCGCCATTCAGGTAGACCTCCCCATTTGTTTGGTAGTCAACGTCGATTTCTTTTTGACCTTTTATAAGTACCTTCGCCATGAATTCTTTTTTGGCAAAATACGACATAATATTTTGTGATGATATGGGCAGGAACACTTTAGAAGGAAAGCTTGGGTCGGGAACAGCATTGCTCTCAGTCGCATGTATATTATTAACAATTGTTGGCTGCAGGTCTTCCTATCAGGCTTCGTCAAACGCCGCTGGGGCTGAAGAGGCCATTGTTGAAATAGATTTGCCGCCCTACCAACCCGCCAGTCCCAGGTTTTTCGATATCCTGCACACCCGGCTTGACCTGGAATTCGATTGGGAAAACAAATGGGTGATCGGTCAGGCTGACATCACCCTGAGGCCTTACTTCTATCCTCAGAACCAACTGATGCTGGATGCGAAAAGCTTTGAAATCATTGGCTGTGATTTAGTGGAACACTCGGCCGCTGTTCCTTTGGAGTTCCATTACGACGGTGAGGCCGTTTATATTAATTTGGAAAAGGACTATAAGAGATCGGACACACTGTCAATCAGAATGAAGTACATCGCTAAGCCATACGAGCGGGCAGCACAACCCGGACAGGCAGTAGCCTCCGACCGGGGCTTGTTCTTCGTTAACCCATCTGGTGCCGACACGCTGAAGCCTAAGCAATTGTGGACGCAAGGTGAGACACAATTCAATTCCCGCTGGTTTCCTACCATCGATGCACCTAATGAAAGATTTACACAGGAGATATTCCTGACTGTGGACTCTTCGCTAACCACACTATCCAATGGTGTGCTTCAATCCTCTGATTATTTGGGAAACGGCCTTAAGAAAGACCATTGGAAACTCGATAAGCCACATGCGCCTTACCTGGCCATGATTGCGGTTGGCAACTTTGCGAAGGTTGACGATTGGGCCGATTCACTCCAGCTATCTTATTATGTGGAACCAGCTTTTGAAAAATATGCCAAGGACATCTTCGGAAACACGCCAGAAATGATTGCTTACTTTTCTCAGGTGCTGGACTATCCTTATCCCTGGGCCAAGTACGACCAGATTGTCGTCAGAGACTATGTGTCTGGGGCTATGGAGAATACAACGGCATCCGTTTTCATGGAAGACCTTCAGGTGAGCAGGAGGGAGCTGCTTGACGATCATTGGGACGGCATCATCGCACATGAGCTCTTTCACCAGTGGTTTGGCGACCTGGTCACCTGTGAGTCGTGGGCTAACCTGGCACTCAACGAGGGTTTTGCCAACTACAGCGAATACTTGTGGAACGAACACAAGTATGGCAAGGAAGAAGCGGACTATAATTTATGGATCGAAAAGGATAACTACCTGGCCGAAGTTGGCAGCGGTAAGTTGGATCCCATTATTAATTATTTCTACGAAAACCCTGACGACCTTTTTGATAGCCATCGTTATTCAAAAGCTGGCCTTGTGCTGCACATGCTTCGCAACTATACGGGGGATGAAGCTTTTTTTGCGTCACTCAACCATTACTTAAAAGCGAATGCCTATCAGTCAGTCGAAATTGATGACCTTCGGAAGTCCTTTGAGGCTGTGACAGGAGAAGACCTGCAATGGTTCTTCGAGCAATGGTTCGAACTACCCGGGCATCCGGTTTTGGAGGTATCAACGTCCTATGCCAATGATAGTCTCACTATCAACATCAACCAATTGCAGGTGTCCGATTCGATCGGGCTCTTTGTTTTCCCTCTGGATATTCAAATTTGGGAAGGAGCCACCAGCACAACCCATGAATTGCTAGTCGATGCTCCCGAGATTACGATGACTTTGCCGCTGTCAAAGGAGCCAACATTGGTGGAGGCTGACCCGGAAAGGGTTTTGCTAGCCGAAATTTATCAGCCCAAAACAAGCCAGGAGTTGCTGATGGCCTTTTCTAATGGAAGTTCCTTTGCCCTTCGAAGAGAGGCACTGGAAACACTCTTTTCTGAAGGTGACTCCATTTCGATAGGCAATGCTGCGATGCTCGGTTTGGCAGACGTATCCCCACGCCTGCGAGAGATGACGCTGGATAATTTGGTTGGCCGGGGCCACCTGACTAATCCTGACATTGCAAGGGCTGTACAAAAACTCACTACCGACAGCCGTTCGCTGGTGAGGGCAGCAGCATTCAGTGCTTACAGCGAAACAGAATCGGGCGATATAAACGAGGTGATGATGAAAGCACTTGCCGATTCTTCTTATAGTGTAATAGGGGCTGGTCTTGAGGTGCTACTTCAGGATTATGTGGAAGATCCTATTTGGCTCAGGGACTTTCTTGGCTTAACACACCTTAATATAGCAGCACCTATTGCAGGTTACTACAATCAGCAGGTGAAAGAGGGGCATCTTGACTGGTACAATAAGAACCTGCTTAGCTTTCATGGCATGGATCGCTGGATGTTTCTGCAGTACTATATAGAGTACGTCGTGTTGACAGATCTCTTCAAGGATGAGTCAACAGCGAAGGTGCTTACGTATATTGCTACGAACGACAACGAATATTATAATCGAATTGCCGCTTTCCAGTCGATGACACTGGTGATTCCAGAAACCCCCGAAAACAGGAAGATACTCGCCTCAATTGCAGCAAAGGAGGAAGACCAGCGAGCGAAAGCGGTTATGAACAGCTTACTGGCTGCCGAAGGGAACTAAAGAAGTTGAAGTTCGCCAGGAATATTTTCTACTTTTTAAATCAATTATTTGAATAAAACCAAAAAGCGTATAATTTTGCACTTCCTTTTAGAAACAGGCCCTTAACAGGCCTTTTTTTAACGGTTGTTCTTAGTCATTTTGTTTGATATGGGGGAATACCAAAGCGGCCAACTGGGGCAGACTGTAAATCTGCTGACTTATGTCTTCAGAGGTTCGAATCCTCTTTCCCCCACAGCGAAAGTTCTTTGTTTAGGACGTGTAATTGTATAACTTGCACGCCCTCTGAGCGAGGGACGTCAAACTTAGTACATTATGCGGGCGTAGCTCAGTTGGTAGAGCGACAGCCTTCCAAGCTGTAGGTCGCCGGTTCGAACCTGGTCGCCCGCTCTAGACAAAGAACATAAGAGGTGGAGTCATTCATCATTTATGTTCTTGTTTAATTTATGAACCGTAGTGCTAGGATACCTGTGACGCTGATAATTTCTGGTTCAGGTAGCAGCTCAGCGGGTCAGGCATTGGCGGTGGAAGCCAAAGTCTTTTTTGCCGTTGTAGCTCAGAGGTAGAGCACTTCCTTGGTAAGGAAGAGGTCACGGGTTCAATTCCCGTCAACGGCTCTCTGTATTTTGAACATCTATTAACTGATATATTAATAACTAAATCGAGGATTATCAAATATGGCAAAAGCAAACTTTGATCGTTCTAAACCGCACGTAAATATTGGCACCATCGGTCACGTTGACCACGGTAAAACCACTTTGACGGCTGCTATTTCTGCAGTTCTTGCGGGTAAAGGACTGGCCGAAATTAAAGACTTCTCAGCGATCGATAACGCTCCAGAAGAAAAAGAAAGAGGTATTACTATCAATACTTCGCACATCGAGTACCAAACTGAAAAGAGACACTACGCTCACGTGGATTGTCCTGGTCACGCTGACTATGTGAAGAACATGGTTACTGGTGCTGCGCAAATGGACGGAGCGATCATCGTAGTGGCTGCGACTGACGGACCAATGCCTCAAACCAGAGAGCACATCCTTCTTTCTCGTCAGGTAGGTGTTCCTGCGCTTGTGGTTTTCATGAACAAAGTCGATTTGGTAGATGATCCAGAACTTCTTGAGCTTGTTGAAATGGAAATCAGAGAGCTTCTTACTTATTATGACTTCCCAGGCGATACTATTCCTGTTATTCAGGGATCGGCTCTAGGCGCACTTAACGGTGAAGCTAAGTGGGTAGCTAAAGTAGAAGAGCTTATGAACGCTGTTGATGAGCACATTCCACTTCCTGAAAGAGCGATCGACAAGGATTTCCTTATGCCTGTTGAAGACGTGTTCTCAATTACTGGTCGTGGTACAGTTGCCACCGGTAGAATTGAAAGAGGTGTAACCAACACAGGTGATGCAGTTGACATCATCGGTATGGGTGCTGAAGGTCTTAAGTCTACCATCACTGGTGTTGAGATGTTCCGTAAGATTTTGGATAGAGGTGAAGCTGGTGACAACGTAGGTCTGCTACTTAGAGGTATTGAGAAGTCTCAAATCCGTCGTGGTATGATCATCTGTAAGCCAGGTTCTGTGAAGCCTCACGCTCACTTCAAGGCCGAAGTTTATGTTCTTTCTAAAGAAGAAGGTGGACGTCACACTCCTTTCTTCAACAGATACAGACCTCAGTTCTACTTGAGAACTACTGACGTAACTGGTGAGATTACTCTTCCTGCAAACGTAGAAATGGTAATGCCAGGTGATAACATCACTATCGAGGTGAAATTGCTTAACCCGGTTGCTCTTGAGAAAGGTCTAAGATTCGCCATCAGAGAAGGTGGCAGAACCGTTGGTTCTGGTCAGGTGACTGAAATTCTTGACTAAGTTTTTAAATAGCTGAATGCGTTTCATCTTAATGGTGAAACGCATTTGCATATAATAAAACATTATCATACCTTTGCAGTCCGTTTTTCGGGCTGCATTCGTTAAACGGGTGTAGTTCAAGGGTAGAATAGCGGTCTCCAAAACCGTTGATGGGAGTTCGAATCTCTCCACCCGTGCTATAAAAACCGGAAGAATATATGAATAAACTGGTTGCGTTCGTAAAGGAGTCTTATGACGAGATGAGAACCAAGGTAACTTGGCCTAAATACTCTGAACTTCAGGGTAGCTCCGTGCTGGTGTTGGTGGCATCACTAATATTTGCTTTGTTCATCGGTGTTGTAGATTTGGCGTTTGAAAACGCATTGAAATGGTTTTATAACGCCTTTTAATAGGCAGTATAAATATAGTGAAGGATGGGAGAAATTAATTGGTACGTGGTAAGAGCAGTAAGCGGGCAGGAGAAGAAAGTCAAGACCTACCTGGAGACTGAGATTACCAGACAAAATCTGGAGGAAACTATTCCTCAGGTTTTAATTCCGTCCGAGAAAGTATACGAAATGCGTAATGGTAAAAAGCGAGTGAGAGAGCGTAACTTTTTTCCCGGTTACATCATCATCGCCGCCGACCTTTCGCATGGAGAAATACTTCACACAATAACGAATATCCCTGGTGTAATAGGGTTTCTGGGTTCCAGAGACAAAACGAAGGCACCAGTACCTCTAAGGCAGAATGAAGTGAACCGGATACTTGGAAAAGTAGACGAAATGGATGAAGCCGAAGAGAAATTAGATACACCTTTTATAGTAGGTGAAATAGTGAAGGTGATGGATGGGCCATTTAGTGGTTTCACAGGAACGGTTGAGGAAGTATTCGAAGAAAGAAGAAAGCTTAATGTGATGGTGAAAATATTTGGCCGGAACACACCAGTTGAATTGAATTATTTCCAGGTAGAAAAACAGGATTAATAAAATGGCTAAAGAAATTAGCGGGTACTTGAAACTTCAAGTGCGTGGTGGACAAGCCAACCCTGCACCCCCGATTGGTCCGGCTTTAGGTAGCAAGGGTCTTAACATAATGGAGTTCTGCAAGCAGTTTAACGCTAGAACGCAGGAAAAGCAAGGTATGGTTCTTCCGGTATTAGTAACCATCTATACCGACAAATCTTTTGACTTTGTAATCAAGACGCCTCCTGCGCCAGTGTTGATAATGGAGGCTTCAAAGGTTAAGAAGGGATCTGCTGAACCCAACAGGGACAAAGTAGGATCAGTTACATGGGATCAGGTAAAGCAAATTGCTGAAACTAAGATGCCTGACCTAAACGCATTTACCGTAGAGTCTGCTATGAAAATGGTAGCCGGTACTGCAAGAAGCATGGGTGTTAGGGTAACAGGAGCTGCTCCTTGGGATAATTAATCAGAGAGAAATGGCAAAGCTTACTAAGAATCAAAAGGCCGTTGCGGCCAAAATAGATGTCAGCAAGGAGTATGGTGTTGATGACGCTGCCAAACTGGTAAAGGACATCACCTTCACTAAGTTCGATGCTTCTGTTGATCTCGACATCAGACTTGGAGTAGACCCTCGTAAGGCTGACCAAATGGTAAGAGGCGTAGTTGCCCTGCCACATGGTATCGGTAAGGAGGTAAAGGTATTGGTGCTTTGCACGCCTGACAAAGAGCAGGAAGCAAAGGACGCAGGTGCCGACTTCGTTGGTCTTGATGATTACATTAAGAAAATTGAAGCTGGTTGGACTGATATCGATGTAATCGTTACCATGCCAACCGTGATGGCTAAAGTGGGTAAATTGGGAAGAGTGCTGGGACCACGTGGTTTGATGCCTAACCCTAAATCAGGTACCGTTACTTTGGATGTTGGAAAAGCGGTAAAGGAAGTGAAAGCTGGTAAAATCGACTTTAAAGTTGACAAAACCGGTATCATCCATGCCAGCATTGGCAAGGTGTCTTTCCCAGCCGATCAGATCAGGGACAATGCGATGGAGATGATCCAGACTATTGCTCGGTTGAAGCCAAGTTCTTCTAAAGGCACGTACTTCAAAAGTATCCACCTTTCAAGCACCATGAGTGCAGGCATCACTATTGATAAAAATACGATAGGAGGGATTTAATCATGACAAGAGAAGATAAGGCAGTGCTCATTGAAGAGCTGAAAGAGAAGTTTTCCAACAATGGTCACTTCTATATTACTGATGCTTCCGGTCTTTCCGTTGCTGAAGTGAACAACTTCAGAGGTAAGTGCTTTGATAGCGGCGTTGAATACCGTGTAATCAAGAATTCACTTATCAGAAAGGCACTCGAGTCACTTGAAGGTGATTTTTCACCACTCAATGACACAGCTTTGAAAGGATTTTCAGGCGTTCTTTTCTCAAAAGAAGACGCAAAGGCTCCTGCAAAACTTATCAAAGACTTCAAAAAAGCTGATAAAGAGAGTCGACCTAAATTAAAGGCTGCTTCCATAGAAAAGGATTTATTCATCGGCGAACAGCATCTTGACATGCTTATTAGCTTGAAGTCTAAGTCCGAACTGATCGGAGAGGTAATTGGATTGCTCCAATCTCCGGCCAAAAACGTGATTGGCGCTCTTCAGAGTGGTCAGCACAAACTGGCAGGTATCGTAAAGACCCTGTCAGAAAAAGAATCATAAACGAACGTAGAAACAATTTAATTATTTTCAAAAATGGCAGATTTGAAAGCATTCGCAGAGCAACTGGTTAATCTTTCTGTAAAAGAAGTTAACGAACTTGCGGCAATTCTTAAAGATGAGTATGGCATTGAGCCAGCCGCTGCTGCAGCTCCGGTAGCAGTTGCAGGTGGTGCTGCTGCAGGTGGTGGAGACGCCGCTGCAGAAGAGAAGAACTCATTTGATGTTATCCTTAAGTCAGCGGGAGCTGCTAAGCTTGCAGTTGTTAAGCTTGTGAAGGACCTTACTGGACTTGGCTTGAAAGAAGCTAAAGAACTAGTTGATGGTGCTCCTAAGGCAGTGAAAGAAGGCGTTGCTAAAGATGAGGCTGAAGCCCTTAAGAAGCAACTGGAAGAAGCTGGAGCTGAAGTAGAATTGAAATAATTTACTTTGCCACTTTTAGGTGGTGGCTCCAAGATAATAGACCTGGCTAGTGCGTCAGGTCTTTTCCTGTTTGTGCTAATTTAGCTACAGGAAGAAATTTACAACAGGGTTTATCCTTCTATTAAGAACTAAATCTTTAAAGCTTTGGCTAATAAAAAGACATCCGAAAGAATCAATTTCTCTTCCATTAAGCCAGTAATAGATTATCCTGATTTTCTTGATGTGCAACTCCAGTCTTTCAAAGACTTTTTCCAATTGGAGACGCCTGCAGAAAAGAGAATCCAGGAAGGACTTTTCAAAGTATTCGCTGAAAACTTCCCTATTTCTGACTCAAGAGAGAATTTCGTTCTTGAATTCATTGACTATACTGTAGATCCTCCAAAGTATTCTGTAGACGAGAGTATCGACAGAGGTCTTACCTATTCGGTTCCGCTTAAAGCGAAATTAAGACTTTCCTGCAACGATGCAGACAATGAGGACTTCGAGACGATTGAGCAAGAGGTTTTCCTTGGAAATATTCCTTACATGACGGAGAAAGGCTCCTTCGTGATCAATGGTGCTGAGCGTGTTATCGTTTCTCAGCTTCACAGATCACCAGGCGTTTTCTTTGCTCAGAGTAAGCACACTAACGGTACCAAGCTTTATTCTGCCAGGATCATACCTTTTAAAGGTTCCTGGATAGAGTTTGCCACTGACGTGAATAACGTCATGTACTCTTACATTGACAGGAAAAAGAAGTTCCCGGTGACCACTCTTTTGAGAGCCATTGGATACGGTACTGATAAAGACATTCTGGACCTTTTCGGTCTGTCTGAAGAAGTCGAAGCCAATCAGAAGAACCTGAAGAAAATTGTCGGCAGAAAGTTGGCCGCCAGGGTGCTACGTACCTGGACGGAGGACTTTGTGGATGAAGATACAGGTGAGGTTGTTTCTATCGACAGAAATGAGATTGTTCTCGAAAGAGATTCTATCATAGGAGAAGAAGACCTTGACACGATATTGGAGTCCGGCACTAAGTCGATCATCCTGCACAGGGAAGATGTGAACGTGACAGATTACGCTATTATATATAACACGCTTCAGAAGGATAATTCTAACTCTGAGAAAGAAGCAGTGGAGCAAATCTATCGCCAGCTTAGAAATACAGAGGCGCCTGATGAACAAACAGCCAGAGATATTATCCAGAGTTTGTTCTTCAGTGACAAGCGTTATGACCTTGGTGAAGTAGGTCGTTACAGAATCAACAAGAAACTAGGTCTCGATATATCTTTCGACGTTCGGGTGTTAACAACCGAGGACATTGTTAGGATTGTGAAGTACCTGATCGGATTGATCAACTCCAAAGCTGTAGTTGATGATATTGACCACCTTTCTAATCGTCGTGTTAGAACGGTAGGTGAGCAGTTGTACAGCCAGTTCTCTGTTGGTTTGGCCCGTATGGCCCGTACCATCAAGGAAAGAATGAACGTGCGTGACAATGAGGACTTCAAGCCTGTTGATTTGATCAACGCCAGAACGCTGTCTTCAGTTATCAACTCGTTCTTTGGTACCAATCAGCTTTCGCAGTTTATGGACCAAACCAATCCTCTTGCTGAGATCACTCACAAAAGAAGGATGTCTGCCCTCGGGCCAGGCGGTTTGTCAAGAGAGCGTGCCGGTTTCGAGGTTCGTGACGTACACTATACTCACTACGGTCGCCTTTGTACCATTGAAACACCGGAAGGACCAAACATTGGTCTTATCTCTTCCTTGTGTGTGCATGCGAAAGTAAACAGCATGGGATTCATCGAGACGCCTTACCGGATGGTAGAGGGGGGTATCGTCGGAAACGACGTGTTCTACCTTACAGCCGAGGAAGAAGATACGCATTATATTGCCCAGGCCAATGCGCCAATTGATGACAAGGGTAAGTATCTGAACGACAAAGTAAAGGCTCGTTTTGAAGGTGACTTCCCCGTTGTGGAACCACCTACGCTGAAGTACATGGACATTGCTCCTAACCAGATTGTTTCTGTTGCGGCGTCAATGATTCCATTCCTTGAGCATGATGATGCCAACCGTGCTTTGATGGGATCGAACATGCAGCGCCAGGCAGTGCCACTTCTTCGTCCACAGGCGCCAATCGTTGGTACCGGACTCGAAGGAAGAATTGCAAAAGACTCAAGAACGCTGGTGACAGCCGAAGGAAATGGCGAGGTTGTTTTTGTAGATGCTAAGAAAATAGTAGTAAGATACGATAGAGACGACGAAGGTGAACTAATCAGCTTCGACAACGAAAACGTAGAATACAACCTTATTAAGTTCAGGAGAACTAACCAGGACACATGTATCAACCTGAAACCTATTGTTTTCAAAGGGCAGAAAGTGGTAACTGGTCAGATACTTTGCGAAGGGTTTGCGACTGAACAAGGCGAGTTAGCTCTCGGTCGTAACCTTCAGGTGGCGTTCATGCCATGGCAAGGATACAACTTCGAGGATGCGATCGTAATTTCTGAGAAAGTAGTTCGTGACGATATCTTTACATCAATTCACATCGAAGAATTTGAACTTGAAGTAAGAGATACGAAACGTGGTGAGGAAGAACTTACTTCTGAAATCCCTAACGTTAGCGAAGAGGCTGTTAAAAACCTTGACGAGAACGGTATTATCAGGATTGGTGCAGACGTAAAAGAAGGCGATATCCTTATTGGTAAGATCACACCTAAGGGAGAAACAGATCCAACTCCTGAAGAGAAACTCCTTAGAGCAATCTTCGGCGACAAAGCTGGTGATGTGAAAGATGCTTCTTTGAAAGCTTCACCATCGCTAAGAGGTGTTGTTATTGACACCAAGTTATTCTCTCGCCCCAAGAAGGACAAAGACCTTAGAAGCAAGTCTAAGAAAGAGGTGGAAGTACTTAAGAGTAAGTATTCCAACCAGCTTCTTGAGCTTCGCAACCGAATGGTGAAGAAGCTGACTACGCTTCTTGAAGGCAAGACGTCGCAAGGTGTTAAGCATAAGTTCGGCGATGAATTGATCTCCAAAGGGGTGAAATTCAATGGTCGTAACATCGATGAGAATCTGTTCCCACCTAAGAACGTTTACAGAGACGAAAGTAACTACAACGTTCCCGAGGAGGCTAACCTGATTTCCGATGTAAATCTTGATAACTGGACAACAGATGCTCATGTAAATGAGAACATCGTAAAGCTGGTCAAGAACTACATGAAGGCAAGGAATGAAGTTGCCGGTGATTTCAAGAGAGCAAGATTCACTCTTGAGGTTGGTGATGAACTGCCTGCTGGCATCGTTCAGCTTGCCAAGGTTTACGTGGCTAAGAAGCGTAAGCTGAAAGTAGGTGATAAAATGGCCGGTCGTCACGGTAACAAAGGGGTGGTTGCAAAGATCGTTCGTGAAGAGGATATGCCGTTTACAGAGGACGGAACACCAGTTGACGTGGTTCTTAACCCACTGGGTGTACCTTCTCGTATGAACATTGGTCAGATATACGAAACTGTACTTGGTTGGGCAGGTTTGAAGTTGGGTCGCAAGTATGCCACTCCAATTTTTGACGGCGCTTCAATGGAGCAGGTAGCAGCAGAGTTGAAGGAGGCAGGTTTGCCTGATTTTGGTAGAACTTACCTGACCGATGGTCTTACCGGTGTTCGTTTCGATCAGCCTGTTACAGTCGGTGTGATTTATGTGCTGAAACTTGGTCACCTCGTTGATGACAAAATGCACGCTCGTTCAATCGGACCTTACTCTCTTATTACCCAGCAGCCGCTTGGTGGTAAGGCACAGTTTGGTGGTCAGCGATTTGGTGAAATGGAAGTTTGGGCACTTGAAGCATTTGGTGCATCCAACATCCTTCAGGAAATCCTTACCATTAAGTCCGATGATGTTGTTGGCCGTGCCAAAGCATATGAGGCGATAGTGAAAGGTGAGAACATGCAGAAGCCTGGAATTCCGGAATCATTCAACGTATTGGTTCACGAACTCCGTGGTTTGGCACTTGAAATCACTCTTGACTAAAAAATCCCAAGGGGCTTAGGCCCCTCAACCATATATAAATAACATTATGGCGTTCAGAAAAAATAAGAAAATTACAAGCGACTTCTCTAAGGTTACTATTAGTTTGGCGTCTCCTGAATCTATTCTGGAGAGCTCTCATGGTGAGGTTACACAACCCGAAACCATCAACTATAGAACCTATAAGCCTGAAATGGGTGGTCTTTTCTGCGAAAGAATTTTCGGACCTGTAAAAGACTGGGAATGTCACTGTGGTAAGTATAAAAGAATACGTTATAAAGGGATTATCTGTGACCGCTGTGGTGTAGAGGTAACAGAGAAGAAAGTACGCCGTGAGCGCATGGGCCATATTGAACTGGTAGTGCCTGTTGCTCATATCTGGTATTTCCGCTCTCTTCCAAATAAGATCGGTTATCTGCTTGGTCTTCCGACCAAAAAGCTGGATCAGATCATCTATTATGAGAGATATGTAGTTATTCAGCCAGGTTTGAAAGCTGAGGATGGTATCAACTACCTCGACTTCCTTACAGAAGACGAATACCTCGATATTCTCGATAAAATTCCTAGAGAGAACCAAAGTCTTGACGATTCTGATCCTAATAAGTTCATCGCTAAGATGGGTGCGGAAGGATTGGAAATGCTTCTTTCAAGAATTGAGCTTGACTCACTTTCATACGATCTTCGCCACCAGGCATCAACCGATACTTCTCAGCAGCGTAAGGCGGAAGCCTTAAAAAGGCTGAAAGTGGTTGAAGCATTCAGAGATGCTCGCACCCGTATTGAAAACCGCCCAGAGTGGATGGTGATCCGTATGGTGCCGGTTATTCCACCTGAATTGCGTCCTTTGGTTCCGTTGGATGGTGGTAGATTCGCTACTTCTGACTTGAACGACTTGTACAGAAGGGTAATCATCAGAAACAATCGTCTGAAGAGACTTATTGATATCAAAGCACCGGAAGTAATCCTTCGTAACGAGAAAAGAATGCTTCAGGAAGCGGTTGACTCATTATTTGACAACTCAAGAAAAGTGAACGCTGTGCGTTCGGATGGTAATAGAGCTTTGAAGTCACTTTCAGACATGCTGAAAGGAAAGCAGGGCCGTTTCCGTCAAAACCTTCTCGGTAAAAGGGTTGACTACTCTGGTCGTTCAGTAATTGTGGTAGGGCCGGAGTTGAAAATGCATGAGTGCGGTCTGCCTAAGGATATGGCTGCTGAGCTTTTCAAACCATTCATTATCAGGAAACTGATTGAAAGAGGTATTGTAAAGACTGTTAAGTCTGCCAAGAAAATCGTCGATCGTAAGGATCCGGTTGTTTGGGATATTCTTGAAAACGTATTGAAAGGACATCCTGTGCTCCTTAACCGTGCTCCAACACTACACAGGTTAGGTATACAGGCCTTCCAGCCTAAGTTGATAGAAGGAAAAGCGATTCAGCTTCACCCGCTGGTTTGTACTGCCTTCAACGCTGACTTTGACGGTGACCAAATGGCCGTTCACGTGCCACTTGGCCACGAAGCAATTCTTGAGGCGTCAACGCTGATGCTTGCTTCTCACAATATTATGAACCCTGCCAATGGTGCTCCTATTGCGGTGCCTTCTCAGGACATGGTATTGGGTCTGTACTACATCACCAAAGGCCGGAAGTCTACCAAGGATCATCCTGTAATGGGAGAAGGTAGAACCTTTTATAATGCCGAAGAAGTTATCATCGCTATAAACGAGGAGAGACTTTCGAAGCATGCCTATATCAAAGTGAGAACAAAAGTTCTTAACGAGAACAATGAGCTTGAAACCAAAATCATCGAGACAGTAGCTGGACGGGTTATTTTCAACCAGAACGTTCCTGAAGAAGTCGGCTATGTGGATGAGCTTCTGACCAAGAAGAAACTACAGTTGATTATCGGTACTGTGTTCAAAATCACTGGTATGGCTAGAACTGCTAAGTTCCTTGATGATATCAAAGAGCTTGGCTTTAAGTCTGCATACATCGGTGGTCTGTCTATCGGTTTGAATGATATCAAGATTCCTGAGGAGAAGGAAACGATGATCGAAACTGCGAAAGCAGAAGTAGACGTGGTTTGGAATAACTACCTGATGGGTCTTATCACAGATAACGAACGTTACAACCAGGTGATTGACATCTGGACTCGTATCAACTCTCAGTTGACAGGCACACTGCTTAAGCAACTGGAAGAAGACGATCAGGGATTCAACTCGATCTACATGATGATGCACTCAGGTGCTCGTGGATCTCGTGAGCAGATTCGTCAGCTGGGTGGTATGCGTGGTTTGATGGCTAAGCCTCAAAAGAACCTTCAGGGTTCTGTTGGTGAAATCATCGAAAACCCGATTCTTTCTAACTTTAAGGAAGGTCTGGACGTAATCGAGTACTTTATCTCTACCCACGGTGCTCGTAAGGGTCTTGCCGATACTGCCCTTAAAACGGCTGATGCGGGCTACCTTACCCGTCGTCTGGTGGACGTGGCACAGGATGTCGTGATCAATGAAGACGACTGCGGCACACTGAGAGGTATCGTTGTTACTGCCTTGAAAGATAATGAAGACGTAGTGGAGCCTTTATCTGAGAGAATTCTTGGTAGGGTGACAGTACATGATGTGTTCGATCCGATCACTGATGAACTTATCGTGTCAGCAGGTGATGAAGTAACTGAGGAGTTGGCAGCCAGAATTGATGCTACCAGCATTGAAGAAGTAGAAATTCGCTCTGTGCTTACTTGTGAGACCCGCCTGGGCGCTTGTGCCAAGTGTTACGGTCGCAACCTTGCCTCTGGCCGCATGGTAGAGATAGGGGAGGCTGTTGGCGTAATCGCCGCTCAGTCGATTGGTGAGCCTGGTACACAGTTGACACTACGTACCTTCCACGTGGGTGGTACGGCGTCCAACATTGCAGTGGATGCCAGCATAAGGGCTAAGTTTGACGGTATCGTTGAATTCGAAGGGCTACGTTCAGTGAAAACTACCAATGATGAAGGAGAAAGCATCAATGTGGTGATGGGGCGTTCCGGTGAAATGAAAATAAAGGATCCGAAATCTGATAAAATATTCATCAGTAACCACGTTCCTTATGGTGCATTCCTTAAGGTGAAAGACGGAGAGAAGATAGAAAAAGGCCAGGAGCTTTGTTTCTGGGATCCTTATAATGCTGTAATTCTCTCAGAATTCGATGGTACTATCGATTTCGATGCTATTGAAGAAGGCATTACTTTCAAAGAGGAGTCTGATGAGCAAACAGGTCACAGAGAGAAAGTAATCATTGATACAAAAGATAAGACGAAGAACCCTGCCATTGTTGTCAATGGAAAGGGAGACGAGTCGAAAGGTTATAACATTCCGGTAGGCGCTCACTTGGCGGTTGAAAAAGGCCAGAAGGTGAAAGCTGGACAGATTCTGTCTAAGATACCTCGTATGACTTCTAAGTCAAGAGATATCACCGGTGGTCTGCCAAGGGTAACCGAATTGTTTGAAGCACGTAACCCTTCCAACCCGGCTGTGGTGAGTGAGATCGACGGTGTGGTAACTTATGGAGGTATCAAGCGTGGTAACCGTGAAATCTACATCGAGTCTAAGGACGGAGTGAAGAAGCGTTACCTGGTTTCACTTTCCAAGCACATCCTTGTTCAGGACAACGACTTTGTGAGAGCTGGCGATGCCTTGTCTGATGGTGCCATTACACCTGCAGATATTCTTTCTATCAAAGGACCTACAGCTGTTCAGGAGTACCTTGTAAACGAAATACAGGAAGTATATCGTCTGCAGGGTGTGAAGATCAACGATAAGCATATTGAGGCAATAGTGAGCCAAATGATGCAGAAAGTTGTGATTCTGGATCCGGGAGACACTAGTTTCCTACCTGGACAAACTTGCGACAAGTTTGCTTTCCGTGAGGAGAACGATAACATTCTTGACAAGAAAGTAGTGATGGACGCTGGTGATTCGGAGAATCTTAAGCCAGGTCAAATCATTTCTTCTCGCAGGCTGAGAGATGAGAATTCCAGCCTGAAGAGACGTGACCTTAAGATCGTCGAAGTACGTAGCGCTGAACCTGCTGTTTCCAAGCCATCGCTTCAAGGGATTACCCAGGCGTCGTTGGATACAGAAAGTTTCATATCAGCTGCTTCTTTCCAGGAGACTACCAAAGTATTGAGCGAAGCCTCTATCCGAGGCAAGGCCGATCACCTGAAGGGGCTTAAGGAAAACGTAATCGTAGGCCATCTGATTCCAGCCGGTACAGGAAGACGTAATTTCCAAAGGGACGTGGTTGGTTCCAAGGAAGAATACGAGGCACTGACCGCTAGGGATAGAGACAGAGAGCAACAAACTGAGGAAAGATCTTTCGAGGTCAGCAAGTAAGTAGTTATGGCAAAAGAAGAAAAGGACCCTAAAAAGAATCCTAATCAGATTAACATAGAGCTTTCGGAAGAGATTGCTGAAGGCGTTTATGCTAACCTAGCCATGATTGCTCACTCAAACAGTGAATTCGTTATAGATTTTATAAGACTGATGCCTGGTGTACCAAAGGCAAAGGTTAAATCGAGAATTGTCATTACTCCAGAGCATGCCAGGCGTCTCCTGGCTGCTTTGGAGGAAAATGTCCGAAAATACGAAGATACCTTTGGCACAATTAAAACAACCAATGAGCTACCCAAGTTTCCAATGAATTTTGGAGGCACAGTTGGTGAAGCATAGTTGAATAATTATTCGCCATCAATTCTTTGCACTAAAAATTATAAATCCATATCTTTGCGTTCCATTTTTTGGAACACAGAAAAATACAGTCTAAATGCCCACTATACAGCAATTAGTAAGAAAAGGTAGAACGGCCGTGACATGGAAATCCAAGTCACCTGCTCTTGATTCATGTCCTCAAAGAAGAGGCGTGTGCACAAGGGTTTACACTACCACTCCTAAAAAGCCAAACTCTGCCATGCGTAAAGTAGCCAGGGTTCGTCTTACCAATAGTAAGGAAGTGAACGCCTACATACCTGGTGAAGGTCACAACCTTCAGGAGCACTCAATTGTGCTTATCAGAGGTGGTAGAGTAAAAGACCTTCCTGGTGTAAGGTATCACATCGTTAGAGGTGCCCTTGATACCGCTGGAGTAACAGGAAGACTCCAGAGTCGTTCTAAGTATGGTGCTAAGAGACCTAAAAAGAAATAATTAATCGCAATGAGAAAGGCAAAACCTAAGAAAAGATACATCCTCCCTGACCCTAAGTTTGGGGATACTTTGGTAACCAAATTTGTGAATAATTTAATGCTTAGCGGGAAGAAAAGCGTTTCTTATTCCATTTTCTACGACGCCATTGAGGCTGTTAGTAAGAAGACAAGCGAAGATGGTCTTGAAGTGTGGAAAAAAGCGCTTAACAACGTAACTCCTGCTGTTGAAGTAAAAAGCCGCCGTGTAGGTGGTGCTACTTTTCAGGTTCCTTTGGAGGTACGTCCCGAGAGAAAGGTCTCTTTGGGAATTAAGTGGCTTATCAAATACGCCAGAACTCGTGGTGAAAAAACTATGACTGATAAATTGGCCGGCGAAATCATCGCTGCTTCCAAAGGCGAAGGCGCTGCTGTGAAGAAAAAGGATGATACTCACCGTATGGCTGATGCAAATAAAGCTTTCTCCCACTTTAGATTTTAATTGAAAAGGCGTAATGGCAAGAGATCTTAGATTCACCCGTAACATTGGTATTGCTGCTCACATTGATGCTGGTAAAACAACAACAACAGAGCGTATACTCTTTTATACAGGTGTCAACCATAAAATAGGAGAAGTTCATGATGGTGCTGCCACTATGGACTGGATGGAGCAAGAGCAGGAGAGGGGTATTACTATTACTTCCGCTGCTACTACTGTTTTCTGGAAATATAAAGGAGACGATTATCACATTAACATTATAGATACCCCTGGCCACGTAGATTTCACTGTGGAAGTAAACAGGTCCTTGAGGGTATTGGACGGTTTGGTGTTTTTGTTTAGTGCGGTTGATGGTGTTGAGCCTCAGTCAGAAACTAACTGGCGCCTGGCTGACAATTACAAAGTTGCCCGTCTTGGATTCGTCAACAAAATGGATCGCTCCGGCGCCGACTTCCTTGCCGTTTGTAAGCAAGTGAAAGAAAGATTGGGTACTAAAGCAGTTCCGCTTCAGTTGCCTATCGGATCTGAGGAGAAATTCAAAGGTGTTGTCGACCTTGTTGAAAACATCGCCATGGTGTGGAACGAGGATGACTTCGGAATGACATTTAGCGAAGTGCCGATTCCTGAAGATATGAAGGATGAAGTGAAGGAGTACAGAGAGCATTTGCTAGAGGCAGTTGCTGAGTACGACGAATCTTTGTTAGAAAAGTATTTTGAAGATCCTGAGTCTATTACAAGAGACGAAGTTGTAAAGGCACTTAGAGCTGCTACTGTAGACTTGGCTTTTGTGCCAATGCTTTGCGGATCTGCTTTCAAGAATAAAGGCGTTCAGACAATGCTTAACTATGTGATGGAACTTCTTCCTTCACCGATGGACAGAGAAAGCATTAAAGGGATCAACCCCGATACCGATGCTGAGGTTTCAAGAAAACCTGCTGTTTCAGAACCTTTTGCGGGCTTGGCGTTTAAAATTGCTACTGACCCTTTTGTAGGCCGCCTTTGTTTTGTAAGGTCTTACTCGGGCATGCTTGAGTCTGGTTCTTATGTTTACAATACGAGGTCGGGTAACAAAGAGAGGATATCCAGAATATTCCAGATGCACGCCAACAAGCAGAACCAAATCGAAAGGCTTCACGCTGGTGATATTGGCGCTGTAGTTGGGTTCAAAGATATTAAAACTGGTGACACACTTTGTGATGAAAAGCACAAGATAGTGCTTGAGTCTATGGTGTTCCCTGAGCCGGTTATTGGCTATGCCATTGAGCCTAAAACTCAGGCAGACGTTGATAAACTCGGAATGGCCATTGCCAAACTTATTGAGGAAGATCCAACCCTTCAGGTAAATACCGACGAGGAAACAGGTCAAACAATCCTTAGAGGTATGGGCGAGCTCCACCTTGAAATCATCATCGACCGTCTCAAGAGAGAATTTAAGGTTGAAATTAATCAGGGTGCTCCTCAGGTGGCTTACAAAGAAGCACTTAGAGCCACAGTTGAGCACAAGGAGGTCTATAAGAAGCAGACCGGTGGTCGTGGTAAATTTGCGGATATTGTGTTTGAGCTTGGGCCAAAAGATGAAGATCACGCAGCTGACGGCCTGCAGTTTGTAAATGCTATTGTGGGTGGTGTAATTCCAAGAGAATTCATCCCAGCCGTGCAGAAAGGTTTTGCTGACTCGATGAAAAATGGCCCGCTGGCTGGATACCCTATCGATACAATGAAAGTAAGGTTGTTCCATGGTTCATTCCACGATGTGGATTCGGATGCACTTTCATTTGAAATGGCGGCTAGAATTGGTTTCAGAGAAGCCGCAAGAAAGGCTAAGCCAGTATTGCTTGAGCCGATAATGGCTGTTGAAGTAGTTACTCCGGATGAGTATACAGGTCCTTTGACAGGTGACTTGAACAGAAGGAGAGGTATCATGAAAGGTATGGATACCAAAGGTACTTCGTCTGTAATTAAAGCGGATGTTCCTCTTTCGGAGCTTTTCGGTTACGTAACTGATCTTCGTACAATGAGTTCGGGAAGAGCGACTGCCTCTTTGACATTCGCACATTATGATCAGGTGCCTCAGAATATAGCCGACGCCGTGATTACAAAAACTAAAGGTGCAGCTGCCAAATAAGAAAATCATGACACAGAAAATAAGAATCAAACTTAAGTCTTACGACCACAATTTAGTTGACAAGTCATCTGAAAAGATCGTAAGAGCCGTAAAGACGACAGGTGCTATAGTTAGCGGTCCAATTCCGTTGCCTACAGAAAAGGAAATCTTTACTGTGCTTCGTTCACCCCACGTGAACAAGAAGTCAAGAGAGCAGTTCCAGCTTTGTACTTACAAGCGCTTGGTAGATATTTATTCAAACAGTACAAAAACAGTAGACGCTTTGATGAAGCTTGAATTGCCAAGCGGTGTCGACGTTGAAATTAAGGTCTGACCTTAAATAGTATTGTTTCGTAAAGAACCAATAATGATCAGAGTTATTGGTTCTTTTTTTGTGCATAGATATTTTAAAAATTTAGAGTTAACAGTTTTGTAGGACAGAGCAAATTACTATCTTTGCAGTCCTTTTTGGCGGATAAACGCCGAAAACGTTGATAAAGAACTTATAACCAATACGATGTCAGGAATTATTGGAAAAAAAATTGGAATGACTAGTATCTACGGTGCCGATGGACGTAACGTTGCATGCACGGTGATAGAGGCTGGTCCCTGCGTTGTTACCCAAGTGAAGAATGAGGCTACTGATGGCTACAAGGCTATCCAGTTGTCTTATGACGAACGGAAGGATAAGAACACTCCTAAGGCCCTTAAAGGCCACTTTGCTAAGGCTAAAACTACTCCTAAAAAGAAGGTAGTTGAGTTTCGTGACTTCCGTGAGGAATTCGAAGGCCAGGTGAAGATAGGGGACAAGATCATGGTCGGCGAAGTATTCAAAGAGGCCGAGTTTCTTGATGCAATCGGAACATCAAAAGGAAAAGGCTTCCAGGGTGTTGTTAAGCGCCACGGTTTCGCTGGTGTTGGCGAGGCAACTCACGGTCAGCACAACAGACTTCGTGCTCCCGGTTCCATCGGTGCATGTTCGTTTCCATCAAGGGTTTTCAAAGGCATTAGAATGGCCGGAAGAACAGGTGGTGACAGAGTGAAGGTGATTAACCTTCAGATCATGAAGATCATGCCGGAGAAGAATTTAATTGTAGTCAGTGGCTCCGTTCCAGGTGCTAAGAACTCATACGTAATCCTAGAGAAGTAACATGGAACTAGT
The DNA here is from genome assembly GCF_032999765.1 of Imperialibacter roseus. Lineage (GTDB taxonomy): Bacteria > Bacteroidota > Bacteroidia > Cytophagales > Cyclobacteriaceae > Imperialibacter > Imperialibacter roseus. Next base: position 4,518,789 of record NZ_CP136051.1, on the reverse strand, counting down.
TGTAAAAAAATATACCGGTGAAGACACCGGAAGGAAAGTTAGTCTCTCAGATGCTGTATTTGCAATCGAGCCTAATGACCATGCTATCTATTTAGATGTAAAGCAGTTTCTAGCTAATCAGAGACAGGGCACTCACAAGTCTAAAGAGCGTAACGAAGTTTCTGGGTCAACCAGAAAGATAAAGAAACAAAAGGGAACAGGTACTGCCCGTGCAGGTAGCATCAAATCGCCCGTCTTTGTTGGTGGTGGTCGTATATTCGGACCAAGACCCAGAACGTACGGATTTAAGCTAAACAAGAAAGTAAAAGCACTTGCCCGTAAGTCTGCATTGACTTATAAGGCCAAAGGCGAATCGATTTCTGTTATAGAAGATTTCACTTTCAGCGCTCCTAAAACAAAAGACTTCATAAAGATGCTTGAAGTTTTGGCGCTTGCTGATAAGAAGACCCTTGTGGTGTTGCCTGCAGTAGACAAAAACATTGTTTTGTCAGGCAGGAACCTGGAGAGATCAAAGGTCGCCCTTGCAGCTGACGTTACTACCTACGATCTGCTTCATGCTGATCACGTAGTTTTCGTTGAGAGCTCTATTCAAACAGTTGAAAACACTCTTAATTAAAGACCATGAGCGTATTAGTAAAACCCTTGGTTACTGAAAAGGTGTCTTCTATGAACGAGAAAGGCAAGTATGGCTTTGTTGTGAAGAAGGGTGCCAATAAGGTAGAGATAAAGAAGGAGATAGAGAAAATGTATGGTGTGAAGGTTGAAAATATCAACACCATGGTCTATCAGGGAAAGAGAAAAACCAGGTATACAAAGTCACGTGTGCTTGAAGGCAGAACTGATGCCTACAAGAAGGCCATTGTGACCGTTGCCGAAGGAGAAGTAATTGATTTTTACGCAGGAATATAAAGTAACGGGAAAATGGCAGTAAAAAAATTAAGACCGATTACACCAGGCCAGCGTTTCAGAATGGCGCCTGACTATTCTATGATTACAACCAATGTGCCTGAGAAGTCATTGGTGGCAAGCAGAAAGAAAAGTGGTGGTAGAAACGCCGGAGGTCGCATGACTATGCGCTATTTAGGTGGTGGTCATAAGCAGAAGTACCGTATGATTGATTTCAAGCGTGACAAGCATGATATTCCTGCTACCGTAAAGTCAATAGAATACGATCCAAACAGAACAGCTTTCATAGCTTTGTTGGCTTACGCTGACGGCGAAAAAAGATACATCCTGGCACCTGAAGGTATTCAGGTAGGACAAACCTTGTTTTCAGGGGAGTCAGTAGCTCCGGAAGTAGGCAATGCATTGCCAATGTCGAAAATTCCTCTTGGTACAATCATTCACGCCATCGAACTGAAGCCTGGTAAGGGCGCAGCCATGGCAAGAAGTGCTGGGGCTTACGGTCAACTATTGGCCCGTGAAGGAAAGTATGCCACTATCAAATTGCCTTCTGGTGAGATGAGAATGGTTTTGGCAGTCTGCATGGCAACAGTTGGAACTGCATCTAATGGCGAACACATGAACGTCGTGCTTGGTAAGGCTGGCCGTAACAGATGGTTGGGAAGACGCCCAAGAGTTCGTGGTGTTGTAATGAACCCTGTCGATCACCCGATGGGTGGTGGTGAAGGTAGAGCTTCTGGTGGTCATCCAAGATCTAGAAATGGTCTGTTGGCGAAAGGAAAGAAAACACGTCGCCCGAACAAGTATTCTGATAAGTTAATCATCTCTAATAAAAAGAAATAAGTAATGGCTAGATCTCTTAAGAAAGGCCCATATATAGATTTCAGACTGGAGAACAAGGTGGAAACCATGAACGAGGCTGGCAAGAAGTCGGTAATCAAAACATGGTCAAGAAGATCTATGATCTCACCAGATTTCGTTGGCCATACCTTTGCGGTTCACAACGGAAACAAGTTTATACCAGTGTATGTTACTGAAAACATGGTGGGTCACAAGCTAGGTGAATTTGCACCAACCAGGAATTTCAGGGGTCACATCGCCAAAAAAGATAAAGGTAAAAGATAAGGATATGGAAGCAGTAGCTAAGTTGAAGAACGTTCCTACCTCTCCACGAAAAATGAGATTGGTTGTTGATCTTATCAGAGGCGTACGTGTAAATAAGGCTTTGACTATACTTAAGCATGAATCAAAGCATCCTGCTGCACGTTTGGAGAAACTGTTGTTGTCTGCTATTGCCAACTGGCAGCAGGGCAACGAAGATGCCAAACTTGAGGAAGCTGATTTGTATGTGAAGGCCGTATCTGTTGATTCAGGTCGGATGTTGAAAAGACTGAGACCAGCACCGCAGGGTAGAGCTCACAGGATAAGAAAGCGTTCAAACCACGTAACATTGGTTGTGGACAGCCTGGCACCTGCGGCAACAGCGCCTGAAACAAAAGCAACCGAAAACACAGAAAAGTAAAACGCATGGGACAGAAGGTAAACCCAGTCGGTTTTAGACTCGGAGTCATTAAAGGATGGGATTCAAGCTGGTTTGGAGGCAAAACTTTTGCTGACAAATTGGTAGAAGACACCAAAATCAGAAAATACATAACTGCAAGGATTCCCAAGGGTGGAATCGCTAAGATAGTTATCGAGCGTACGCTTAAGCGGATAACGCTTACTATCCACACTGCTCGTCCTGGCGTTGTTATTGGAAAAGGTGGTTCTGAAGTCGACAAGATCAAAGAAGAGCTGAAGAAGATAACTGGAAAAGATATCCAGATAAATATATTCGAAATTAAAAGACCAGAGCTTGATTCACTTCTGGTAGGTGAGTCAATTGCTCAACAGTTGCAGGCTCGTATTTCTTACAGAAGAGCCATGAAGCAAGCGATTGCTTCTGCAATGAGAGTGGGAGCTCAGGGAATTAAGATAAAGGTATCAGGACGTTTGGGCGGTGCTGAAATGGCACGTACTGAAATGTACAAGGAGGGTAGAATTCCTCTACACACACTTCGTGCTGATATTGACTACGCAATTTCTGAAGCGCAGACTGTTTACGGTAAGATTGGCATCAAGGTTTGGATATTCAAAGGTGAGGTGTTCGGAAAAAGAGACCTTTCCCCTAACGTAGGAATAACAAACGACGCCAACAGTGGTAACTCTGGTGGAGGCCCTGGCAACAGACGTGATGGAGGTGGTAGAAGAAGAGGTGGACCCGGTGACGGCGCTCCTAAACGTAAAAGAAAATAATAACTAGTTAATTAGCTGACAAATGTTACAGCCTAAAAGAACTAAATTCAGGAAGCAACAAAAAGGAAGAGTAAAAGGTATTGCCCAAAGGGGTCATACACTTTCTTTCGGAACTTTTGGATTGAAGTCATTGGAATCTGGTTTTATTACCTCACGCCAGATTGAAGCATCGAGGATCGCCGTTACAAGGGCAATGAAAAGGGAGGGTCAGGTTTGGATCCGCATATTCCCCGACAAGCCTATTACCAAAAAGCCCGCAGAAGTACGTATGGGTAAAGGTAAAGGTGCACCTGAGTACTGGGTGGCCATCGTAAAGCCAGGAACTATTATGTTCGAAGCTGGTGGTGTGCCCATCGAGACAGCTAAAGAAGCGCTAAGATTAGCGGCTCAGAAGCTTCCTATAAAAACTAAATTTATTGTCAGAAGAGATTACGCTGCAATACAATGAAAAATTCAGAGCTAAAGTCGCTTTCTGTAGAGGAGCTAAACGCACGACTCGCAGCAGAGAAAGAGAGCCTTCAAAAGTTGAAGTTCGCCCATGCTGTTACTCCTGTTGAAAATCCGATGAGGATCCGCCACAACCGTAGGGTTGTTGCCAGGATTCAAACCGAGCTACACTCAAGAGAGCTATCAAAATAATTGGAGTATGGAGACCAGAAATCTACGTAAAGAGAAAACAGGAAAGGTTGTTAGTGATAAGATGAATAAGTCTATCACGGTGGCAGTTTCTCGTAAGGTGAAGCACCCTATCTATGGAAAGTTCATAGGTAAAACAACCAAGTTTTTGGCACACGATGAGAAAGATGAGTGTGGCATTGGTGATACTGTACGCATAGCAGAAACGAGACCTATGAGTAAAAGGAAGCGTTGGAGATTGGTAGAAATTATCGAAAGAGCAAAATAAGATGATACAGCAGGAATCCAGGTTATCTGTTGCAGATAATAGCGGTGCCAAAGAGGTACTTTGTATACGTGTGCTAGGTGGAACGGGTAAGCGTTACGCTTCAATCGGAGATAAGATTGTAGTGAGCGTTAAGTCTTCCATTTCTTCAAGCAGTTTGAAGAAAGGTACTGTTTCCAAGGCCGTCATTGTACGCACCAAGAAGGAAATCAGAAGAAAGGATGGTTCATACATCAGATTTGAAGATAACGCAGCTGTGTTATTGACGGGTAATGACGAACCAAGAGGAACTCGTATTTTCGGACCTGTTGCCAGAGAGCTTCGTGAAAAACAATTCATGAAAATCGTTTCATTGGCGCCTGAAGTACTATAACATATGAAAACTAATTCAAAGCCTAATAAGCTACATGTCCGCAAGGGTGACACTGTAAAAGTGATCGCCGGCAACAGTAGAGGAAAAACTGGCAAGGTGCTGGAAGTAGTACCTGGCGATAGCAAGGCCTTTATTGAAGGATGTAATATTATTACGAAGCACGTAAAGCCTTCTGCTCAGAACCCAAATGGCGGGATCGAAAAGAAAGAGGCTCCTATTCATTTGAGCAACCTGATGGTGGTGGATCCGTCAACAGGAAATGCAACGAGAGTTGGGAGAAAAGAAGACAAGAACGGCAAGCTTCAAAGATACGCAAAGAAAACTGGGGAGGTAATTAACAATGGCTAGTCCTAGATTAAAAACGAAGTACCAGGAGGAGATCATGAAAGCCTTGATGGAGAAATTCCAGTACAAGTCTATCATGCAGGTTCCTAAACTGACCAAAATCACAGTAAACAAGGGTATTGGCGCAGCTGTAGCTGACAAGAAACTTGTGGATGTAGGAGTTGAAGAGCTTACTACTATCACTGGTCAGAAGGCAGTTCCTACCAAAGCCAAAACATCTATATCTAACTTCAAATTGCGTGAAGGGATGCCAATCGGAGCGAGAGTAACGCTTCGTGGTGATAAGATGTATGAGTTTCTTGACCGTTTGATGTCAATTGCCCTTCCAAGGGTTCGTGACTTCAAAGGTATCAAGGACAGTGGGTTCGACGGCAGAGGGAACTACACATTAGGGGTGAAGGAGCAGATCATTTTCCCTGAAATCAGTATTGACAAAATCAATAAGATATCTGGTATGGATATCACGTTTGTTACTACTGCAAATAGTGATGAGGAGAGTTATGAATTGCTGAAGGCATTTGGAATGCCATTCGCATCAAAAAATAAATAACATGGCTAAAGAATCAGTTAAAGCACGGGAGAGAAAAAGAGAGCATTTGGTAGCAAAGTATGCTGCTAAAAGAAAGGCACTTAAAGAAGCAGGTGATTACATCGGCCTGGATAAGTTGCCCAAGAACGCTTCTCCGGTACGTCTTCACAACCGTTGTAAATTGACGGGGCGTCCAAAAGGATATATGAGGAAGTTTGGTATTTCTCGTGTAACATTTCGTGAGATGGCTTCTGATGGTAAAATACCAGGCGTGACCAAGTCAAGCTGGTAATTATTTGCCCAAGGCATATTGTTAAGAAAGAAAATAATTTATACCTTTGCAGCCCTGTTAAAAAGGGCTTAATTATTTTACTGTATGGTTACAGATCCTATAGCAGATTATCTAACACGAGTTAGAAATGCAATAAAAGCAAATCACAGAATCGTTGAGGTTCCTGCTTCTAACATCAAGAAGGAGATCACCAAGGTTCTAATGGATAAGGGATATATCCAGAACTTCAAGTTCGTTGAAGATGATAAGCAAGGTGTTATCAAGATAGCGTTGAAATACAATGCTGTTACGAAGAAAAACGCCATTTTATCTCTTGAGAGAATAAGTAAGCCTGGTTTGCGTAAGTATGCTCACGTTGAAAAAATTCCTCGTGTTCTCAATGGCTTGGGTGTAGCTATCATTTCAACCTCACGAGGTGTAATGACAGACAAAGAGGCCAGGACACAGAATATTGGTGGAGAAGTACTTTGTTATGTTTATTAAGATATTGATGTCATGTCAAGAATAGGAAAGAAACCAGTAACTGTACCTGCCGGGGTAACCATTTCAATAGATAAAACTGTTGTTACGGTTAAAGGTCCTAAAGGCCAGTTAACACAAGATATAGATCCTGACATCCAGGTTAAATTGGAGGGATCAGAATTGGTTGTTGAAAGACCAACTGAACAAAAGCGTCATAAAGCTATGCACGGTTTGTACAGGTCTTTGATCGCTAATATGGTTGAGGGAGTAAGTAATGGTTACAAAGCAGAGCTGGAGCTGGTAGGTGTAGGTTATAAAGCCTCACATCAGGGAAACGTTCTTGAATTAAACCTTGGCTACTCTCACAATATATTTTTGGCTCTGCCAGATGAAGTTAAGTTGAACACTGAAACGCCAAAAGGTAAGAATCCAACGATAAGTCTAGAAAGTATCGATAAACAGCTTATTGGACAAGTTGCTGCCAAGATCAGATCACTAAGAAAAGTAGAGCCTTACAAAGGTAAAGGTGTTCGCTTTGTGGGAGAGCAAGTTCGTAGAAAAGCTGGTAAAACTGCTGCTAAAAAATAATTAAGATGGCCACCAGTAAAGGAGACAGAAGATTAAGAATAAAAAGAGGAATCCGTAACAAGATTAGCGGAACTTCTGACAGACCCAGGCTTTCGGTTTTCAAAAGCAACAAGGGAATATATGCTCAACTAATTGATGACCTGAGTGGTCACACACTCGCAGCATCTTCTTCAGAAGATGTGGGTCAGAAGGGAAAGATCAACAATGATGTTTCTAAATTGGTTGGGAAGAAAATTGCTGAAAAGGCTAAGGAAAGCGGCTTGGCAACTTGTGTTTTTGATCGTGGTGGTTACCCATACCACGGACGTGTAAAAGCACTTGCTGAAGGAGCCAGAGAAGGTGGTCTTAAATTCTAATTGAACATGACACAGTCAAACGTAAAATCGGTAAAAGCGTCCGAAATAGATCTTAAAGAACGAGTAGTTGCCATTAACAGGGTAGCGAAAGTAGTGAAGGGTGGACGTCGTTTTAGCTTTTCAGCTATCGTAGTAGTAGGTGATGGCAATGGAGTAGTAGGCTACGGATTGGGTAAAGCCAATGAAGTAACCGATGCAATCACTAAAGGTATCGACGATGCTAAAAAGAACCTTGTTAAGGTTCCGATATTGAAAGGAACGCTTCCACACGAATCGAACGGTAAGTTCAGCGGCGGCAGGGTTTTGATTAAGCCAGCTGCACCTGGTACAGGTGTAATTGCCGGTGGTGCGATGCGTGCGGTATTGGAGAGTGCAGGCGTTCACGATTGTTTGGCTAAGTCAAAAGGTTCGTCAAACCCACACAACGTGGTAAAAGCAACTTTTGACGCTCTGACAAAAATGCGTGATGCGTTCACCGTGGCTGACCAAAGAGGTGTCGAACTAGAAAAAGTTTACAAAGGATAATTCTGATGGCAAAAGTTCAGATTACACAGATAAGAAGCACAATAGGTCGTCCTGCAGTTCAAAAGGCGACAATTAAGGCTTTGGGCCTTGCAAAAATAAATCGTTCTGTAGAAAAGGAACTTACTCCTCAGATCGCAGGAATGATTGCTAAGGTTACTCATTTAGTTGAAGTTAAAGCTCTTTAAGATTATGGATTTAAGTACACTAAAACCTGCAAAGGGGTCTACCCAGAGTAGAAAGAGAATAGGAAGAGGTCAGGGCTCAGGAATGGGCGGTACTTCCACTCGTGGTCACAAAGGTGCTCAATCCAGGTCTGGCTATAGCAAGAAAAAAGGATTTGAGGGTGGTCAAATGCCACTTCAGCGCCGTGTGCCGAAGTTTGGTTTCAAGAATAGAAACAAGGTTGTTTCAAAACCAATCAATCTTGACGTACTTCAGACGCTTGTAGACACCTACAAGGTGAAAGAGGTAACTCTTGACACGCTTATCGAGCATGGATTGGCTTCTAAGAACGATACTGTTAAGGTATTGGGCAGAGGTGAGTTGAAAGCAAAAGTAGATGTATCTGCAAGTTCTTTTTCAAAAGTTGCTCAGGAAGCAATTGAAAAGGCAGGTGGTAAGGTAACCGTACTTTAATAGAATGAAGCGATTTATTAGCACCATAAGGAATATCTTTAGCATAGAGGATCTCCGTATTCGAATTTTGAACACGGTTGGATTTCTGCTGATCTTTAGATTGGGATCTTATATAGTTCTTCCAGGTATCGATCCATCTAAACTTGCTGGGGAAGCCCAGGGGATATTTGGTCTGCTTGATACCTTCTTAGGTGGTGCCTTTAGTAATGCCTCCATATTTGGGTTGGGCATTATGCCATACATTTCAGCTTCTATCGTTTTGCAGCTGTTGACTGTGGCTGTCCCTTATTTCCAGAGACTGCAAAAGGAAGGTGATAGCGGCAGAAAGAAGATTAATCAATATACAAGAGTATTGACCATATTTATCACGCTGGCTCAGGGAATCGGGTATTTAACTGCCACTATTCCAGCAGAAGCTATTGTGATGGCCAACAGGACGTTCTTTACAGGTAGCTCAATTGTCATTCTTACAGCCGGCACTATTTTCTGTATGTGGTTGGGTGAGAAAATTACTGACAAGGGTATAGGTAATGGAATCTCAATGCTTATCATGATAGGCATCGTGTCGAGGTTCCCCGCAGCAATCATTGCTGAATCTCTGTCGAGAGGTATGAGTCAGGGGCTTATCCTTGTGCTTGAGATTGTTGCACTGTTCTTTGTAGTAATGGCGGTTGTTATGTTGACACAGGCCGTTAGAAGAATACCAGTTCAATATGCGAAGCAGGTAGTGGGTAATAAGGTATATGGCGGTCAGCGTCAGTACATTCCGCTAAAAGTGAATGCAGCTGGTGTAATGCCAATCATTTTTGCTCAGTCGCTTATGTTCCTCCCCGCACTTATTGCGAGTATCTGGGCTGACACTAGTGACATGGCACAATACATAGGGACAACGTTTTCTGACTTCCAGTCGTGGCAGTACAATGCATTGTTTGCATCGTTGATTATAATTTTCACGTTCTTTTACACAGCCATCACCATCAACCCTAATCAGATTGGTGATGATATGAAGAGAAACGGAGGTTTTATACCAGGCATTAAGCCAGGAAAGGCAACTTCTGAATTTATAGATGGAGTGCTTACAAGAATTACGCTGCCAGGAGCCTTGTTCCTTGCATTGGTGGCTATTATGCCGGCATTTGCGAGTATGGCAGGCGTTACACGTGAGTTTTCACAGTTCTACGGCGGAACGTCGCTGTTGATCATGGTGGGGGTTATTTTAGATACTTTACAGCAAATAGAAAGCTACCTTCTTATGAGACACTATGAGGGTATGATGAAGTCGGGTAGATTAAAAGGCAGATCTCAAAACGTAGCTGTAGCGTAATTTATAATATGGCGAAACAATCATCTATAGAACAGGACGGTACGATAGTAGAAGCACTATCCAATGCGATGTTCAGAGTGGAGTTAGAGAATGGGCATCAGGTAGTAGCCCACATTTCAGGTAAAATGAGGATGAATTACATCAAGATTTTGCCAGGCGATAAAGTGAAAATGGAAATGTCGCCCTATGATTTGACAAAAGGGAGAATAGTATACAGATATAAATAAGTAGTCATGAAAGTAAAGGCATCTGTAAAGAAACGTAGCGTAGACTGCAAGATAATCCGCCGTAATGGTAAGGTGTACGTTATCAATAAGAAGAATCCAAGGTTTAAACAAAGACAAGGTTAATTATGGCTCGTATAGCTGGAGTTGATATTCCCGATAATAAAAGAGGAGAGATAGGTTTGACCTACATCTTCGGAATTGGTCGTAGAACGGCTCAGAAAATACTTGCTGAGGCTGGGATCAACTGGGACAAAAAGGTGTCGGAGTGGACCGAGGAGGAAGCGAACGCAGTTCGTTTGATCATCACTGAGAATATTAAGGTTGAGGGTGTACTGAAATCTGAAATTCAGCTGAGCATCAAGCGTTTACTTGATATTGGATGTTACAGAGGACTACGTCACAGAAAAGGGTTACCTGTTAGAGGTCAGCGTACCAAAAACAATAGCCGTACTAGAAAAGGTAAGAGGAAAACAGTGGCTAACAAGAAGAAGGCTACTAAATAATAACTTTTAGCAATGGCTCAGAAGAGAAAAGACAAGGCGAAAAAGCGTGTTGTAGCTGTTGAAGCAGTTGGGCAAGCACATATAAGGGCTTCATTCAACAACATCATCATTGCGATGACCAATAATAACGGACAAGTTATTTCTTGGGCTTCAGCAGGCAAGATGGGCTTCAGGGGTTCGAAGAAGAACACTCCATACGCAGCACAAGTAGCAGCACAAGACTGTGCAGCTAAGGCATATGATCAAGGACTCCGCAAGGTGGAGGTATTTGTGAAAGGCCCTGGATCAGGCAGAGAGTCTGCTATCAGGACTATTCAAAATGCTGGCATCGAAGTCACTGTGATTAAAGATGTGACCCCGCTTCCTCACAATGGATGTCGCCCGCCTAAAAGACGTAGAGTTTAATTAAAGACTGTAGAAAGAAATGGCAAGATATACTGGTCCAAAAACCAAGATTTCGAGAAAATTTGGAGAGCCCGTTTTGGGTGGTGGCAAAGCCCTTCAGAAGAAGGCTTATCCTCCGGGACAGCACGGCAGAAGCCGTCGTCGTAAGCAGTCTGAATATGCGATCCAGCTACTGGAGAAGCAGAAGGCTAAGTACCTCTACGGATTGTTGGAGAGACAATTTGCTAAGACATTCAATACTGCTCAACGCAAGGACGGCATCACTGGTGAGAACCTGTTGAAGCTTCTTGAAAGCAGGCTGGACAACACTGTTTACCGGATGGGCATTGCCCCAACAAGAAGAGGAGCACGTCAGTTAGTCCTTCACAAGCATATCACTGTAAATGGTGAAGTAGTAAATATCCCAAGTTATTCTCTGTCAGCTGGAGATACTGTAGGCGTTCGTGAAAAATCTAAGTCTTTATTGGCTATCACGGAGAGTCTTGCAGCACGTTCTTCCAATAAATTTGGCTGGCTAGAGTGGGATGGCTCGCAAATGACTGGTAAGTTTATTCAAGCTCCATCGAGAGATGAAGTTCCTGAAAACATCAAGGAGCAGCTTATCGTCGAATTGTATTCAAAATAATTTTATCAATTAAACACTTTCTATTGCTATGTCAATACTAGCATTTCAAATGCCCGAGAAAGTGGTTATGGAAAAGGCCGATGATTTTCATGGGCTTTTCACCTTTAAACCGCTCGAGAAAGGATACGGAGTTACCATTGGTAACGCACTGAGAAGAATACTTCTTTCCTCTCTTGAAGGCTATGCAATTACAGCAATAAAAATACCAGGTGTTTTGCATGAATTCTCTACAATTGAGGGAGTTATGGAAGACGTAACAGAAATCATCCTGAACCTCAAAATGGTTAGGTTCAAGAAGATTGCTGACATGGTAGACAATAAAGTCACTGTCTCTATTTCGAAGCAAGCTAAGTTTACAGCTGGCGACATCGGCAAGTTCACTTCTTCATTTGAAGTATTGAACCCTGAGTTGGTTATCTGTAACCTTGATCAAAGTGCGCAATTCGAAATAGAAGTTACAATCGAAAAGGGTAGAGGCTACGTGGCCGCTGATGAGAATAAACCTTCTGGCGATCAGGTGTTCGGATACATTCCGATTGACTCTGTTTTTACCCCTATTAAGAACGTAAAATATAGCGTAGAGAATACCAGGGTTGAGCAAAAGACAGACTACGAGCAGTTGATTCTTGACATAGAAACTGACGGTTCTATTCACCCTGAGGCAGCTCTTAAGGGAGCAGCAAACATACTTATCCAACATTTCATGTTGTTTTCTGACCAGAGCATGGTGCTTGAAACAGCCGATGCTAAGGAGCCAGATGCTGTTGATGAGGAGCTTCTTCACATGCGCAAGCTTCTGAAGACAGCACTGAACGACCTGGATCTTTCTGTTAGAGCTTACAACTGTCTGAAGGCTGCTGATGTTAAGTCATTGGGAGACCTTGTAAGACTTGAAATTTCTGACATGATGAAATTTAGAAACTTCGGTAAGAAGTCGCTTGCTGAGTTGGAACAACTTGTACAGGAGAAAGGGCTTACTTTCGGTATGGACCTGGGTAAGTACAAATTAGAGGAGGATTAATTTATCATGAGACACGGTAAAAAAATAAATCACTTAGGTAGGACAGCAAGCCATAGAAAGGCGCTCCTTTCTAACATGGCGTCTTCGCTGATTCTTCATAAGCGCATAACAACTACTGTAGCTAAGGCTAAAGCACTTAGAAAGTATGTTGAGCCATTGATCACCAAGACAAAAGACGATTCTACTCACAACAGAAGGATTGTTTTCTCTTATCTGCAAAACAAGTATTCTGTACAGGAGCTTTTTGGCCCTGTGGCTGAAAAAACTGCAAGCCGCCCCGGCGGCTACACAAGGATTATCCGTTTGGGTAGCAGACTTGGTGACAATGCAGAAATTTGTATGATGGAGCTTGTTGACTTCAATGAATTGCTAATTGGAGAAGCAACTGCGAAGCCTAAGGCTAAGAGAACACGTCGTAGCAAGGCTGCTGCTGGTGCTGATGATGCTAAATCGTCTGCTACAGATGCAGTAGTTGTGGAGGAGGCTCCAGTAGCCGAAGCGGCTGTTGAAGAAGTTGCTGCTGAAACTACTGAAGAAGCGGCTGCGGAAGCACCTGAAGAGGGTACTGATGAGGCTAGCGCTGACGACTCAGCTGAAGAGGAGAAGAAATAATCATAAAATAGAATATTTCAATTGAAAGGGTTGGCTTTTGTCAACCCTTTTTTGTTTTCAAGCGGTGGGTCTTAGAAAATTCTTTCTATTTTTGTGCCTGCTTATTCGCCTCTATTCTCAAGCTGGCTAATTAGTTTTGAATGCTTGTAGGCTTTCAAATAAATCACATTAGTTATATAAAGGTAAACACTGCATACTCATGAAATACACACCGAATCCACGTGCTGTTTTACTTCTGGAAGATGGAACCTTGTACGAAGGCGATGCCATCGGTAAAATTGGAACGAGCGGAGGAGAGATTTGCTTTAACACTGGCATGACCGGCTATCAGGAGATTTATACTGACCCGTCATACTTCGGCCAGATTGTAGTGAACACAACGTCTCACATCGGTAACTATGGAGTGAATGCGGATGAGCAGGAATCGGCTACACCTAAAATCAGCGGAGTGGTTGTGAATGAATTTTCGAAGCTGTATAGCCGCAAAACGGCTGATTCGAGCCTCAACGACTATTTTATCAAACACAACACAGTCGGTATTTCTGGGCTTGATAGCCGGAGCCTTGTGAGGCACATAAGGAGCAAAGGAGCGATGAACGCAATTATCTCTTCCGAGATTTTTGACAAAGCGGAATTGATGGCTAAGCTTAAGCAGGTGCCGTCAATGGACAAGCTTGAGTTGTCTTCTAAAGTGACCACAAAAGACGCATATACCTATGGTGACGAAAGCAGCAAAATAAAAGTGGCGGTGCTTGATCTTGGTATTAAGCAATCGATTCTCAAGAACATGGCAGCCCGGGGCATATATTGCAAGGTGTTTCCGGCACAAACCACGTTCAAAGAAATGGAGGCATGGCAGCCAACAGGGTACTTCATTTCAAACGGCCCTGGCGACCCTTCAGTGATGGATTACGCCGTCACCACAGTAAAAGAAATTCTTGCAGCGGACAAACCATTGTTCGGTATATGTCTTGGTCATCAGATTTTAGCGCTTGCTTGTGGTATCAGCACATTTAAGATGCACCATGGCCATAGAGGACTTAATCACCCGGTGAAGAACCTGGTGTCGGGGAAGAGCGAGATTACGTCGCAAAACCATGGGTTTGCAGTAAACATGGACGAGCTGAAAAGCTCTTCCGTTGCAGAACTAACACACATACATTTGAACGACAGTTCGGTGGCGGGCATGAAATTGAAAGGTAAGAAAGTATTTTCTGTCCAGTACCATCCGGAATCATCTCCGGGACCGCACGACTCCAGGTATTTATTTGATCAGTTCGTTGAACATCTAAACTAAAAACATAATGAGTTTAATTGAAGGAATTCACGCAAGGCAGATTCTTGACTCCAGGGGCAATCCTACCATTGAGGTAGATGTCTACACCGAAAATGGAATTATGGGCAGAGCGGCCGTGCCCTCTGGTGCTTCTACAGGCACACACGAAGCTGTTGAGCTTAGAGACGGTGATAAGTCGAAATACCTTGGAAAAGGTGTGCTTAAGGCTGTTGAAAACGTGAACGAGAAAATAGCCGGCGAACTGATAGGCCTTAGTGTTTTCGACCAGAAGCTTATCGATAAGATAATGATTGAGCTTGATGGCACGCCGAACAAAGGCAAACTCGGTGCTAACGCCATTCTTGGTGTTTCTCTGGCAGTTGCTAAGGCAGCAGCGCAAGAGTCAGGACAGTCTTTGTTCAGATACCTTGGCGGACCTAACGCAAGCACGTTGCCTGTGCCAATGATGAACATCATCAATGGTGGTTCTCACTCAGATGCGCCCATCGCATTCCAGGAATTTATGATTCGCCCTGTAGGTGCACCTACTTATAGCGATGCGCTGAGAATGGGTGCTGAAATTTTTCATGCCCTTAAGAAGATTCTTCACGACAAAGGATTGAGCACTGCCGTAGGAGACGAAGGTGGTTTTGCTCCTAACCTTTCAGGTGGAACAGAAGAAGGCCTTGCCGACATTCTGAAAGCGATTGAGAAGGCTGGATACAAGGCTGGAAAAGACGTAATGATTGCGTTTGACTGTGCTGCTTCTGAGTTTTACGAAGACGGCAAATACAACTACAAGAAATTTGAAGGTGACACTGGCAAAGTAAGAACAACCGCTGAGCAGGTTGAATACCTGGCAGAGCTTGTTGAGAAATACCCTGTTGATAGCATAGAAGACGGTTGTGCTGAAAACGACTGGGAAGGCTGGAGACTTTTGACCGAGAAAATCGGACACAAGTGCCAGATTGTTGGTGACGACCTTTTGGTGACTAATGTGAAGTTTCTTGAAAGAGCGATCAACGAGAAGTGTGGCAACTCCATTCTTATCAAAGTAAACCAAATCGGTTCTTTGACCGAGACGCTTGCTGCTATTGAAATGGCACACAAAGCTGGCTGGACGGCTGTTATTTCTCACCGCTCAGGTGAAACGGAAGATGCTACCATCGCTGATATTGCCGTGGCTACCAATGCCGGACAGATCAAGACTGGTTCTCTTTCACGTTCCGACAGGATGGCTAAGTATAATCAGTTGCTTAGAATCGAAGAAGAATTGGGAGAAACAGCTTATTTCCCTGTTAAAAAATAATTAAGGTCATTACGTAAAATCCCGGCTATCGTGCGCTTCGCATGTTGCCGGGATTTTTTTATTTTTGGGAAATAGACTACATTTCCAGTATGATTTCGAGGTTTTTCAAGAATCTGCCCCCCTACACGAGGAACTTCTATTTCCTCTTCACCTTCTTTTTCCTTATCTGGATGCTTTTCCTGGACTCCAACGATGTTTTTACGCAACTGCGCCTAAGCCGGAAGTTGGTTGATCTGGAGGCTCAGAAGGAGTATTATCTGGAGAAAATCGAAGAGGTGAGAAAAGACAGGCATGAGCTGCTTAGCGATAGCGACCTGCTCGAGAAGTTTGCCAGAGAGCGCTACATGATGAAAAAGCCCACCGAGGACTTATACATCATAGTGGCGGAAGAGTAGACAGGTGTTATTACGAAATACAACGTTGTTTACCGTATGAAATCATTAGTAGCAGCTTTTATTCTATTTTTCATTTCGTTTTCATCGTTTGCTCAAAAGGAATACGATCAGGAGAACAGCAGTTTCTTTGACAGGGTATACCTCGGCGGCAACTTTGGAGCTCAGTTTGGCTCTGTCACGTTTGTCGACCTTTCTCCGCTGGCAGGTTATATGATTACGCCGAAGCTTTCAGCAGGACTTGGAGTTACCTACCAGTACATCAACTTCAAGTACTATAATGCGTCTTATTCGAACTACGGATGGCGTACCTTTGTGAGAAGGAATATTGGTCGCCAGTTCTTTGTACACGGTGAATTTGAAAACCTCAACCTGCAGTTTTACAATGCCAATGACGACGTGGTAAGGCAGTGGGTACCCGGTTTGTTTGCGGGCGGCGGACTTTTTCAGCCAATAGGCAGAAATGGCGGCGGTTTTATGATTAGTGCACTATACAATCTGCTGTACGACGACATCCGATCTCCCTACAACAGCCCCATAGTATTAAGGGTAGGCTTTACCTTCTAAAAAGCCACGCCAAGTTTCTCGCCGAGCTCTCTTAAATCTTTCTCTACTGGAGGCAGCAGCGGGATACCGCTTTCCATTCTTTCCTTTTCCATTTCTCTTTCCGGGTCGCCTGGTATCAGCACCCTGTCCTGCCCTTTTACTGTTTCTGCTTTTCTGAACGTGCTGATCCACTTGTCCATGTGCTCCTTGAACTCGTCGGCGGGACGGAAAGCATCCACCCGCATTGCACCAAAGAAGTGCCCGATGCCTTCGCCAACAGGATCGGCAGGAGGGGAGAGAAAGGCTACAAATGGAGGCACCCAGGGGCCGTAGTTGGCACCCGACAGCACAGCCGAGAATATATCGACGATGGCACCCAGCGAATAGCCCTTGTGCGAGCCGTGTTCCCGGTCGCCGCCGAGTGGAAGCAGCGCACCACCGTCTTTTACACCATTGGCATTAGTGGTGGGGGTTCCGTCTTTTTCCTGCACCCAGCCGAGAGGAGCCTCAAGGTTTTTTCTTTGCAGAATTTCCAGCTTGCCATTGGCAGCGGTGGTAGTGGCCATGTCGGCAACAAATGGCGGTTGTGTTTTGGCAGGAATGGCTACAGAAATGGGATTGGTACCTAGCAGCCTGGTAGTGCTAAATGTTGGAGCAACCAGCGGGCTGGCATTGGTCATTGAAATGCCAATCATGTCTTTTTCCAGTGCCATCATGCTGTGGTAGCCGGCAATGCCAAAATGGTTGGATCCTTTCACCGAAACCCAGCCGGTGCCGACTTTCTCTGCTTTTTCAATAGCCACTTTCATGGCATAGGGTGCCACTACCAAACCCAGACCGCCGTCGCCGTCTACAACTGCTGTTGAAGGTGTTTCGTGCACAATCCTGATGTTTGGTTTGGCATTGACTCTTTTCGCTTCCCAGAGCCTTACATAGCCTGAAAGACGTGCTACGCCATGGGAGTCAACTCCTCTGAGGTCGGCACTGAGGAGTACTTTGGCGCCGAGGGTGGCGTCTTTCTTAGAATGCCCGATGGCAAGAAGTATGTTTTCTGTGAAGGAAAGTAAATGCTGATATGTAAACATGTGATCTGATTTCTAGAGGGTAAAAATAGAGATAGAAGAGGTGCTACCCAATCAGAAACAGAATATTTGACCAAGAAATTTCTAAGGGATTATAACTCAAAGTCGTTTAGTTAAGAGCATTCTACCCTTCTCTTAAAAGGGATGTTAATCATCATTTAGTCGCCCTTTAGGGCCGGGGTAAAAATGGAAATGGGACACCAAACCCCTTAACTAAACTACAATGGATTAAACCCTCTTTTTGTAGAGCGAATGGATGGTCTTTAGGAGGACGCCTTCTTTCAAAGCATAGGCAGAAACCCGGATGTTTTTGATGTCGAGCTTTTGGTTAATAAAGTGAATGAGGATGCTGGCCACCACAATCATGTCGACCCGCATTTCAATCATACCAGGCACGTTCATTCTTTCCCGCCTGTTGAAAGTAATCATCTTCTCATAAATGCCCTCGAAGGCATCCAACGTAAAGGGAAATTCGGTACCGAGTGGGTTCTTTTCGATTTTGTTGTCGAGCATGTAAATGTCGCTTAATGTATCGAAGGTGCCTGATGAGCCCACGAGGGTTTGCGGTTTGTATGTTTGGCATGCTTCGAAGAGCGGTTCGAGGTTCATGGCCAGGTAACTCTGAAGTCTGATGACTTCTTCTGGTAGAATGGGGTCGTGGCTGTGGAACTGGTCAATGAGGCGCTGCCCGCCAATTTCAAAGCTTCGCTTCCAGAAGATCTCTGATTGATTGCCGATGATGAACTCAATGCTGCCACCGCCAATGTCCATGATGAGCACAGGCTCATCTGTCATAGGAATAGCCTTTTTTACACCGTAGTAAATGGTTTCGGCTTCTTCATCGCCTGAGATAATCCGGACTTCGATGCCCAATTCACGCTGAACCCTGCCAGCAAACTCTACACCGTTTTTTGCATTTCGGATGGCACTGGTGGCTGTGGCAAAAACCTCATCTACTTTTTCAGCCTTCAGCACATCGTTGAATCTTTCCAGTGCTTTCAGCGCCCTTTGCGTGGCCTCTTCCGTAATCAGACCGTGTGAAATGCCGCCTTCGCCAATTCTTACCAGCAGCTTCTCTTTAAAAAGGACGGTGAAATCATGGTCTCTCACTTCTGCAACGAGCAGGTGAAAGGTATTCGTACCCATGTCAATGATTCCGACTTTCATGATTTAGTCCCTCAGCTGTGCTAAAAATTGGCGCAAGATAACATTTTATCATACGAGTAAGCATATACCGCCAAAATTTAACCGCCGAGGTATATACCGTTCATTTGAGTTCGTTTTTAGTGTATTCCACAATATCTTTGACAATTAACCTTCATGTAATGAAACAACCACAGCCCAAAATTCATTTGCCGACCATTGATGAAAAGTATGAGAGACTAAAAGAGCTGAATGAGCAGGCGCTGCAGGGTGGCGGAAATGCCAGGGTGGCCAGACAGCATGAAAAGGGAAAGCTCACAGCCAGGGAACGGATTGAGCTCCTGATGGACGAAGGTACCTTCGAGGAAATTGGCAAGCTGGTGGTTCATCGGTCCTCGGATTTTGGGCTGGACAAAGAGAAATACCTGGGTGATGGCGTTGTCACAGGCTATGGCAACGTAAATGGCCGGATGGTATACGTGTTCAGTCAGGATTTCACTGTTTTTGGCGGTTCGCTTTCTGAGACGTTCGCTGAGAAGATTGTGAAGATCATGGACTTGGCCATGAAGAATGGTGCACCCGTGATCGGGCTCAACGACTCAGGTGGCGCCAGGATACAGGAAGGGGTGGTGTCGCTCGCAGGTTATGCGGATATTTTCTACCGAAACACAAGGGCTTCTGGCGTGGTACCTCAGATTTCGGCCATCATGGGGCCATGTGCCGGTGGTGCGGTGTATTCGCCAGCTATCACCGACTTCATTCTGATGGTGGAGGACACTTCCTATATGTTCGTGACCGGGCCTAACGTGGTGAAAACGGTGACTCAGGAAGACGTGACCTCCGAAGAGCTGGGCGGCGCAAGCACCCATTCGACCAAAAGTGGCGTGACACATTTCTCCTGTGCCAACGAGGTAGAGTGCATCAACAATATCAAACAGCTTTTGTCGTACATGCCACAAAACTGTGAGGATGAGGCCCCGGCTGTCAGCTACCATTCGTCCGATGAGAAGAGGTCGGCACTCGATAAGGTCCTCCCCGACAACCCTAACCAGCCGTACGACATGCGTGAAGTGGTGGCTGAAATAGCCGACGAGGAGAGCTTTATGGAGGTGCATAAAAACTATGCAGAAAACATTATTGTTGGGTTTGCAAGGATAGGAGGGAGAAGCATTGGCATCGTTGGCAACCAACCAGCGTCGCTGGCGGGCGTGCTCGACATCAACTCCTCTACTAAGGCTGCCAGGTTTGTGCGGTTTTGCGACTGCTTCAATATCCCATTGCTGGTGCTGGTAGACGTTCCGGGCTTTTTGCCAGGCACTGACCAGGAGTGGCATGGCATTATTAACCATGGAGCCAAGCTGCTATATGCGTTTTCGGAGGCAACGGTGCCACGGGTAACGGTCATCACTCGTAAAGCCTATGGTGGCGCCTATGATGTAATGAACAGCAAGCATATTGGCGCCGACATGAATTTTGCCTGGCCGACTGCTGAAATAGCCGTGATGGGAGCGAAGGGAGCGGCAGAGATTATTTTCAAAGGTGAAATCGCCAAAGCATCTGATCCCGCCGCTAAGCTCGATGAGAAAGTGGCGGAATACACCAACCGATTTGCGAATCCGTTCGAAGCTGCTGCCAGGGGGTATATTGATGAAGTGATCATGCCGCACGAAACAAGAATCAAAGTGATGAAGGCCTTTGAGATGCTGAAGAACAAGGTAGACACACTTCCAAGAAAGAAGCACGGCAATATTCCGCTTTAGAATGGAATGCATGAATGGTCGCTGGATATAAATAACAAAAACAAGAGATAAGCAATTGACAATGGACAAGAAGAGCAGAGATTTTCTATTCAAATACTTAAATAATGCATCACCGACCGGTTTTGAGTCGTCGGGCCAGCATATATGGCTGGAGTACATGAAGCCTTATATTGACACCTACATTTCCGACACCTACGGAACGGTAGTGGGTGTGATCAATCCCGATGCGCCTTACAAGGTGGTGATTGAGGCGCATGCTGATGAAATCGCCTGGTTTGTGAACTATATTACCGACGATGGCTATATCTACGTGAGAAGAAACGGTGGTTCCGATCACCAGATTGCACCTTCCAAAAGGGTCAATATCCATACCGATAAAGGGATTGTAAAAGGGGTGTTTGGCTGGCCGGCCATACACGTAAGAGACTCGGCAAAGGAAGAGAGCCCTACGCTGAAGAACATCTTTGTGGACATTGGAGCGACCTCCAAAGACGAAGTAGAAAAGGCAGGTGTGCATGTGGGCAGCGTGATGACGTTCGAAGACGAGCTGATCGAGCTTGGCGAGCATTACCTGTGCGGAAGAGCGCTCGACAACAGAGTGGGTGGTTTTATGATCGCCGAAACTACCAGAAGAATTGCGGAGTCGAAGGTGAAGCTGCCATTTGGTCTGTATGTGGTGAACGCAGTGCAGGAAGAAATAGGACTGAGAGGGGCTGAAATGATTTCCAGGCGAATTAAGCCAGATGTAGCCATCATTACCGACGTGTGCCACGACACCCATGCGCCTATGTACGACAAAAAGCAGCAGGGCGATCTGAAAGCGGGCAAGGGACCAGTGTTGACTTATGGGCCGGCAGTGCAGAACAACCTGCTGAAGATGGTGATTGATGTGGCAGATAAAAACAAGATTGCCTTCCAGCGGGCCTCAGCCAGCAGAGCGACGGGTACTGACACCGATGCTTTTGCTTATTCGGCGGAAGGTGTGGCCTCGGCACTTATTTCTTTGCCGTTGAAGTACATGCACACCACAGTAGAAACTGCTCACAAAGACGACGTGGAAAACGTAATCAAGCTGATGCACGATTTTCTTGTGCAGCTTCCTGCGGGGCATGACTTTCGGTATATCAAATGATCGAAGAGGTTACTATATGCATAGGCGCAGAGAGTAACCTCTTTAATTTCTTCTTTCTGCGGAAGCGTAGAAAGTAACCTCTTTAATCTCCCTCGTTTGAAGCGAGGGTGTGTGAGACATGCACTTGTAGTGCATAAAATCAGGAAGAAAAGAAGACCGTTGTTTGATGCGTTAGAAACGCAAATCCCGCCCACTCTCGTTGCAAAAGAAGACGATTGAGGTGCCAACAATTAAAGAGGTTGCTATTTGCATAAGCGCAGATAGTAACCTCTTTAATATCTCACAAAACCCCCTCAGGGACCTCGCTAATCGGCTTGATCATGATGTCTTTGTAAAACAGCTCTGCGCCTTCCGATTGCAGTTGAATCTTTCCTTTCTTCAGTGGCTGCTCGCCGGAGTTAGTGAGCTGGCGGGAGTTGTACAGCGCCATCACCACCTGGCCATTCACGATATGGATGGCAGTGTCACCGAAACAAATCAACTCCAGGGTATTCCACTCACCTGTTGGCTTTTCACCATCCGGATGTTTGGTGGCGTGCCTGCCGATATCACTTTTCTCGCTAAATGCCCGCATGGTGGCAGTGGCATCATAAATATAGTTTTCGCCTTCCTGGCGGGTAGGCACGTCCATCACGCCGCCAGCCACACCCCAGTAGTCGCCAGTGTCACCTTCCTGCACCTGAAACTCTTGTGAGCGCATCCAGAAGCCGCCATCAGCCCCATGTGCACCAACGGCGTGGTACAGCAAACCGCTGTCTCTTTTGCTATTGTCCTTGGGCCGGTGTTTGGCCTCTCCCCACTTGAACTGTAGCTTCAGGTGGTAGTTGCTGAATTCGCTGGTGGTCGAAATGCCACCCCATTGCTCGCCTGAGATACGAATGGTGCTTTGCTGATCAACTTTTGCCACGCTGAAGATTCCTTTGGGGTCTTTATTCAGGCCCACTGGGTCACCGGCCGGCCGAAAAGTAGAATCATTGACTTGTGTCCATTCCTGGCCCAGGTAGGTGTCCCAGCCAGTGAGGTCTTCTCCATTGAAAAGGATCTGCCAGTCTTGTTTTTCAGAAGAGCTTTGGCAGCTGAATAGGGTAACGAAAACAATCAACGTAAGTGTAGGTATGAGTTTGTTCATGGTAAAATCGTGTTGTGAGCTGTTGAAATTACCTGCAATATCGGTTTTTTCTATGAGTTGGTAAGAGCAGACCCTTTACAGCCTGTTTTCGTATATTTAACAAACGGGATGGCTTTCCTCCTCTCCCTGCCACCCGTTCCCCTCTAGCGCAAGATTCACTTCGTTTTTGTGGTGGACGGGAGTGCATCTTGCCGTGGTTATCTGTCCATATAGGTGTGTAATGACATCGGTATAGCGCTGGATCCACCTGTGCCTTGCCTAGTTTAACGACCTCAACTCCCACACATCACTTCTCAGTAGCGCAAAACGCAGGAAATTGCTAATTAGCACAGTACTCGTAAACAGCCATTCAACGATGAGAATACTGCTCGCCTTCTTCATGCTGCTTGTCAGCACCAGCGCCTTCAGTCAGGAAGCCATGCGCCGCTGGCGCAAAATGAACCAGGTGCGGAACGATAAGTTTGACCTGGTGCTGCCGGAAGCCATGAGGGAAAACAATATCGATATGTGGATCATCATGAACCGGGAGGGGAATTTTGATCCGCTGTATCCCGACATGGGTGAAGGTTATGTGGGCAGTGTGGGCTACTACATCTTTACCGACCGTGGGGGCGACCGTATTGAGCGATCCGTGCTGGGCATTGATGGCTACCTGTTGGAAGAAGGTGGCGCTTACGACTACTTCGGGTCGGCGAGTGAACTCAAGGCATTTGTGGAGGCCCGAGACCCTAAGAGAATTGGCCTCAATATGTCAAAGAATATTGGTGGTGCGGATGGCCTCAGCCATTCTGGCTATTCGGAGCTGGCGGAAGTGCTGGGGAAGAAGTACGAGCAGCGGTTTGTGTCGGCCGAGAAGCTGGCGTCCGACTTCAGGTCGAGGCGGGTGGCCAGCGAAATAGCGATTTATGGTGAGGCCGGGGAGCTCTCATATACCCTTGCCGAGCGGGCCTTCTCCAACGAGGTGATCACTGCGGGCGTAACCACGCTGGAAGATGTGGCCTGGTGGCTGAAGGAGCAGCTTTTCAAAAACAACCTGGAGTCGTCGTTTGGTATGCCGTCGGTGTACGTTACCGGCCCTGAGGGCATTGCCGCCACTTCTACAGACCGCATTATTCAAAGAGGTGATGTACTTTTCATCGACTGGGGCGTGGGCCTCATGAACATGTACACCGACATGAAGCGGATGGCTTATGTGTTGAAAGAAGGAGAAACCGGAGTACCTCCTGGCATCCAAAACGCCTTCGACCAGGCCGTGAAAGTACGGGATGTGGTAAAGCAAACCATCAAACCTGGAGTGACGGCGCAGAAAGCTGAGGATGCCGTTTACGAAGCACTGACCAAAGCAGGTTTTAATAAGATGCCGGGGTTCAACAAACCTACTGAGCTTGACAAAACGGATGTAATCATTGGCTGCCACTCGGTGGGCAACTGGGGTCACGGCATCGGGCCGTCCATTGCTTTTTTTAATCCGGTACAATTGGGATATGAGATCAAGCCCTCCAACCTGCTTTCTATTGAGTTTTTCGCTTACACCAAAGTACCCGAATGGGGAGGGAAGAAACTGCGGGTGGCGCTGGAAGACGACGCTGTGATTACTGCCAGAGGAGTCGAATGGCTGTACCCCATCAATCCCAGGGTGCTGTTGATTAAGTAACTTTTTCTCAGGCAACGCCAGATTGACTTAATCACCTGTATTCAGTTTGTATCAGGAAAAAGGTTTGCATTTGATTATCAAAACAGGGATCGTTGAATGCCTGCCCGTGTCGGAAATTTGCCAGCGTTTTCGGTTTTTTGCCGCACCGCTGTCGGAAACATTATAGAATTCGCCGGATTTATTGTAGCCGTCGCCCTCCCATGCCCAGTACCTTTGTATCCGCAAAAGCAAGAAGCGATTCAAATTTGAATCCTGCCCCTTGAGGGCAATGCATTATTTTTTAAACAGATTAGCACCGCATTTTTTTAGCGGCAGAAACCAGGGCAGGTTAGCAATAACCTGCCCTTTTTGCGTTGATTAGCGGTATTGCGTTACTTTTGAATGCTCTGAGCCTACTTTTTTGCCGAGACATCGTGTGTCTGATGATTGAAAGACAACTGCATGGATGTCGCTTCTGGTTGGCATTATTTGTAGTATAATTGTATTCCCAACCACTACACAGTATCAAATTGTTATGAAGCCAGCTACTCAGTATACCAAAAGCGGCCGTATCAATATTGCTTACCAGGTTTTTGGCTCCGGATCAATCGACCTGGTTTATATTCCTGGATGGGTATCCAACATTGACTGGATGTGGGCTTGCCCTGAGCTGGTTGACTTTCTGCAGGAACTGGGCAAAATCGCCAGGGTCATTTTGTTTGACAAAAGAGGCACAGGGCTGTCGGACCGTGTGGTGGAGCTTTCCACACTGGAAGAGAGGATGGACGACATTCGTGCCGTAATGGACGCCGTTGGGTCGCAAAAAGCCGTGTTGTTTGGACATTCAGAGGGCGGCTCCGTGTCGGCACTCTTTGCTGCTACCTACCCCAACCGAACTATTTCACTCATCACTTTTGGTGTGTTTGCCAAGCGCCGCTATGCCCCTGATTATCCCTGGGCACCTACCGACGAGGAGCGCCAGGTGGTGTATGACATGATCGAAAACAATTGGGGTAGTGGGGATATGGGGCTTGAATCGCTCGCTCCCTCCAAAGCCAATGACAAGGTTTTCATGGATTGGCTGGCCAGCTACTTTCGTTCAGGGGCTAGCCCCAGTGCTGCCATGGTGCTCACCAAAATGAATACGGAGGTAGATATTATTGACATTCTGGGCACCATCAAAGTGCCGACGTTACTCATGCAGCGCACCCACGACATTGACGTGAAAATTGAGGAGGGACGGTTCATTGCTGAGCGTATTCAGGGAGCCAAGTTCGTGGAGTTTACGGGAAGAGACCACCTTTTTTGGGTGGGCAATACCAAAGAGGTGCTGGAAACGATGAGGGCTTTTATCTTAGGGGTGAAGCCCATCAGAAACTATCAGGAGCAGCTTTTCACTATAGTTGCCGCCCGTATTATCTCGTTGGAAAATGTTGATGCCAATCCTGAGGAGCTCATCCGCCAATTTGTGGAGCAGTACCGGGGCAAGGTGGTTCAATACAACCGCCAGACATTCATCGCTATATTTGAAGGGCCAAGCAAGGCCGTTCATTGCAGCATCGATCTCGTGGATGCCATTCAGAGCATGTCTGCCCAGCTGGCCATTGGTATTCACATCAGAGAAGGGGCTGTAGATGAGGCTCACTTCATCAGCGGTGAAACCGAGGCCTTTGTCGACGCCATGCTTCAACTGGCGAAACCCAACCAGATACTCGTCACACAAACTGTAAAAAGCCTGCTGTCGGGAGCGGGTGTGAGTTTCACGCAGTATAAGGCGGTGTACGAAACGCTTTCGGGCGAGTCGTTTTTGCTGTTCAGTGTAACCGATCCACTCAGTGCCGATGAAAAAGCGGGACAAATTTCTCCAAAGAAGGTGTTGCAAAATGATTCCTTCCTGGAAAACGTGCTGCAGAGTATCGATACTCATTTGGAGAACGAGCTTTTTGGCGTGGAAATGCTTTGCCGGGAGATTGGCATCAGCGAACGCCAACTCCAGCGCAAGCTGAAGGCGGTGACCAATAAGTCGCCCAATCAGCTGATTACCTCTGTGCGGTTGCACCGTGCGAAGGAACTGCTTATGGGTAGTGAGTTTGGGATTGCAGAAGCCGCCTTTAAAACAGG
Source organism: Imperialibacter roseus (assembly GCF_032999765.1). Classification (GTDB taxonomy): domain Bacteria; phylum Bacteroidota; class Bacteroidia; order Cytophagales; family Cyclobacteriaceae; genus Imperialibacter; species Imperialibacter roseus. The sequence goes on along the minus strand of NZ_CP136051.1, from coordinate 4,492,344 downwards.
CTTTGCCAATCCGTCCTATTTCTCTAAATGTTTCAAAAAAGAGTTTGGATCAAGCCCCTCCGATCTTTTGCTACTAAGCCGCTGATTATCAGCGTCGGAACTACCACGTTTTGTCGGTTTTGTTATACCCTATGTCGGAAATGTTAACACAATTGGCGGTATTGTGCTAGCCACACCCTATTGGTTATATCTAATTTTGTCATCAAATAATACTAGAAATACAGCTCCTAAATGCTGCCAGTGGGCTTTTGGCTTACGTTGGGGAAGAAGATAAATGGCAACCTTTTGGCTGTTCTTCTTTTTTAGAAACCGGGCGGGGTTGCTAGCAAAACTATTTTTTAATGATGAAAACAAGATTAATTCGTGGCACTGTCAGCGTGCTATTTTTTCTCACCACAATGTCGTGCACCTGGGACCAGGCTGAACCACAGGTAGATTGCTCGGTGTCGCCAGTGGAAATAGACGTATTGGAAAGCGTAGCGACCGAATGTGGCGCAGCCATTGGGAGCTTTAGGGTCAATGCGGCTGGAGGTGAGCCTCCTTATGTATATACGTCAGAAGCTGGCACAAATGCGGATGGCGTCTTCAGTAGCCTCGAAGCTGGAAACTATGTGGTGGTAGCGACTGATGCGAAAGGCTGCGCAAGTGAGGTAACTATTCCGATTCAAAACCTGGAGGGAGTGAACCTGCAGGAAATTGTGGTGGAGGAGTCGGGATGTGGGTCAACAGAGGGGAAAATTGAGGTGGTAGCCTCTGGCGGCGTGGAGCCCTACCTCTACAGTATCAACGAAGGCCAGCCTCAGACGGGGAGGACTTTTTCTGGCCTGACCAGGGGTACTTATACCGTGAAAATAGCAGACCAGCTGGGTTGTGAGATCGTCGAGAGTGTGGAGGTGTTGGCGGGCGTTAGCTACGAGAACTCTGTCAAAAACATTATTGAAAACAGCTGTGCGGTTTCGGGTTGCCACAACGGCAGCATCTCTCCCGACCTGAGGTCTTTCGCTACTATTCAAGCCAGGGCCAGCTCCATCAAAGCAAGAACAGCGAGTGGATCGATGCCCAGAGGGTCGACACTTACTCAAGCACAAAAAGATGCTATTGCCTGCTGGGTGGATGATGGCGCCTTACAAAATTGATTAATAAATGACAGCAGTATCAATAACCAACAAGCGGCATACGAGAAAATCGTGTAGCTCCCATTTTTTAACAGTTGAAAGTAAAGACAGAAGAAATATGAAACGTGAAATATTAACAATCATTCTTGGCTTGATCACAGCGGGCCTGGCGATGGCGCAGGGCCCGATGGTGGATCGCAGCGGAACCGCCACCTTCTTTTCTGAAGCACCGCTGGAAAACATTGAAGCCACTAACAAGGAGGTGCTGGGTGCAATAGACCTTGAAAAAGGAACGCTGGCAGTTTCGATGCTGATGAAGGGGTTTCACTTTGACAAGAGCCTGATGGAGGAACACTTCAACGAAAACTACGTGGAGTCGGACAAATTTCCGAGAGCGACTTTCAAGGGGGTCATCAGCAACTTCGCTGCACTTGACTTTTCGAAAAGCGGGAGCTTTGAAGCAGAAGCCGATGGGGAAATAGAAATCCACGGAGTGAAGAAGCCACTGAAGACAGCAGTCAAATTTGATGTTTCTGCTAAAGACTTGAAAGCTACTACCTCCTTCAATCTGGCGGTGGCTGATTTCGATATCGAGATACCCACCATCGTGTTCAAGAACATTGCGGAGGTAGTCGAAGTAAAGGCATTTTTTAATTTCTCACGTCCAAAATGATGGTAAAGCAGATCACTTCAACCCTTATCTCGCTGGCATTGGCTTTGCCGCTGCTGGCCCAGGATGATCTTCTGGCTGGTCTGGAAGCAGAGCAGGCCGATCAGAAGACGCTGGTGGATGCCACCTTCAAAGGCACCAGACTTATCAACGGTCATTCCATTGAAACCAGAAAGCAAGGTGTGATGGATTTTATCATCGCACACCGGTTTGGTACTATCGACGGTGGAGCCTATGAGCTTTTTGGGCTGGACAACGCCCTGGTACGCATCGGACTGGAGTATGCCCTCAACGACAGGCTCTATGCGGGAGCTGGCAGGAGCTCTTTTGAAAAGACCTACGATGGGTTTGTCAAATATCGCCTGCTTCGTCAGTCGACGGGCAAAGGGAGTGTTCCGCTGTCCGCCACGTGGCTGAGCTCTATGGCATTGAAGACCCTGAAGGATCCTACGTACGATCTGCAGTTTACCGACAAGCTTGCTTTTACACATCAGCTTTTGCTGGCCAGAAAGTTTAACAACGGCCTTTCGCTCCAGCTGATGCCCACCTGGGTGCACCGCAACCTGATTGGCGAAACGGATCTGAACAATGACATCTTAGCGCTGGGTATGGGTGGACGCATCAAACTTTCGCAGCGAGTGGCACTTTGTGCAGAATATTACTATCAGTTTCAGCACCTCAACGAAAATACACAGAATGCGCTGGCCATAGGGGTCGATATTGAAACGGGAGGGCACGTGTTCCAACTCCAGTTCACCAATGCCACCTCAATGGTGCCTAAGGGCTTCGTGTCAGAAACGACCAACGATTTTTTCAAAGGCGAAATTCACTTCGGTTTTAATGTCTCAAGAACTTTTCAACTGAACTAGCATCCACGTTATTAATACGGACTAATTGATTTGAGCTGACGAGAAATATCCCTCAGTTCAATATTTCATAACGCCGTGCGCCCCAACTCTACCCGAAACCAGACCCGGTTTTGAGACAGAAGAGTATTGTCTGACAGGCACTACATGAACAAGAAACTATTTAAGCAGCAAAGAATTTGGCCGAACACCAAACGAATTATTAAACCAGATTAAAGAAAAATGAAAAACTTAGTCAAGCAATTGAATGCAATATTTGTACTAGTGTTGCTGGCAATGGCAACCATTACGGCATGTGGTGATGATAGCGAAAATCCTGATGCGGAGGAAGCTACAGCCATCCAACTATCAACTAACGCAACACTCGGCCAGATTTTGACTGATACCGATGGTGTCACATTATATGTTTTCGCAAAAGACGTGTCGGGAAACAGTGCTTGTGTAGATGGCTGTCTTAGCAAATGGCCTATTTACTATGCGAAAGAACCGCAGATTGGCACAGGCCTGGAAGCTGGCGATTTTGCAGTGATCACCCACAGCAATGGCTCCAAGCAAACAACCTACAAAGGCTGGCCGCTTTATTACTTTTCTCCGGCTGGCGACGGCGTGCTTGAAACAGCAGGTGCTACCGCCGGCGACGGTGCCGGAGGGGCCTTTTTTGTGGCCAAACCCGACTATTCCATCATGATGGCAAATGCACAACTGGTTGGCAACGACGGGAAGAACTACACTTCAACGTATGAAGAAGGAGAAGGAGCTACTGCTTTCTTCGTGAATGCATCGGGCAGGACACTGTATGCATTTACCAACGACTCAAAAGACGTTAACACTTTCACTGCCAGCGATTTTTCTAACAATACAATTTGGCCCGTGTATGCCAAAGAACTCAAAGCAGTTGTTTCTGCTGCCAGCCAAAGCGACTTTGGTTCAATCGACGTATTTGGTGAGAGCCAGCTTACTTACAAAGGATGGCCTTTGTACTACTTCGGGCAGGATACTGAAAGAGGAGAGACCAAAGGAGTGAGCGTGCCGTCACCGGGTGTTTGGCCAGTTGTAAACACTGAGACGGTGGGGGCAGAGTAATTCCGTTGACGGATATCTGAGAAAGACCTTTTGTTGGGTGAGACAGTGCGCAAGAAGTGCTCATTTGAATCACTCATGACCGTGCTATAAACAAAAAAGGGTAGCCTGTTTCAGGCTGCCTTTTTTACTTTGGTAGCCATTTCAAAACTTTCGCTCGCCTGGTTGCACCAGATTGAAGTGGTCAGGGCGCACTATGTTGTCCCAAGGTTTTCATAAAGTCCTTAATGAAGGAATGAGCGAAGTGCATTGAGCACGAAATAGGTTATGAGGCTTGGAATCTCCGCCACAAGAGTTAATTTAGTCTGGTGCTAATAAGTGCAGTTCAGCTTTGTGAAAGATGAAAAATTGCAATTGTGCTGCCACCTGCTACCACCCAAAAAATGACCGACAAACTAACCCGCTTGGAACTAGAAGACAAAATTGCTGAACTTAAAAAGCAAAATGAAATTTTGCGATCGCAACTTTCGGCTCAAAACCAGCAGAAAAAAGGACAAAAAGAATCTTTAGTAGAGCAAAATAAGGTGGCAGATGGGTACATCCATACAATCCTCGACAACATGGGTGACTCCGTATTTGTAAAGGATGATAAAAGTAGGTTGGTACTGGTTAATGACGCCTTTTGTAAAATGTTTGGCCTACCTCGTGAAGAAATTATGGGTAAAACCCTTGCCGAGCATGTTCCTCCTGATGAGCGGGAAAGTTTCTTAAAAATTGACAGCCAGGTTCTTGCTGACGGAAAGGAAAACATAAATGAAGAAACACTAACAGTGAGGGGAGCCGAAACGATGATCATTTCCACCAGAAAGTCACGCTATGTTGATGCCAGTGGAAAAAGATTTCTTGTTGGCGTAGTTCGGGACATCACTGCCAGCAAAAAAGCCGAGCAAGCATTGAAGCAAAGTGAAATGCGATTAATAGAGCTGAATGCGACCAAAGACAAACTTTTTTCCATTATGGGCCACGATTTAAGGGCACCATTGAATAATATTTTAGGGTTATCAGAATTATTGATTGAACGGGTAAGAAAATCGGACACGGGAAAATCGGCGGAGTATTTAGAGATCATAAAAGTATCAGTCAAGAACACACTGGCCTTACTCGATAACCTATTGAATTGGGCGAAATCGCAGACAGGAGAGATCAATTATAAACCGGAAAAAATAGATTTATCAACGACTATTCGACACGTGATTGAGCTGTTAGACCCAATTGCAAGAACCAAGAATATATCTCTAAGTCAGATCGCTTCGGAGGGAATAGAAATATACACCGACGAAAGGATGTTGAAAACCATATTGAGAAACCTTATTTCTAATGCTATCAAGTTTACCAAATCCGGAGGCAGCATCATCGTGTCGGTTGTGTTGGAGCAAAACCAAGTTCAATTTTCTGTGTCCGACAATGGACTTGGAATAAAGGAGGAAGTTAGTAAGAAGTTGTTCAAGATGTCTGCAAACACATCTTCGTTGGGCACTGCAAACGAAAAAGGTTCTGGCTTAGGGTTAGCCCTTTGCAAGGAATTTGTAAAAAAGCTCGGCGGCGACATTTGGCTCAAGAGTAAGGAAGGGGATGGAAGTGATTTCAGGTTTACGCTACCACTGAATAGCCCTGAATAGATTTTACAGAGCGCCGATTTTTGAATATCGCTAGCCAGAGATACCCAACTCTTAAGAGGAAAATGAGCATGCTAATAAAAAAGGTGGCCTGTTTCCAGACCACCTTTTCACTTTAAATATTTATACCATCATTAAGCCAAATCGAAACGGTCGAGGTTCATCACCTTGTCCCAGGCTTTCACAAAGTCCTTGATGAACTTCTGCTGAGAGTCGCTGCAGCCATATACTTCAGCCAGGGCACGAAGCTCCGAGTTGGAGCCAAAGATCAAGTCGGCACGAGTGGCTGTATATTTTACTTTGCCAGTCTTAGCATCGTGCCCCTCGAATACGTCCCCATCTGCCGAAACAGCTTTCCATGTGGTGCTCATATCGAGCAGGTTCACAAAAAAGTCGTTGCTCAATGAGCCAATACGATTGGTAAATACACCATGCTTGGATCCGTCGAAGTTGGTGCCAAGCACACGCATGCCACCCACAAGCACAGTCATTTCTGGTGCAGTTAGCGTTAGCAACTGGGCCTTATCAATCAGTAGCTCTTCCGCAGATACGGTGAATTTTTTCTTCAAGTAGTTGCGGAACCCATCGGCCTGTGGCTCAAGTGCCGCAAAACCTTCTACATCGGTTTGCTCTGCCGACGCATCAGCACGTCCGGGAGTGAAAGGCACAGTGATGGCTTGTCCGGCGTTTTTAGCAGCCTGTTCAACACCTGCGCATCCAGCCAGCACAATCAAATCAGCCATTGATACTGGCTTGCCAAAATCCTTTTGGATGCCTTCCAGTTTTGCCAATACTTTTGCCAGTTGAGCCGGGTTGTTCACTTTCCAGTTCTTCTGCGGTGAAAGTCGGATGCGTGCTCCATTGGCACCACCACGCTTATCGGAGCCACGGAAGGTGGAGGCAGAAGCCCAGGCAGTTGACACCAGCTCTGATACGGACAGTCCTGAAGCAAGTACTTTCGCTTTCAGGGAAGCAATGTCGTTATCATCTAGTTTGTGTGTCGCAGCTGGGATCGGATCTTGCCAGATCAGGTCTTCTTCCGGAACCTCAGGCCCGAGGTAACGGGCACGAGGTCCCATGTCACGGTGAGTAAGTTTGAACCACGCTTTGGCAAAGGCATCTGCGAACTCATCGGGGTTCTCCAGGAAGTTCCTTGAAATCTTTTCGTAGGCTGGATCCACTCTTAGTGCCAGGTCGGTAGTAAGCATTGATGGTGACCTGCGCTTCGACGGATCAAAAGGATCGGGCACGGTACCTGCACCTGCGTCACCCTTAGGCTTCCACTGGTGCGCACCTGCCGGGCTCTTGGTCAATTCCCATTCGTAGCCAAACAAGTTCTCGAAGAAGTTGTTGCTCCACTTCGTTGGTGTGGTTGTCCAGATTACTTCCAAACCACTGGTGATAGCATCGCCACCAACACCTGACCCGTAGCTGTTTTTCCAGCCGAAGCCTTGTTGCTCAATACCGGCCGCTTCTGGCTCAGGCCCTACGTGCTGGCTTGCGTCAGCTGCGCCGTGGGTTTTACCAAATGTGTGTCCACCTGCAATCAGTGCCACGGTTTCGTAGTCATTCATTGCCATACGACCGAACGTCTCACGGATATCTTTGGCAGCTGCAAGGGGATCAGGGTTGCCATCCGGCCCTTCCGGGTTAACATATATCAGTCCCATTTGTACTGCGGCCAGTGTGTTCTCGAGTTCTCTTGAGTGCGTGCCCCCGTCTGCATCGTCATCCGATACAACCACAGACTGCTGATTTTCGACACCTTTCGAACCATGAGCATAACGCTTATCGCCGCCCAGCCAGGTGGTCTCCTGACCCCAGTAAACGTCTAGTTCTGGCTCCCAAACGTCTTCACGACCACCAGCGAAACCGAAGGTTTTGAAGCCCATGGATTCCAGGGCTACGTTGCCTGTGAGAATCATCAGGTCAGCCCAGGAGATTTTCTTTCCGTATTTCTGCTTGATAGGCCAGAGTAGCCTGCGGGCCTTGTCAAGACTCACATTGTCGGGCCAGCTGTTGAGGGGAGCAAATCTTTGTTGGCCGGCTCCTGCGCCACCACGGCCATCGGCAATGCGGTATGTGCCGGCGCTGTGCCATGCCATACGAATGAATAAACCGCCGTAGTGACCAAAGTCAGCAGGCCACCAGTCCTGTGAGTCGGTCATCAGGGCAGTTAGGTCTTTCTTTAAAGCCTTTAGGTCAAGGCTTTTAAACTCTTCAGCGTAGTTGAAGTCTTCGCCCATCGGATCAGACAGGGAAGAATGCTGACGAAGGATGTTTACTTTCAGTTGGTTGGGCCACCAATCACGATTTGATGTGCCACCACCTGCGGTTTGATTGAGTTCGCCATTCAGAAACGGGCACATTTCTGCTCCGTTTACATCGTAGGCTCCTCCAGCGTGTGTTTTATTTTCCATTATTGACAGATTTTTTTGTTCGATATCCAAATCTACAATATTCTGATCGATAGTATAAATCTATATTTTCTATATCGTTATAGATATGAATTATATCATCACTAAAAAGTGATTAAGATCATTTTCTGCATGAAGGAGAAGCTTGAAGGTAGAAGAATGTTAGATTGAATTGAAAGGGCGAGGCGCTTGAAAGGCTGACAAATCATGATAATTTCGATCATATCGGATTGTTTTTCCCGCTGTCGATTGAACAAATAGGCGACGAAAAGCCTACTTCAGCTCCTTCAAATCCCTCAGCCAAAAAGCATGGGCGTGGTGAGTCATTCCAATTTTTGGATAGTAGTCGACAGCAGCTGGAGCCGACAGTAGTATCACGTTAGATTTGGGTGCCAGCATCTTTGTCCGGCGAATGAGCTCCTTGCCAATTCCTTTGTGCTGGTATTCGATGTGCACCGCCAGGTCGCTCAGGTAGGTGGCATACACCCAGTCGGTGAGGCTGCGGCTTACGCCTACCAGCTTTCCATTGTGCCTTGCGGTAACGGTGAGGTTGGCATGTCTGAGCATCTCTTCTATGCGCTCAGGCTCGTTCACGGGACGCCGCTCACCGAGGGTAGAACTAATGAGCAGCTCCGTGAAGTCCTTCACGGTTAAATCCTGCTCTTGCTGGTAGACGATTTCCATTGACTATGCTTCTTTAATATCCAGCCCGTATTTTTTGCAATCCTCCCAAAACCCTGGGTACGACTTATTCACCACCTCCGGCTCTTCAATGATCAAAGGCACTTTTTGAGCCAGCGGCGCAAACGCCATGGCCATGCGGTGGTCTTCGTAGGTGCTAATCGTTACGGGGCCTTCAGGAAGTTCGGTCGGAGGCTCCAATTCCCAAAAACCGGGCGTTTCCTCTACCAGCGTAGCCCCAAACTTTGCCAGCTCAGTTTGCATGGCCGCCAGCCGGTCGGTTTCTTTAATGCGCAGGCTTTCAAGGCCCGTCATTGAAATAGGGCTTTTCAGACCGGTGGCTACCACCATTACTGTCTGGGCCAAATCGGGGCAGGTCTTAAAGTCGATAACCATGGGTGAAACGCTGTTCTTTTTCTCGATCAGGAACTCTTCTCCACTGAACCTGGTGGTGAGCCCCAGGCCGTGCATGATTTCCCTGATGCGGATGTCGCCCTGATAGGAGTTTTCTCTTAACCCGGTAAGATTTACTTTGCTGCTTTTGGAAAGCGACACCATGCTTAGCCAGTAACTGGCGCCTGACCAGTCCGACTCAATGGTATAGGAATTTGCAGTGTATTTCTGCGGTGCAATGGCGATGGTATTTTCCTTCCACTCGTTCTTTACTCCAAACTGCTGCATGAGGCCGAGTGTCATTTCTATGTAGGGTCTGCTGAACACGTCTCCCACCAGTTCGATGGTAAGACCGTTAGGCAACATAGGGGCGATCATTAGCAAGGCTGAAATGTACTGGCTGCTGATGTTGCCTTGTATTTTCAGGGAGTCCGTTTTTTGCTGAGTGATTTTTGAGACTTTAAGTGGTGGATAGCCGTCATTCTTCAGGTAATCGATGCTCGCTCCCAGCTCTCGCAGGGCATCTACCAATAGCTTGATGGGCCTTTGCTGCATGCGTTCTGAGCCCGTTATAGTTTGATCTTTTCCCGTAAGCGCCAGGTAGGCGGTTAGAAAGCGCATGGTTGTTCCAGCGTCCAGCACGTCCCACGTTTTGTCTTTTGAGGCCAGTAAGCGCATCATCGTTTGTGTGTCACGGGCATCAGAAAGATTGTTGAGGTTAATTTTTTCATCAGAAAGTGCTTGTATAATCAGGGCCCTGTTACTCTCACTTTTGGAGGCGCTCAGGTTGATAGTGGATGCTGCGGGAATGGCGGCGGAGGTGTTGATCGAAATTTTATTCATGGTATGCTTAGTGGAAATACCCGATTTAATTGTCTTTATGTTAGTCTGGTAAAGGTGACGTAAAAATAATTTTCAAAACCTTCGGCAGTCTGGCATCGTTGTTGTGATTAAATGCTTTAAACCCTTTTTTATTATGAACAGATCTAAAACCATAACTACCATCGTTGCAGGTGCAGTTATTGGTGCAATTACAGTATTCGGCGTTACTCCTATCAAAGGAATGGTTACTAAAGCCCGTGTTTCAAAATCGGCTAAAACCACACCTGTGAAGAAGAGAGACGAAGACGATCATTTTTTTATTTAGCAGAAGAAAGATTCACCACTGAGTTGAACTCAGTCAAGGCTTCCCTAACTTCCCCTAAAGTAATAATCACATCGTATTCTGATTGACCAATGGCACTCAACAAGCTACCCTTAATGGTAGCTTTTTCATTTTTCTTATCCTGTAATATTAAGCTTTCAGCTTTTTTAATCGTTGCCTCACCTATCTGCTCCGGACGGTAGGTTGCCAGTAAGTACTGCGTAATCTCTTTGTAGCTTCCTTGTGAAAGCCCTGTCTTTTTTGTCGACAGGTAGGCTTCAGCAATCATCCCGATAGCAATGGCCTCGCCGTGGAGCAACCTGTTACCGGAGTTGAGCAGGGCAGTTTCTATGGCATGGCCAATAGTGTGCCCAAAGTTGAGGATTTTTCTCAGACCATTTTCTTTTGGGTCTTTGTCGACCACACCACTTTTTACTTCAATAGAGTGCTGAATATGGTCGTTCCAGGGTTGCTCACCGAATGTCTTCGCAGTGAGAGTCTTCCAGTAACTGGCGTCTGCAATCAGGGCGTGTTTCAGCACTTCTGCAAAGCCAGACCTGAGCTCTCTTTCAGGTAATGTGGCCAGAAAATCAGAGGATACGATGACTCTTTCCGGCTCCTGAAAAACGCCGATGTGGTTTTTAAGGCCGTGGAAGTCGATGCCCAGCTTGCCGCCGACACTGGCGTCTACTTGAGCCAGCAGGGTGGTGGGCAGGTTCAGAAATTTGATGCCCCGCTTGTAGGTGGCAGCACAGAAGCCGCCCATGTCACCAATTACGCCCCCGCCAAGGTTGACGAGCAGCGCTTTCCTGTCGCACTCCAGCTTGGTAAGCTCGTTCCAGATGTGCTCACAAGTCCGCAGCGTTTTCTCCTCTTCACCGCTTTTTATTTCAATCACCGAGTGCCCGGGAAGGTGAGCAGCTACTTTTGGATAGCAATGCTGCCTGGTATTTTCGTCCACCAGCACAGCCACCTTTGAATAGGATTGGACTGAAAAAAACCTCCCCAATGACTCGGGGAGGTTGTTCGTTATTTCTACGTTACCGAGAATCATTTTTACTTTTCTCCGCCTGCAGGTACTTTAGCCATAATCTCAGTTTGCTGTTTGATAGAAGCAACGTGGATCAGCTTGTAGGTTTCTTCTACAAAGTCAGGAGAAAGGGAAAGTGACTTGCCCCACTCAGCTCTGCTCTTGTAAATTTCATTCCAGCGGTCTACCTGGAAGATAGTTACGTTGTTGTCACGCTTGAACTCACCCATTTTCTCTACCAGGCGCATCCTGTTGGCCAAGGCTTCAAGGATTTCACGGTCAGCGTTGTCAATCTGATCACGCATTTGCTCCATGAAATGATTGAAAGTGGCGTCAGTTGAATGAGCGCTTTTTGGTTTCAGTTCCCTTACCATTTCACCCAGGCGGGCAGGCGTCACCTGCTGCTTGGCATCACTCCATGCGTTGTCCGGATCTCTGTGCGACTCGATCATCAGGCCGTCATAGTTCAAGTCCAACCCTTTTTGAGCGACATCCAGAAGCATTTCTCTGTTACCGCAAATATGGCTGGGGTCACCAAACAAAGGCATTTCAGGGAACTCCCTTTTCAATTCGATAGGAAACTGCCATGCGGGCACGTTGCGGTATTTCGTTTTCTGGAAAGACGAGAAACCACGGTGGATAGCACCAATTTTGGTGATACCGGCCTTGTTAATTCTTTCGATAGCCCCGAGCCACAATGCAAGATCGGGGTTGATAGGGTTTTTGATCAGTACAGGCACATCAACGCCTACAAGAGAGTCGGCAATTTCCTGCACAGTGAAGGGGTTCACCGTCGAGCGGGCGCCTACCCAAAGGATGTCGATGCCAGCAGCAAGACAAGCCTCTACGTGGTCGGGGTTGGCTACTTCAACAGCAAATTTGACACCCAACTCTTTCTTCACGTTCTGGATCCAGCCAAGGGCTTCTTTGCCTATGCCCTCAAATCCGCCCGGACGAGTTCTTGGCTTCCACACACCAGCTCTCATCACTCTGATACCTTCCTTATACAGTTGGGTACAGGTGTCCATGAGTTGCTCTTCTGATTCAGCGCTACAAGGCCCTGAAATAATCAATGGTCTTTCTTTTACCGGAGACCAGGATTCAAATTTGTCAATAGTAAGCTCCATACCCACCTCACTTATTTTTTATAAACTAAAAACGATCAAACTAGTCTTTTACTTATTATTGCACTCCAATTAAACACATTAACCATGCCCGTTACCCATCCCTTTACCTTCGAAGATACCGAAGTAGCTTTTGCTTCTAAGTCGGACCGGGAATTGAAGAAGATGTATTGGCTATTCGCCGCTATGAACAGTAACTTTTTGGTGCGCTTTGGAACACAGGGCGTAATATTAGCACTAAAAATGAAAATGCCCATCAAAAAACTCATAAAAAGTACTGTTTTCGGGCATTTCTGTGGTGGTGAGACGATTCAGGAGTGCAAACAAACGATTTCTGAGCTTGGTGCTTCAGGCATCGGCACCATACTCGATTACTCTGCCGAGGGGGAGAAAACAGAGGCTGGATTTGATGCCAATAAGGAGGAAATACTGCAGACAGTCATGAACGCTGCCACCAGTGCTCACATTCCTTTTGCCGTGATGAAAGTATCAGGTTTGGGCTCAGAAGAGTTGATGACCAAGTCGCAGGATGGCAAACAACTGAATGGCAAAGAGCAGAAGGCATTTGACAATATTCACCGTCGGGTTGAAGAGCTCTGCAGCAAAGCCCACGAGCTAAATGTCAGGATATTTATTGACGCAGAAGACTATGCTTACCAGGGGGTGATAGACGGGTTGGCGCTGGAAATGATGCGGAAGTACAACAAAGAGCAGGCAATTGTTTACACTACAGTGCAATTTTACAGATGGGATGCTTACGACAAGCTGGTTGGTTTGCACGAAAAAGGGAAAACAGAACGGTTTTACCTGGGCGTGAAGCTGGTGCGTGGTGCTTATATGGAGAACGAGCGTGAGCGGGCGGAGGAGCTGGGCTACAAGGATCCCATTCAACCGACGAAGCAAGCCACGGATATTGACTACAACAGGGCACTTGATTTCTGCGCAGCGAACCACAAGCGGATTGCGTTTTGCTCGGGAAGCCACAATGAGCAGTCGAATGCCTTGCTCACTTCACTGATGCAACAATATGGCATAGCCAAGGATGATCCGGGGGTGTTTTTTGCGCAGCTCTACGGCATGAGCGACAATATTTCGTTTAAGCTATCGAAGGAGGGCTACAACGTGGCAAAGTATGTGCCTTACGGCCCGCTGGAAAAGGTGATGCCCTATCTGATCAGGCGTGCAGAGGAGAATACGTCGGTAGCCGGGCAGACGGGTAGGGAGTTTAGCTTTATTAAGAAGGAGATTGAGCGGAGAGGGAGGAATTAATACTCAATTGTGGGGGCTTCAGAAATAGTAACAGAACTCAATCAGCCCTTTAGGAGATATCGTCCAGCTTGGTTTCCCGGGGTATCTATTGAGGTTTTCGTAGTCGAATTGCGGACCCGCCTCTGCCGCAAAACTTATTTTTCTGTTGCTGAAAGGGAAAATTTCAAGCCCAATTGGGATGGTAAGAAACCACTTGTCCTCATCTACTATTTTGGAAGCCTCGCTAAAGGGAGTTCCTGCGCCGAGCCCTGCATACAGGGAAGCATGCTCCTCCACAATGAAATTGCGGCCTATTTCCACGCTACAATTAACTACGGTAAAATCATCGGAGAAAGTGGGGCTCACTCTACCGATGAATCTTAACTTATTGAATGAGGCTGTTTTTACATTTATGCCATTTGTGCCGAAGCCAAGCCCAAGTTTTTGAGAGTAGCAGAAAAACGAAGCAAGCAACAGAAAACAGAGATTCACTGAAACTTTCATATCTGGCAGGATTGATCCATTGTAAACGCCAGATGCTAACCAATATTTTTACCAACGAACATATTTGGAGGTCTTATTTGGCTTAGTCAACTACTTTCCAACTATTACTGAGCCAATCCAGTATTTTTTTCGACTTTCAGTTAACTTTGCCCCTCATTTGATAATCAGCTAACTGGCTGATACTGATTAAACCTTACATAAGTCGATGCATTTAAGCGAGCAGGAAATTTTGCGCCGGAAAGAGAGAGAAGAACTCATAGCAGCCGGTATTAATCCCTACCCTTCCGAAACCTTCGAGGTCAGCGTGGCTGCAGAGGAGATTCATGAATTCTACGAAAAGCGCAAGACCGACTATAAAAATATATCGATGGCCGGCCGCATTATGAGTCGGCGCATCATGGGGTCAGCTTCTTTTGCCGAGTTGCAGGATGCCTCAGGGCGGATTCAAATCTACATTCGGAGAGATGATATTTGTCCCGGTGAAGACAAGACGCTTTACAACGATGTTTTCAAAAAGAAAATAGGTATTGGTGATATCGTAGGCATCAGAGGGTTCGTGTTTACGACGCAAACCGGTGAAATATCCGTGCACGTGACGGAGTTTAAACTGCTTACAAAAGCACTGAAGCCGCTTCCTATTGTAAAAGAAACAGAGGACGAACACGGCAACAAAGTGCTCCACGACGCCTTCACTGATCCGGAACAACGTTATCGCCAACGCTATGTGGATTTAGTGGTGAATCCTCACGTGAAGGACACGTTTATTAAGCGTACCAAGCTGGTGAACTCTATCAGGGAATACCTGAACAATAAAAGCTATCTGGAGGTGGAAACACCCATTCTTCAGCCGTTGTATGGCGGCGCTGCTGCTCGTCCGTTCAAAACGCACCACAACACGCTGGACATGACGCTCTACCTGCGCATTGCCAATGAGTTGTACCTGAAGAGGCTGATTGTGGGTGGGTTTGATGGCGTGTACGAGTTTTCAAAGGATTTCAGGAATGAGGGCATGTCTCGTTTTCACAACCCTGAGTTTACCCAGGTGGAGCTGTATGTAGCTTACAAAGATTATAACTGGATGATGGATACTGTGGAGGAGATGATTGAGAAAATCGCTCTTGACCTCCATGGAACCACCCAGGTGCAGGTGGGGGAGAACGTTATCGACTTCCAGCGTCCGTGGAAGCGCTTCACCATGTTTGAGGCGATACAGCATTTTACTGGTATTGACATTAGTAGCATGGATGAGGCGGAACTAAGGGCTACTGCAAAGAAATTGGAAGTACCTATTGATGACTCTATGGGTAAAGGCAAGCTGATTGACGAGATCTTCGGTGAACATTGCGAACACAAGCTGATCCAGCCGACTTTCATTACCGATTATCCGGTTGAGATGTCACCGCTGGCGAAAAAGCACCGCAGTAAAGAGGGGCTTGTGGAACGTTTCGAAGCGATCTGTAATGGCAAAGAGATTTGCAATGCGTTCTCCGAGCTGAATGATCCGATTGATCAACGTAAGCGTTTTGAAGAGCAGCTTGAGCTGGGCAAAAGAGGCGACGATGAAGCCATGATGCTCGACGAGGACTTCCTTAGGGCACTTGAGTACGGTATGCCTCCAACCGCTGGGCTCGGTGTTGGTATCGACAGGTTGAGCATGATCATGACCAACTCACCATCCATTCAGGAGGTGTTGTTCTTCCCTCAAATGAGGCCTGAGAAGAAAGTGGCTGAGCTAATGGAAAAAGACTATGAGAAACTGGGGGTGAGGGCCGAGCTGGTACCGATACTTCAAAAACTCAACATGTCTACCAAAGAGGCCATTGCTGATAGTAAAGACAGCAAGCTTTTCAACGATGTGTGCGGCATGCGCAAGAAACTGAAGCTGAACGACGTTACTAATCCAACCATGGACGAGGTGAAGGCCTGGATAGAGGCTGCCTCGAAATAAGCTAATGAAAAGAAATAGCATCCCAACTGAATCCAGCGTTCTTAAAGTGTTGGGCTTGGTTGGGATGTTTGCTTTAACGGGGTGTGGTACGAATGTTCCCCACGATGTTAGTGGCTACGTTGACTCGTTTATTCGTGAGGCTGAACTACGGGGCCATGATTTTTCGAATGTCCGTCGAGGTTTGACGATTGAATTCATCAATCTGCCAGACAATAAAGCAGGGAGTTCGAAACGGACATTTTTCTCCAAAACCATCAAGCTAGCTCCACTCATTTGGAAGCAAATGAATGACAGACAAAGAGAAATGCTTGTTTTTCACGAGCTGGGTCATTGTGTTTTAGAGCGGCAACACAAAAATGAAAGGTTACTTTTAGGCGAATGTGCCAGTATCATGAAAGAGGGAGGAGAAGATGCGTGCGTAGATGATATCTTCAGCGACTCGTGGCGCTCCTATTATATCGATGAGCTGTTCGATCCAGCCGTGCAGGTGCCAGACTGGTACCGGACTCAAGACCTCACTAAATTGGTCATTGGAGATACGTTACTTCTAAAGGAGGACTCATTGCAGTATGAAAGTTTTCAGACCAGACATTTTGGAATAGCCGATGCGGTGGCAATTGACGAATCAAGCGATTACCTGCTTACACTAACATACGACTCACTCAACTTTATCTACGGGTTTCAATGGGATGCTATCACCGTTGGGTTGTATCAGGAAAGTGGAGAATATTCGATCAACAATAAAGGCAAAGAAATTTGGGATAATTATTCGCTTTACACAGATAAGATAAAATTAGAGACACCCATTAGCCTTTCCCTCTTAAAGCTGGGAGCTTCTTATCACTTCTATTTGAATGGGGTTGAAAAGCACATTATGAGCACAACCTATTTTCAAAGTGGTTCTTTTGTGGTGCCGGGAAACATGTATGTCGCTACCTATGGCGGAAGCAAGCCAACGGCGAAGCTTTCAGTAGTGCGAGTTGGCAAGCAGTAAGCGAGCTAACATGCAATAATATTTGATACTCTCAGATGAGACTATATCCTCAGACCACCGCAGTATGCAATGGCCTGAGGATATTCTATCAGGACTTAGTGAAACTAAATTCTATCACGATTTTCATAGTCCCAACCTCAGTTGATTCCTGCTGGCTGATGCGGCCTACAAGTTTGCTTGATGTCAACGTTTGAACTTCAAAAGTCTGGTCGTCAACCGTCAGCATTTTGCCATCACTGCTCAATGACCAGGTGCCTGTTTCCGAATCTTCGCCTGGCTGACTGCTGACATAGGTATTGTCGGCCTTAAATTCAATGGTAACATTGGTTATGTCGGACTCTTCCTCGGCGTTAATAGAAAACCCGTCGGCAATTTCCTGTGCCTCTGCTTCGCTCAACTCGAATTCCGCTATAAGGTACGCAACCACGTCTTGTCCATTGATTGACAGTTCTATTACGTCTACTGAGCTGTATTTCCATGTGCCAATAAGCGGAGACGATACGCCCTCGTCATCTTTGCCACCGCAGGCAGCCAAAAGTGTCAAAACAACAAACGGCAAAAACAGGATTTTAGTAAATCTTCTCATAGGATTGGTTTTTTTGAAAAGTAATTATTGAAATAATAAAGTGCTTCGAAAGCTTCAACCAGATGGGCTCAAAAAATGAGCATTTGAAACTAACGACAGGTTAAACATGCTAAAATCATTTGAAAGCTGAAAGGGAAAATATCCAATACTGCCTTTTTGAAGGCTAAAGTGAGTGATTGGAGGGGACGGACGTGGGAGCTCCGTTAATTTTTAGCAATCCGATGATATGAGAAATAAGAGAAAGAAATGAACTGAAACTCTGCGAGCTGGCTGATTGGTTTAATCATTAACATTGGGGCTTTGAAATTCCCGCAAGCGCCGCTATCACGGCATTTCCCACTTCTGATGTAGTAGAGGTGCCTCCCAAATCTGGCGTTAGTGTTTTCTTTTCCACCATCACTTTTTCAATGGATTTCAACACAGCCCTTCCCCAATCATTATACCCAAAAAAATCAAGCATTTGGCTGGCGGACCAAATAGCGGCGAGGGGGTTAGCTATTCCCTTGCCTGCAATGTCGGGCGCCGATCCGTGAATTGGTTCAAACATTGAAGGGTGTAGCCTTTCCGGGTTAACATTTGCACCCGCAGCAAGCCCCATACCGCCGGCAATGGCCGCTCCCAGGTCGGTGATGATGTCTCCAAAGAGATTGGAGGTTACCACTATCTGGAACCGTTGCGGCTGCTTCACAAAGAACATGGCAGCGGCGTCTACCAGGTAGGAAGCGGTTTTTACTTCCGGATACTCCTTGCCCACCTCTTCAAATACCTGATCCCAGAAGACCATGGAATAGTTAAGGGCGTTGGCCTTGCTTATGCTGGTTAAGGTCTTTTTCTCTTTTCGGGCCAGCTCGTAGGCGTACCTGATGATTCTTTCTGTCCCCTTTCTGGAAAAGACGCCGGTTTGAAGCACCACCTCTTCGGGCTTTCCTTTGAACAGCCAGTCGCCTGCTCCGGCATACTCACCTTCGCTGTTTTCTCGGATCACGATCATGTCGACCTCTTCTCTTTTCACATCTTTCAAAGGGCAGGGAGCACCCTCCAAGAGTTGAACGGGACGAATGTTGACGTACTGATCGAAGCCCTTTCTGATTTTCAATAGTAGTTCCCTCAGCGAAACATGATCCGGCACTCCGGGGAATCCAACAGCACCCAAATAAATCGCTTCAAAATTCCTAAGCTGATCCATGCCATCATCGGCCATCATTTTTCCATGGTTGGCATAGTACTCACAACCCCATGGGAAATGTGTAAAGTCAAACTTCATGTTGCCGTCAAGTGCTTCAACTTTCCTCAACACTTTGATCCCTTCTGCCAAAACCTCAGGCCCTATTCCATCTCCCGCTATCACGGCTACTTTGTGAGTTTTCATTGCTTTTTTTCTATTTAGAATTTGTGTATCCTGCCTTCTTAGGCGTTGGTCAAGGTTTGCCCCTGTTCATTCATTTCTTTTTTCAGACTTCGGGTGGCCAGCCAAATAAGTAATATGGAAAGGATGAAGAGAATGCCGGCAATGACTGACAAAATATAGACGCCGTCGGTGAAATTTTTGATAGCGAAGAGGAGGAGTGAGCTGAGGGTGACGGAAAACATGAAAAACATCGGGACGAGCACAAAGTTGGGATTGATTTTATTTTTGATGAGCCACACGGCCACGGCCAGAAGAGCCAATGCTGCCAGCAACTGATTGGCCGATCCGAAAATTGGCCACAGCGTAGTGAACTCCCCAGAAGTAAGCAACAGAACTGAGCATATGACAACCACTAAAGTTGCCAGGTAGCGGTTCTTGGCAAATGCCTTTCCTACCTTGTGGTCGACATCTTCGAAGTACTCCTGAACTGTAAAGCGAGCCAGCCTGGTGCAGGTATCGAGCGTGGTGAGTGCAAAGGCTGATACTGTTAATGCCACGAATGAAATGGCTAACTGTGCGGAGATTCCCGAAGATGAAATGATGTTACCCAGTCCGTCGGAAAACAAGGTCACTGGCCCTTCGATGACCAATCGACTAGCGTATTCTCCCCGACTAATAATGATGACCGTTCCAACTGAGATGATAGCTAAAAATGACTCAATCAACATGCCACCATATCCCACCACCTTGGTGTCGTTTTCTTTGTTGATTTGTTTGGAAGTGGTGCCGCTGGCCACCAGCGAGTGAAAACCGCTGATGGCACCGCACGCCACGGTAACAAACAACACTGGGAAGAGGTAGCCGAGGTTTTCAGAATTGATTTGGACGTTGTTGTCCATTTTAATCTCCGGATTCGCAATAAAGACACCCACCACGGCGGCAATCATGAGGCCATATAAAAGAAAGCTGTTTAGATAGTCTCTCGGTTGCAGGAGAAATGAGACCGGTGTGACAGAGGCCACGAAGGCGTAGGCCAACAGTAACACAACCCACAGTTTGTAATCCAGTAAGAAGGGTATTTGCATGCCCAGATAAACAAAATAGTACATAGCAAGCACGCCAATAACGGTGTTGATCAAAAAGGCATGTTTGACGTTTGCGGTCGCTTTGTTAACAATCCCGAAAACTACAGCCAGCAGCATGAACAGGATGGATGCAGAGGCTACTCCTGGGTTATTGATAAAGGTTTTGGCTATGATATCAACAAAAACCGCAGTGATTAGAATAAGCGTGGCGAAGCTGAAAATCAGGAAAAGGCGCTTTCCTCCTTGCCCGATATATTTTTGGATAATCACCCCGATAGACTTGCCGCCGTGCCTCATAGAAGCAATCATGCTGGTGAGGTCGTGTACTGCACCAAAGAAAATGCCTCCGAGCAATATCCAGATAACAGCCGGAATCCAGCCGAAAGTGACGGCGATGATTGGCCCGACTATAGGCCCGGCACCCGCAATTGAGGCGAAGTGGTGCCCAAGGACAACGGGTGTTTTGCTTGGGATATAGTCGATCCCATCTTCGAAGGAGTGTGCCGGTGTGGTGTTTTTGTTGCTTATGTTTAATTTTTTGAACACGAACTTCCCGTAGGTGAAATAGGCTACAAGCAGCACAATGGCAGATATTGATAAAAGAATGATGAGGTTCATAAGTTGTGTAATTTAAGCTGAGCCAACAGTTGCCAGCAGCAGGATATTTTATGTGTGAAATTAGGGTAGTTGCCTTTCGCTGTGAAGTAGTACAATGTGATCAAGCCTTACCCTGAATTAGGTGAAGTTTATTTTTCGAAGAAGATGTGTGAATGAGCTGCCAGTTGAGGTGAGAAAGTGAAGATCGGGCTAGACTGGTCAGGTGAGTGCTAAAAGAGAAATGAAGCTAAAGGTTTGAAATCGTGTAGTTTAGCTGGCAGCCAGGAAAAAGAGTGACGCAGAAACTATGAGGTCAGTGTTTGATTTCAACACCCCTCTGAAATGCTTGAGCGCAAGCTGCATTTGTGTTTCCACTGTCTTCACCGAAATCCCAAGCTTTTCTGCAATTTGTTGATAACTCAGGCCTTCCATTCGGCTAAGGATAAAAATCTCTTTCCTTTTTTTCGGGAGCACCTGCAGGGCTATCTCATAAAGCTTTTCAAAGTCATGGTATATAACATCATCCTCTGTTGAGTTACTAGTAATGTCGGCTACATGGAGCCGGTATTCCTGATAAGCTTTATGATGAATTTTTTTCTTTAGGCTATTGAGGATCGTGTTTTTAGCAATGGTAAAAATGTACGACTCAAAAGCGCCGTCTCTGTTAATGGATTTTCTATTAAACCAAAGCTTCAAAAATACTTCCTGTACAATTTCTTCGGATTCTTCCTTGTTATGAAAGTAGCTCAAACCGAAATGGTAAATCCGCTTGTTATATAGGTAAAATAGGGTGTCAAGGGCCTTTTTGTCACCTAATTTAAGTTGATCAATTATCGTAGCTAATGATTCTTTCATAGGATGAGTGCTATTACAAAATATGCAATACTGGGCAACAACATCGTCATAAAAATTAGAAATCGATAGTTTGGGTTGCTTTTTTTTGATGAAAGGCAATTTGCTCAGAACCTGGCAGGTCGGTCTTTCTTTGGCGGCGTTTGCTCAACCATACAGCCACATGCACTTGTGTCGTGTGATGGTCATTGTAAGGCATAGCCTGAGTAGTTTTGGGCAGGTCCATCCCATGTTAGTTTCAGTTATACACAGTCGAACTGAATTTTTTTACAACGCTTTTCAGGGTAGCAAGCCAGCACATTGTATTACCACTAAGCAACAAAAGCAAAAATGGACAAAAAGCTGTTGGAAAGGTATTTCCAGGGAGAATGTAGCATAGAAGAGGTGAAGTATATCCTTGAAAGCCTGGATTCTGGAAAATTGGATGAGCACATGTCTGACCAGATTCTGGAATTCAATCGGAAAAGGGATACTGAGAAGAGCGCCGATGAAGAAGGAATGCTGAGGAAGATTCATGACCTGATCAATATGGAAGATTTGGTTGAGTACGTGAAGAAAACGGACAGTATTACAGCTACTGATGAAAGTCCATTTAGACAAGTTTACGTGGCAAAGGATAAAAAATCCAGTTGGTTGAGAAGGGCATCTCTTGCAGCAGCGGCTGTGTCGTTGCTGATTATAGGAATGTTTTTTTACAGCAGGGGAACATTTGACAACCCACCGGAGGTGGTAGAGACTGTGCCGCAATTGCAGAAGGAGACACACAAGGGCCAAAAATTGACTATTCACCTGTCGGACGGTACGGAAGTCATTCTCAACTCTGGCAGCAGTATCTCTTACCCGGAGGTATTTGGTGATGCTGAGCGAGTGGTGAGCCTGGTGGGTGAAGCTTTTTTTGAAGTGACACCTGATAAAAGCAGGCCCTTTATCGTCAGGTCGTCCAATTTAGAAATGAGGGTTTTGGGCACGTCGTTTAATGTGCAGTCTTTCCCGGAACTTGATATATACAATGTGGCATTGGTAACGGGGAAATTAATGGTAGGTAGAGTAAGGAAGGGTAATGATGGCACTGAACACGAGACTTTACTCTTAAGCCCTGGTGAAATGGCCGACCTAAACGTGCAGTCGGGTAAGCTTAGCAGACAGTCGTTTAATGTAGAGGAGATGACCTCATGGAAAAGAGGCATCATTTATTTCAAGGATGCCGACCATCGGAAGGTGATTAAGATACTTGAGAATTGGTTCGATGTGGAAATAACTACTGTGGGGAGACCTGATCAGGAGTGGAAACTGACTTCGAAATTTGAGAGAGATAACCTAAAGAATATCATGGATGTTTTGCAGGCGTCGCAAGACATTACTTACGAACTAAAGGGAAACAAAGTCAAAATATTTTTCTAAGCCTATGAAAACAGAATCGATAGAAAGTGGATAAAAAAAATCGGCAACCAGAAAGCTGCCGACTTAGTCGCAAGTATTTTTTATGTATCAGATAAAAAATATTGCCAGATAAATTATTTCATACTTAAACTACAAAGTTATGTTAAAAAGATTTCTACACCAAACCCCCTGTGTGTTCAGGCGACTGCTATACGGGTTATTTCTTCAATTTTTTGCATTTACGTTCAGTTTCGCATCCGTTCAGGAAACCAAGAGTGTGCGAGATTATCCATTGAATATTGAATTCAATAAAAATACCTTAGTTGAGACTTTCCAAATTATCGAGTCGGCAACAGATTACCATTTTGCATATGACAGGGGCAAACTTGATCCTAATGTTAAGTTTTCGGGTAAATACAAAATACCACGAACTGTTGGCGACGTGTTGTTGGATATTGCCAAAGAAACTGGCCTGAGTTTTAAACAGATAAATAAAAACATCACAGTAATTAATGCCAATAAAGACAGGGAGTCTTCACCTTCTCTTGAAGTAATTATAGAAGATGTGATAATAACGGGGAAGGTAACTTCCGAGGAAGGCGAGGCGCTTCCGGGTGTTAATATTATTGTAAAAGGGACCAATATCGGTACGGTAACGGACATTGACGGCAATTACTCTTTAAAGAGCCCGGAAGGTAGTACCACCCTGATATTTTCATTTATTGGCTATGCAAGTCAGGAAGTGCCGGTAAATGGGCGCTCCGTAATTAACATCATGCTGACCTCGGACATAGCTCAGCTGAGTGAGATAGTGGTGGTGGGTTATGGAGAGATGGAGAGAAAAGACGTCACAGGCTCGATTTCATCTGTGGGAAGCGATGAGATAAAAGATTTGGGGGCCACCAGGGTAGACCAGGCATTGCTGGGAAAGGCTGCCGGCGTTCAGGTAATGCCAGTTTCTGGTGAGCCCGGAGCGCCGCCGCAAATCAGGATAAGAGGGGTAGGCAGTATTTCCGCTGCAGGTGATCCCCTGTACGTGGTAGATGGTTTCCCCATGCAAAGCATTCAAACCATCAACCCTAATGACATCGAGAGTATCGACGTATTGAAAGATGCCTCGGCTACTGCCATTTATGGATCGAGAGGCTCCAACGGTGTGATAATAATTAATACCAAAAGAGGAAAAGAAGGAAAGCCAACCTTCAAATACGACGCCTACTTTGGCTTTCAGAAAATCGCAAAAATGCCTGAATTTCAATCCGCAAAAGAGGAAGCGCAGCACTACTTTGACGGAATAAGAAACAGAAATATTGACGAGGGCAATGACGTATCCGGCCCGGTAGAAACCTGGAAAATCGCTGTTCCGGTTACTGTTGTTGAAGTACTGGAAGGAAGAACGCCTACTCAGCCCGGTGTCACTCTCGACTTCAAAGATCCATTCGATGAAATTCTGGTAACAGCGCCCCAGCAGCAGCACCAGCTATCTTCCAACGGAGGCAGCGAAAATGTAAAGTATGCCATCAGTGGCGAATACTTATCTCAGGACGGAATTATTTTGAACAGTAATTTCAAAAGGTATTCATTGCGCTCCAATATCGATTCTAAGTTGACCGATAAGTTGTCCATTAAAACAAGTATTAACCCGTCTTATGTTGACAAAACCAACGTAGGAGGAACCAGCTTTGACGGTGTTAACAGCAACACTGACATTTTGTACAACTCCCTGGTAATTCCACAATACTATTCATTGTACAATCCTGATGGTTCTTATTTTCCTTTTGGTGGCGGACTCGACGCAGTGGTTACAACCCAAAATCCCGTTGCTTTAGCTAATGAAGTGATTAACAGGCAAAAGGGAATAGGTTTACTTGGCAATATCAATGTAGAGTACGCCATCCTTGATGAACTGAAAGTGAATGTGGCGGCAGGCACAAACCTCCAGGCAATTAAAGGCATGAGTTTTAAGCCGCAGCTTCCGGCATTTTTCAACAATCCGGCTGTAGGCTCCGACTATTCTGCCCTTCGCTTAAACTGGCTTACTGAAACTACCCTTAACTATAACAAAAGTTTTGGCGACCATAATTTTTCGGGATTAGCAGGTTTTACTACCCAAAAAGAAACAGTTGAATCAAATAGTCTGACTAGTAACAGGTACCCAAACAACCTTGTCCCAACTTTGAGCGCCGTGAGTGGGATTATCACCGGTGGTACGTCAAACTATTACGAATGGTCTTTGGTATCCTACCTGGGAAGGGTCAACTACAACTACCTGGGAAAGTACTACTTCACAGCTTCATTGAGAACAGACGGCTCGTCTCGCTTTGGCTCTGAGAACAAGTTTGGCGTTTTTCCTTCGCTGGCTTTAGCCTGGAGAATCTCTGACGAAAGCTTCATGCAATCCATGCCTGCTCTTTCTGAAATGAAGTTAAGAACAAGCTACGGCAGCACAGGTAACAACAACATTGGTAATTATGAGCACTATGCTACCATCAATTACGACAAGTATACCCTCGGCGGCGGTGCTGTTGGTGGATATGCGCCAGGCAGGCTGGCCAATCCTTCTCTAACCTGGGAAACGCAAAAGCAAATAAACGTAGGCGTCGACCTAAGTTTTGTTGATAACAGGCTTGGCTTCAATATCGATTATTTCAATTCCAGGAATTATGACCTGCTTTTGAATGTGAACGTGCCTGATGTTACGGGTTTCAGCACTGCGTTGAAAAATATTGGGGAGGTAAAAAACAGCGGATGGGAATTTGTAGCAAGCACTGTAAATACCACAGGTGATTTCAAATGGACAACTAATTTTAACATCTCCACTTATAAGAACGAAGTGGTTAAGCTTGGGCCGGAAGGAGACCCAATTATCTCTGGGGGCAACATAACCATGATAGGTCAGCCCATTGGTATGTTTTATGGCTGGTTATCTGATGGTGTTTTCAAAAACCAGGCGGAGCTGGATGCAGGGCCTATTTTTAATCCGGGTGCCAGAGATGCCTCAAGAGTGGGTGACGTAAGGTTTGTGGACGTGAGCGGCCCGGAGGGAGTGCCTGATGGAGTCATCAATAGTCTTGATAAAACCATTATGGGCTCCCCTTATCCCGATTTCTATTATGGAATGACTAACAACCTGTCGTATAAGAATATTTCTTTAACTATAGGTATTCAGGGGTCGAAGGGAAACGAGATTTTAGCGATCTCCAGAAATCAGTTGGCTAACAACAGATCCAGATTCAGACAATTGTCGATCATGAACGACTACTGGAAGTCAGAAAGTGAGCCAGGCGATGGGTCGCCTAGACCTAATGATACCCCAACAGGCAACTTTCGTGGGCAATTCAGTCAACTGTGGCTGGATACAGGAACCTATTTGCGTATTAATAATATAACGCTTGGTTACCTGCTGCCAGAGGCCTTCGTTGAGCGCCTTAACCTGAGCTCGCTCAGAGTTTATATTAATACAATTAATCCTTTTCTGTTTACGAAGCATATTGGTTTCAACCCTGACGTGAGCAGGAGTGGAAGCGCCCTGAACCCAGGCAACGAACAGTATGATTATCCCGTGGCGAAAAGCATCAAGCTTGGACTAAACGTAGGATTTTAATTTACTCACCCTAAATGAAATAGAAATGAAAAACATAATTAGCATAGTCACATTCGTATCGC